>CP064961.1:0-363191 GCA_016699125.1 bacterium
TGAACATCCGATTTCATATTTTTTTAATGAGCAGGATTACCTTTCGTTTTTTTCAAAAGAGCTTGATATACGCATTGCCGTTGGTTATCCTCCAGCAGTTCAGCTTATTGAGATTGAGATACGCAATATAAATGAGAAAACGGTAGAGCAAGAAAGCATGCACTACACAGAAATTTTACATTCAGCAAAAAGAAATATAAAAGGGATTATTAATGTACTGGGGCCAACAAAACCACTCGTTCATAAAATAAAAAGCAATCATATGCGCATTATATATATAAAAGCAGAGACTATTGATGCCGCACTATATCTTTATAAATCAGCCGACAGAACACCTTATGCAAGCAGCTTTTTTTTCACACCGATTTATTAGGTGCACACATTTTTCTCTATTCATGCTCATATACTATCTCAACCTCTTCCAATGTATTAGCGTAATCGATTACTGCTTTTTGTACTGTATTCTTTGATCTGGTTATTTCATTATTGATTCTACTTTTTGAATATAAATATAACAACCAAGGTGCCACAATTAATGCACTTTCGGTAATAAAGAATTTCTTATCCTGTACAGGTAACCCAACTTGATAAAATAACCATAGATGTGCGATAATAAAACAGTTTGCCAAAATACATTCTATTTTGGAAAGATTGTTATGATATTTCAAACGTTCCATCATGCGCATCTCTTTTTTTAATTTAAAAATCTGTCCATCGCGCAACGCCATATCGACAAAATATTCACTCACAGAGGGAGTGTCAAACAGATTTTTCTGTTCTTGCTTTGATAACAAAGTAACAAGTGCTAAAGCATAATTTTTATAATCCTTATTTTTTGTCAATGTTTCGGTATCTCTAGTAGTACGCATGATATTGACCCATTCTCCCATCAGAACCCTTGGACTAACCTGATCATCACCATCCTTTTGAATATAACCATTATGTAAAGAAATCTTTTGAATCACTGAAAAAAAACCTGTTTGCCCATCCGTAGAAATATCCATACCGTTATTTTTAAGAACCAAAAATACACACGAAACTATATAAAAAACGAGCTTCATCTACTACCATTTATTTTAAAATAACCATTCATCAGTTGCTTATAAAATAAAAAAAAATAGACACATAAAACAATGATTCAACTGTTTTTAGACAATTAATAGCTCAAGAGTGCAAGATAAAACAGGTACATTGCAAAAAACAGAAGTAAGCTATGTAAGAAAAAAATGCTTTTTATAATGTCGTAATTCTGCAATAGATTCCAAAATATCGTCCACCGCTCGATGACTCTCTTTTTTAATAAAGATCGCAGTTTCATTTTCAGGATACCATCTTCTGATAAGTTCTTTTATGGTTGATACATCGATAATACGATAATGCAAAAATCCAGCAGTTAATGGCATATATTTTATAATAAATGCTCGATCTTGCCAGACAGAGTTACCACATAAAAGGACAGACTGCTTTTCACAGTTATGGCGTTGCAATAAATGAGCAATTTGCTCATCAATAGACCCAATCGAAATTTTAGACTGCAAAACCTGTTCAGTCAATCCACTTTTTTGATGTTGGTTTTTGACCCATTCATTCATCTTTTTTAAGGCGCCATCTGTTTGATAGATAATGCCATGAACTGGATTGTCAATTAATTCCATACCATTAAATGTGGTCAATAAAGCTGCGACCTCCAAAATCACATCGGTATGACTATCTAATCCTGTCATTTCAAGGTCTATCCACAATAAAAGAGATCTGTTTTCCATATCCACACCTTTTTTAAAATAAAAAGTCTATCACACTTTTTAAAAAACTCATAAATAGATATGTTCAAAATTAACATATTGAAAAAAGATTCAAAAATTATTTTAAATAAAACGTTTTAAAAATAAAAAATATTGACAATAAATAAATTTATGTAAAAATATTTCAAAAATCAAACAATTTTAAGGAATCAAACAATGAATAGTAAAATGGGCCTTTTATTATGCATTATTATAGTTCAGTCAAATAACGGTATGTTTGAATCAGCCAAGTTCAAATCAGCTCAAGAGTTTCATCCTACATTTCCTCACGCTCAATATGTTGCATCGCTTGCCGAACAATCGGCGAAAGTCCTTGCAAATCAATTTATAATCGCAGCTAATGAATACGAAAACACAGAAAAAAATGTTTTTACTGAATCAGATCTATTTAATACACCGATAAAACGATTTCCAGTCATTTTTCAGATAACCTCATTCGATGATCTATTAAATCGAAATACAGAACTCTTGCAGGAAAAACGTTTAAACAGCTTATTTAAAATTATCACCTTTACCATGCTGGAACAAAATATTACAGGCAGTAATATTGCAGGCATAAGAATATTTTCACATTTATTTAACGCCTTCCCATATTCAAAGTTATTCAATACATGGCCATGTATAAAAGGCAATGAAATGATATCTATTATCGAAGAAAAAACAATAAAAGACTTATTCTGTTGCATTAATACCGTTCCACGTATCACTTTTAAATTAAAGTAACAGGACCTATTAGCTTTACCAAGCGAAGTGATCAAATCGATATTTGCTTTAAACTTACTTTATGAACAGGAGGTATTTGATTTCATGATAGGTCGAATCGCTGGTTGTACAGAAGACATACTAGATAACCTGAGTCAGCTACCAATAGAGATAAAAGAACGTTTATTCAGAAAACACAAGCTATGGTTGTATAAAAAAGAAACTGCGCTTGAATACAATGTATATTGCTTAAAACAATATTTGCTTGAAGCAAAGCAAATCATAGATAAAACTGATGAGTGCCTAGACCTGGCCGTTCACTTGGGATTTATGGAATTTTCTTTTGTACACCTTACTGAAACAGGTACCGAATTTAAAAGGCTGTTTCTTCCATATCTAGCATACTATTGTGCATCGATGTACAGAATTCTTCAACGAAATTGGACCAATCCAATTCGACCTCAACGATACAGACTTCTTCTATCATATGACCCAGATAACGAAGCTATAACTACTAGAACTGCAATTCCAATCAACAACCTATAAAAAATATCAATCGAAAAGAACCTCTATGAATATCAAATCAATACTTACACCAATTTTCCTATTTTTCAGTACAAGTCATGGTATGTTTCAGTCAGCAAAGTTAAAACCAATTGACAAAAATTTTGTTCCAATGATTGCGTTTTCAGAAGCAAAAGAAATAGCTTTTAATATTGAAGAAAATCAACATATCCCCTCACTTGCTGCTCAAACAACTAAAGTGCTTTCAAATCAACTGCTTGAAGTTGCAAACAATGACTTAATTGATCAATGGAGCTCTTATGAAAATAGAACAGTTCCAATAGAGCCATCTTTTATGACAATGCCTATCAAAGAACTGCCAGGTCTATTTGCATCACAAAGCAACTTGCTTGCGCTAAACAGACAACTTCATGAGGAAACTCAATCTAATAGCTTAGCCAAAGCATTCATTACCATTACTTTCGCCATTACTGAAAATGATAGGGTTGGTAAGCAACTATTTTCATTCTTATTTAAACAGCCAGTACGCATGAGAAATCATAATGTTATTGAAATTATTGGAGAAAAAAGTATTCGAGAGTTGTTTTTTTATATCAAAACCATGCGAAAAATAAAATTCAAAGTAGATTGGCTTGAATGTTTAAAAAGTTCGCCTGAAGAAGTTCAAACGCTCTATCTGCTTAATAAATTATATAAACAACAAAATACCGAAACAAAAGGGGCGCAACTTATTGGTTGCCCACAATCAATAATAGATACTATTCATCACCTTTCGCCAGAATTGCGTTTTCAATTATTTCATAACCATAAGCTTTATATTTATAAAGAAGAATCGATAATAAATAGATTCGTCAGAGGAAGTCTTACAATGAACACTACATTGGGCAGTGCTGTGGGTTGTCTGGCTATATCGGCTACTAATGCTTGTAGCTTCATAGGAGGCTATCGATATGGATATTCAGGAGATCGTTTAGATGCTATAAAACCTGTTTTATGTGGATTTGGAATAGTAATCCCCGTAGTTTTAATTCTACCTTTGATCACGGCACCGAGCCAAAGAACAGGTATCAAAACAGATGATTACCCAAAAACTAGTCCGAGTACAACAGTAGCCGTTCCACTGCATTATGTATAAAAAATAAAAGAACACAAACATTAAGCAAGCACCGTATACTTTCATGAAACGTTTTTTATGCTACAATACGTATTAAAAAAGTATAGGGTGCTGCATGCTTGCAAAAACAGATTTTGAGATCTTTTCACTCATTCAAAAAGAAGAACAACGTCAACAGAATACACTCACACTCATTGCTTCTGAAAACTATGCGTCAAAAGCTGTCATGGCTGCAACCGGATCATGTTTAACAAACAAATATGCTGAAGGATATCCAACAAAAAGATATTACGCAGGCTGCGAGATTGTCGACAAAATCGAAAGCATTGCAATCGAGCGATGCAAAAAACTGTTTGGCGTCGCTCACGCAAATGTACAGCCGCATGCAGGATCTCAGGCAAACATGGCAGCATATCACGCAGTACTCAAACCTGGAGATACCATTCTTGGCATGAACCTTGCTTCTGGCGGCCATCTGACCCATGGACATCCGGTAAATTTTTCAGGGACTTGGTATCACGCAGTGCAATATGGCGTGAATAAAGACACAGAGCAGTTCGATTTTCACGAGATTGCACAACTAGCAGACCAGCACAGACCAAAACTTATCATCGTCGGCGCGTCTGCGTACAGTCGAACCATCGATTTTACACAGTTCAAAAAGATCGCCGATTCTGTTGGCGCACTTTTGTTAGCAGATATTGCACACATTGCAGGGCTGGTCGCAACAAACCATCATCCAACGCCGGTAGGCTACGCAGATATCATCACGAGCACGACACATAAAACATTGCGTGGACCACGCGGTGGCATTATCATGAGCAACGCTGCGCATGCCGAAAGCATTGACAAAACGATCATTCCCGGCATGCAAGGTGGACCTTTGCTTCACAGCATTGCTGCCAAAGCAGTCGGATTTTCAGAAGCACTTACACCAGCATTTACAGAGTACCAAAAACAGGTGATTCTAAATGCGCAAGCCATGGCACAAGCATTTAATCAAAAAGGCTACAGAATTGTGGCCGACGGCACCGACAATCATCTGTTTATTATCGATTTACGCTCCAAAAATATCACAGGAAAGGCTGCACAACTTATGCTTGAAAGGGCAGGCATTGTCGTCAATAAAAACTGCATACCGTTCGACCCAGAAAAGCCATGGATTGCCAGTGGCATTCGCATCGGCACACCGGCAATTACCACACGCGGCATGAAAGAAAACGAAGCTGTGCTGATTACAGAACTTGTCGATATGATTATTTCAGCCAAAGGTGCTGATCATGCAACAAACATAGTTTCTGAAAAAATAAACACACTGTGTACGGACTATCCCATTCCAGATTAGATATCGACAAGGTTGTAAAGGCCCTGCCTAAGCTCTTCTGATAATTTTACAGCCACATGATTGAGGTAGTACAGAATAGAACCGTGGTGCTTATATAAAAGACCTCCGAATGCTAGAGATGCGAATAGAAAAGCATTAATGTAATAATCGCCTTGTGGTTTATCTAGGTTTTTTGGTGGTAGATCTGTTGACTGTTGATTTGCTTTTTCAACTGCTTGTTTTTCTGGAGTTAATGCTTCAACTTGCTTTTGCAATGTATTAATTTCATTATTTTTTATGGTTTGCGAACAAACAAAAAGGACAGTTAGTATTTCTAAGCTTTTTTTTTGTGCTTCAATTTGCTCATGCAGCCGCTTTTTTTCCAGCTCAAACTGTGCTTTTGTGCCTTCAAAGTCTGCTTTTTCTTGTCCCAGTTTTTCGTTATCCTGTTGTAATTTCTCAAACTCTTTAGTTTTAGCTTGTTCTGTTTCAAGTAATGTTTGCATCTCAGTTTTTTCCCGTTGCAAAGATTCCAGTCGTCGAACTACGTTATTTTTTTTTGTTTCTTTTCCTTCTAATTCTTTTCGAATTTTTTCCATTTCAGCTGAATGCAACGTATTCAATTTCTGGTTTTCAGCTTTCAGCTTCTCAAGCTCTTGTTTTATCTGTTCGATTTCTTCAACTATTTTATTCTTTTTTTCTGTTAATAATTCAACATTTTTTTGCTTTTTTAATAATTCATCTTTTATCTTTTTCTGCTCTTTTTCGAGCTTTTCATTTTCCTTTTGCAATTTTAAATTTGTATTTTCTTGCTCAGCTATCTTATTGGTTTGAGTTTGAATAAGTTCAGCAGGAAAGGCTGGTTCTTTTTGTTTTTGTTGAATCTCGGGCTCATTTTTTTTGCATACTTGATACAAATTTGCTTCAGTTGTTTGAAGTTGATCTATTTCTTTCCGCTGTTGAGTTAATAGCTGTTCTTTTTCATCAAGTTTTTTTTGATATTCAGATTTAAGCAACCATTGAACCACAACTTTTATCATTATTAACTTATCTTCACAATCCTTTTTTAGTTTATTTGAGTTAATTTCATAATTTAATTTTGCCTGTTCAAGCGCAAGCTCGTTTGCTTTAAACAATTGTTTCAAATTAGTTAGATTTTCCATGAGTACATTATTTTTTCTTGTCAATATCTCATTCGCTTGTTCAAGTTTTCCATTTTTTTTCTCTAGTTTTTCTAGCGGCACCTGATCTGTATTGATATCCACATGCTTATTTGCTAGGCTGCGAAACTTATCAAAATTGTTTCCATTTTGTACACGTTTATCTAAAGCATGAATACCAACGATGAACGATAAACACAAAACTCGTCTCATCGATGCACTACGCTCTATTAGTTGATAGTCTAGTTCATCAAGCATCTGCTCTGAGTCTTGATTCTTAGATTCATTCTGGTCCACAGAAGGAAACCAATTTATCTGAATTAGATTCGGATTCATTCTTTTGGAATTAACTAGATTGGAGGGACTCGTTCCGTTAAGGGTATTATTATTGCTGTTCTGCACTTGAGAAAATAAGTTGTTGAGCATTCCATTCAAGTTAATCGTAAAAAAAAAGAGACAGAAAAACAGGCTAGAACATCTCTGTAAATACATATGCAGCACAAAAATAACAGGTTAAAAATAAAATGGAATCAGTTTAATATACTATATTATTATAAAATATTAGCAAATATAACTTTACACATTAACCTTAACAAAAATGGGGCAAGCACACCGCCTACCCCTCTTTTGTTATATCGAAACCCTGTTTTTAGCGCGTCGTTTTAACCAGGACCTTTTTGTGATTTTTGGAAACTTCTGTTTTTGGTAACGTCACCATAATTCTATTATTTTTGTAATCGGCTTCGATCTGTACTTTTTCAAGATCAAGTTCACCAAGCACACTCATCGCCTTCCTTGTTGAAAACTGCATTGCGTGAGATTTGTGGACCTTTTTTGCATCTGCTTCATTTTTTGCATTATCGATCTGATCTTCTGTTTGCACGACCTGCATAACAACTGACGCATCCAAAAGACCATCTTGATAGCGTATCTTCAGCTTGCTTTGACCAGCATGAATTTTAAGCTCTTTTGTTTCCTGCTTGCTGCCATACACAATATCTGCATTGACTGGTAATTCCTTTCCATCTTCAGACAGCTGGATATCATCAACAGTCAGCACCACAGCGGCATCCTGATCGTCAATTTTAAGTCGCATCTGCTCCTTCTGAAAACGTCCCATCTGATCGTTCCAATCCTGATGTACCTTATCAAATGTTTTTTGGAGCATCTCCCGTTGTTGTTTCATCAGATCGTCGAATGCGTCAAAAAAACCTGAAAATGAATCAAAGCCAACATCCAGCGAACGTGCTGAAAAAGGCGATGCCAAAAGACAAACCGTCAAAACCATTTTTTTATCCATAGGAACCCTTTCTTTTTAAACTATTCATATTCAATATATTATTTTAAAATAATTATACAAAAATCTCAATAATGGATTTTTTAAAAAATAAACGTATAGTCTTAAGCCAAAAAAACTGATAGTATTGTTGAAATAACAGATTTTTTACGGGCACAAGGACCGTTTTTTATGAAACAGACAAACAAAGTTGAAGGTGAATTAATTTTTGGCATTCATCCAGTGATTGAAGCAGTTAAAGCAAAAAAAAGAAAAATAATATCTTTTTATACGACAAAACCTGAACCAAAAGGCTGGCAGGATATCCAAAGCGCGATTGAGGGAAAACATATTCCCATTCAATATGTTGATCGTTCCGTCCTGACCAGAATGGCAGATAGTACCGATCATCAAGGCGTAATCGCCTGGGTTGGCAAGTTCCCATTTAAGAAAAATATATTTGAGCCATCCAAACACCCGTTAATTCTGATGCTTGACGGCATCCAGGATCCGCGCAATGTTGGCGCAATCATCAGATCTGCGTACTGCACCGCTTTTAATGGAATTGTACTGATCAAACGAGGTGGGAGCCCACTGACGGCAACGGCACTGAAATCATCGGCTGGGCTTGCCGAACATATCGATATTTTTATGGCAAATTCGGTAATTGAAGCAGCGACCTTGCTCAAAAAGGCAGGTTACACGCTTTATATGGCCACGTTTGACGGTCAGAATGCGTTGTCGGTTGAGTTTCAAAAACCTCTGTGCTTGGTCATTGGTGGTGAAGGAGTGGGCATCAGTAGGTCGATTCTAAAAGAAGGTTTACATGTGACTTTGCCTCAAAAAACAGCAGATATTTCCTACAATGCATCAGTTGCCGCTGGTCTTCTCACGTTTTTGGTTGCAACCAAAGCGGGGTCTATAAAATAGGCATTCAGTCAATATAATCAATAAAAAGTGCCTAAAAATCAGCTTTCAATCGCATAAAACGGTAGTGGGTGATTACAGCTCGCACAAAGCTGCTTTCTATCGTCCTTTTCAATTTAAATATTTTCTATTTGACATAATTAATACAGATGGTAGAATGGTAATAAGTGGAGGTTATAAGATATTTTATACACAATGGAGGTTGTTATGAAGAATCTATTATTAAACCTACTTTTTGCTGCAACTATCGCAACTCAAACATACGCCACAAAGGCGCAAACAAACGATGAGGAGTTTGGTATGTACGTTGCAAAGGCGGTCTTTTTCAAATGGAAGCCAAAAGCAATAAAAACACAGAGCCAAAAACAGTCATATCAAGAAAAAAATAAGTCAGAGAAGTCGGATACAAAAAGAGCTTAAGATTGCTGGTATGTCCATTTACCAATCAAAAATCCAAGGCCAGTAAAGACCACAGCTACGAATACTGCCGTAGGCCATATTGAAAATTGTTTTTTTAATGCTTCCGATTGTACTGCAAAATTATCACAAAAAGATTGAAAAGCTAGATCATCAGCATACGTATTTTTAACAGCAGTCCAGTAATCAGTACGTTCGTTTGGGACGACTCCAAACAGTATATCGTCAATTGCTTTATGATCAATAAAGCGCGTACCTTTATTCAATTCAGCCTTGATAAGGCCGGCACACTGTTCAGGCAGTATAAGTTCCAGGTTATGAACTGGTTGAGCGTTACTGGGAAATTGAACCATGCAAATAATTAGGGTCGATATAACCAAAAAGCATCTGGGATTGCCTATTTTCATTGTGAGTTCCATGTAAAACTTTATTCAAAACTTTTTATCGACGTACAAAACTGTTGTATAAGGCTATTGAGCCTGCTACTGCTGCATTCAAACTCTCAGTTTTTCCTGGCATGACAATGGTAGTGCGAATATCACACTCCTGCTGCCACTCTTTTGGGATGCCATGTGCTTCATTTCCCACAATCAAAAATTGATTCTGAACAGTACATAGGTCAGGTGCACCGTCAACTACAAGCGCATGTAACGTAATTTCCTGTTTTTTTGCATACAAAACAAGCTCCTGCCATGCAAGCTCATATACTGAAAGGTGGGCAATGGAGCCTGCGGATGCCTGAATTACTTTGCTTGACCATGGATCGACACCTTCCACCACGATGGCTGTTTTTAGTCCACATGCGGCAGCTGTTCTGAGCAAGGTCCCCATATTTCCCGGATCTGATACCTGTGCAAGCACAAGTGCGGGAGTTGTACTATTTTCAAAGTCAGATGATGACTGATCAAAGACCGCCAAAATACCACTTGGCGTTTTGCAACTACTCATTTTATGTAGTACATGCTCAGAAACAAAAATAGTTTCGTGATGATCACACAGTCTTTCAATTTCAACAGAACACACATATTCTTGGCAAAACAGATAAAGTGGCTGATAGCCCGCATGCAAAAATGATTGAACAACTCTGAGGCCCTCTGCAACAAACCACCTTTTTTGCCTGCGAAAAGCTGACTGTTGAAGATGTGTAATCTCTTTGATTAACGGATGTGAAGTGGAAGAAATATAACTCTGTTTCATATTCGATCGTCCAAAATAGCTTCTCTGATTCGTTTTAACCGTTCAACCATGTGTGCAATATTATGAATAGTTGCCAGCGTATATCCAGTCATCTCATGTGCTTTAAAAAGATGATGCAGATATGCGGCGGTATAGTTTTGGCATGTATAACAGACGCATCCTTTTTCTAATGGTCCAAAATCCGTTTTAAAGATAGTTTTTTCAATTTTTTGTGTACCCGAAAAGGTAAATAACAGGCCGTGCCGTGCGCATTTTGTCGGATATGAGCTGTCAAATGTGTCGATGCCACGCATCACAATACCCTCAATTGAATCAAGGTCTGCAATACCCAGAAGATGGTTCGGCTTTTCAGCTGGCAAAAGATCGACCACATAATCCAGCATATCAAACATCTGCTGTTTTGTTTTTCCAAGGCTGCCGCCAATTGCATGGCCATCAAATGGCAGATTGGTCAAAAACTGTGCACTTGCGGTGCGCATTGCACGATCAAGTCCACCATGCACCACCGAATACATTGCCTGGCCGTTTCTGTTTTTCAGATGCTCAGTCAACGATCGTTTTTCCCATCGATGTGTTCGATGTAATGATCTTTCGAGTTTGACTGGATCAATATGATATGGTGGTAGTTCGTCAAGTGGAATAATGATATCTGCACCAAGCTGTTTTTGCGCAACCACAGTCGATTCTGGGGTGAGCTGAAGAATATCGCCATTTCGATAGGATCGGAACTTAACACCCTCTTCAGTGACCTTCAAAACCATGTTTCCGTTTTTTTTCTGCCCACTACTTTTCAGTTCATCGTGCACACCACCGTACATCAGGCTAAATACCTGAAATCCACCAGAATCTGTAATCAATGGCATCGACCTGTTCATGAATCTGTGCAGCCCACCGGCAGCTTCAACCACCTGAGCACCCGGATGCAACAGAAGATGGTAGGTGTTACAAAACATCAGCTGCACGCCAAGCGCATCAACCATCTTTGAGTCCAACGCTTTTAACGCTGCATTCGTACCAACGGCAACAAATGATGGCGTGTCAATGATTCCATGAGGCGTATGAATTCTGCCTACTCGTGCTTTTGATTTTTTTGACTGATATAAACGTTCAAATGAAAACATTGCTTCTAAATATACTAAATGTGTGAAAAAACTGTCTATCAGTATAACAAACAGCCAACAAATGTATATATTCCAATTCTTTCCTCGAATAGTTCAAAAGCTGTTGCCGAAATATCCCATAATATCGATCTACAGTTTTGCGATTGAGATCAAGAATTTTTGCGGTTTTTGTTGCAGATAAATCTTGGGAAAAAAGCTTTAAAATTTTTTTAATCTTATATCTTGATATTTTACTGTATTTGTACATGTTTCCAGTTTACCTTCTTTATCGGTGTTGGGCAAGACCCAAGCTTTATACCAGCTATAGAAACGTACTTTGTAACATAATTTTATGAAAATGGAGCTAAAGACTTATAGAGTCAACTTTAATCAGGTTTGTTAGATAACTGTATATAAAGCTTTAAAAGTGGTGAATAAAGAACATTACCATAACCATTTACAACTTTGACACAATCAAGTGGTTTATGATTTTCTATTTCAGCAACTGTTTTAAAGGTACGGGTTACTGAAGCAAGTTTTTTACTACTATCAATTGGCTTATCCTCTATATACTTTGATCTTACAAGTCCTCGGTGAAAAATTGCTCCTGTCAAAGAATCTACCATAACAGAATAGTTTAATACTCCTTTTGTTTGCCTGACCTTCTTACCAATACTAGCAGGCTCACCGTTCTCAGCAAAAAGATTATATTGTTTTACGTACTGCAAACATTCTTGTCCAGAATCGCTTATCGACTTAATAGGATTAGCTTCCTGTATTGTGTAATAATCCAGATACAAAGGGCAAGAATGAGTCTCTTTTAAAAATGGCTTACGCTGATTTTCAAGTATTTCAAAGGCTTCATGTTCACATCGGTTTAAATAATTTTTGTAATAAGTTAAAACACTCTGTGGTGAGGCTTGATTTTCAATAATCGGTTCCACATTTATTATTGACTCAGGGTTTTCGCTAATACTTTCTGGTGTATATCGCACAGGAGCTTGCTTGATAATCGTTGTCTTTTTTCCAGTTTCAATAGAACCAACATCATGTAATTCTAATGCATTTTTAATTATCGGATCTGACAAAAAGGCTAACAAAGAACCATCCTGTTCTTTTTGTTTGTCTGCAAACGCAAGGTTTTTATCAAAATTCTCTGATATTGTTTTTGAAAGCAATACATTTTCATCAATGATTACTGTTGATTGATGTGAAGGCTCACTTTGTACAAAATCAGCAACGGAAGCTGCAACTTCGTTTGAATAATCACAACCCTCTTCAAGCTCATAGTCTTGATATTTAATAATACTCTGCTCATCGATAGCTCGCTTCATGGCAAAAATAAAATCTGAAGAAAATAACGAAAAAAGGAATATTAAACACAGCATAAAAATCCTTATAAATAAAAATAACTTAATTTTTAAAATTATAAATAATTTTAAAAATTATTCAAGATAAAGCATTTATAATAAATAATTTCATATTAAAAAAATAAAAGCGAGCTGTGCTTATAATATTTGGCATCGACCATTCAAAACTATCGCATCTTCACACAAAATGACGGTATTTTGGTCTTGGAAAGCCTCTTGCAACTTCGGTGCCGACGCTTTTTTCCATGTAACTACTTTTTCTTTACTTCGTTTTTCATATACTTGTCCTGGTTTATGAAAGCTAAACTGTGCTTCTTGAAAAAGGATATAAAATGGCTTTTTTGACTTGTATAGCACGCCATATTTTCTTTGTATCAGATCACTGAGAATAACAGTGCTCCAAAATTCTGCAGTATACCCATGATCGCTCGGCACTGTTTCATTTAAAAACTTGCCAATCTCATCTCTCTCTGTTTTTTTTAACAAATCTCTCGGCTTGCCTTTCCTCCTGTTTTTTATTCCTTCCAACCCGTTCTGTAAATATCTTTTTCGAAACGACAATACTGCCCGTTGTTGAAAGCCTGTAATGCTTTCAATTGTTGCATAGTCAACCTATTTATCGATTAGCAAAGTCGCCTGAGATCGCCAGAGCTTACGCATGAAAAAGTTAGTAAAAAGGGGATAAAAAAGAGATAATAGTATTAAAAAAGGTATTGTTATGCAAAAAGGCTTACTGGATTACTTTGAAGAGATAAGAGACCCAAGATCAGATAAGAAGCATCCATTTCAAAGATTATGTGATCAGATAAGACTAGAAGAGTTTGTAGAGGCTTTTCACTCATTCACTGCAAGCATTGTTCGGAATGGTTGTTTCTACTGTCGCTAAAAAAGGAAAAACTTATACTGAAACTAGATTTTACATCTCATCTTTAGATCGAAATGCAGAGCGTTTTAACAACGCAGCTCGTGCATACCGGGGAACTTCGCTGGCGTTTAGATGTTGTATTTAACGGGGATAAATCTTGTATTCGCAATGATAATGCCTCCGAAAATATCTCTATCATGCGGAAATGGGCCCTCAATGTTGTTCAAAAAATCAAGGATAAACTTGAGCAATCCTTAAAAGGTATCATGCGCAAAAACTGCATGTTTTTTAAACATTTGATTAAATCTCTCAGTAAAATTTTTCACGCGTAAGCCCTGTATATTCCAACAAAAAATTGACTTTTTTCAAGAAAACTGAAAAATTTGCTGTATCTGTACTCTTTTTAATTTTTACAAATGAGGTACTTTGCATGTTCTTCTGCATCCTGCTTGCTTTCATTTTTTTCATGGTACATTATGCGCCAGTTAATGGATTGGAAATAAGAGCAATAACATTCAACGGCTTTAAACCTGAACAGCAAGATAGCTATGTAACTTGCAAAAATCATAATGAAACCTTTGTTGCTGGTATTTTTGATGGACATGGAAGTTATGGTGCAAAAGTATCAGAAACTTTAAAGACTATTGCACCTGGCATATTGAATGCCTGTGAAAATCTAGAAACAAAATCGATTGAAGAAGCTTTTACAACAATTGCTAACAACCTAGAACGACAACTTGGTACAAACATACTTGCAAAATCAGGATCGACAGCTGTGGTGGTATTGCAAGATATGGACTATTTTTACATCGCCCATTGTGGCGATGCTCGTGCCGTCTGGGGCTTTCAAAAGCAAGACCAAACATTCGATCATAGAAACAGAAATATAGGTGACCCTAATAAAATCCCTCCTGGAACGCTCGAGATTACGAGAAAAGGCGGAATATTGACAATTACCAAAACATTCGGCGATCTAGATTTTAAAAAATACGGTCTTCACCATACTCCTTCAATTATAAAAATCAAAAAAACAGACTTTCCTACACTTTTACTTGGATGCGACGGTGTTTTTGACTATGCAAGCAAACAATATAATGAATACGACGAACAAACTTTTAACAATGAGGAATTATGGACAATTGTTCAACTAAACTCAGAAAAACTTGAGCTTCGAATGCTACGACTTGCAGCACAGGTTATATTGTCTGATCAAAACTTTCAGGATGCCAAACAAGATCCAGCTAAGTTTTTACCAAAAGAAGCTTTACACGCGCAAAGCAATTTTATTGACACATTGTTTGCAAACTACATACTTTACCCGATGCTTCTGATCCAAAATTGGTACAAATTCCGGGGAATTGAAAAATACGCTAATAAAAGGAGTGCGGCAGATTTTCAAACAGAAGACGAACTCAGAACGTTTGTTCAAAATTGGAGCTGGTTGCTGCATGACAATACCACCGCCATGGTCATTAAGGTAAAGCCAGGAGCTACAATCGTCGATGTCCAAGAACTGAACCTTGAACCTCAAACATCTATCTTGCTGAGCTTTTTAATGCTTGCTGTCGTCGGATACGGCTTTTACACATGGCACCAGAATAGATAACAGATCACTCATTTTTTATTCTCATTTAATAAAGGAAACGCAAGTTTTATCGTGTTATTTTCTTTCGCTTTAGCATCAAAATTCAAACTAAATTTTGAAAAAGAAACTCGATTCGGTGACTCTCCAAAGTAGAATTTTTTATCATCAAATTTCATAACACTAAAATCAATTTTTGTTAAATCAATATTTATTTTATGAGCAAATTTGACATTATATTCTTGTAATACCAACTGATCGTTTTCATACGCCACATCCTGTTGAAGTAAATGTAGATCCTCCAACTGAATGGTATACAGCTTTTGCTTATTCGAATCAAACCAGAGAATTACCGTGGTACTAGTAAAACGTTTTTCTTGTTCATTGTATTTGCCATAAAAACCTATCAAATGAAATTGAGAATTATATTTTGGAAGTACAATATTTCCAGGAAATTTCAAAGTAACTGATATCAGACTTCGTTGTTTTTCTGCAAAATAACTAGGATACATTATTCTGAGTACAAGCTGCTTAGAATCTGCTGAATCAAGCTTTTCAAGGATATAACCTATCTTCGAATATCTATAAGTTTCTGGAACAACACCAAAAAGATATTCTTTTTTATATGTATGCAATATATTAAAAGAAGTGGTCGCTTTAAAGATATCTTCGATGTTAGAATAGGCATTCTTCTGACTGTCCAGCGGTACATGCCACGCTATTTCAAAAGAATTCTCTTCCCGATCAAGTGGCCTTGTCAAAACAGCATCAATGACTTTTTTTGATCAGATGTATCAGTATTATCAATATCATATAATTCAGCCACAGCCACAAGCTCATTCTCGTTAATATATATCTTCTTAATTGTACTAATAGCATAATTATTACCACCAATGTTCCCTAAATCTTTCTCAGTTTAATATTTAATGTTATTAATTAGTTTTGCATCAAAAACTTAGTATTTTTTATACTTGACTGAAAAGATTCTTTAGCACCTAGGCCACCTGAACCTTCATTTTTTACTGTAATTTGTAACAACGGGCTTTGATTTTCAACACTCTCAACCAGGTCTACAGATTGATTATTTACGCTTAATACAATCGCACAGTTTGGACCCAATGCAGTTTTAACTTCAGAAAGCAAACAGTTTTGAATCTCTTTTTTTGAATGTTGGCAGAACCGATTCTGTGGACATTTATCGCAAGTTCATACGTTTCGTCTATGCCGACCGATCCGTGCAAGGACTGGTGACTTACATTTTCTAATAACTTATCTAGTTGTTTACTGATGCGTCCTGTCAAAGAACCTGATAATCGATCTGAAGCTTTATCATTTTTTTTATAAGCGTATTTTTTATATTGACGATTAAAAAATATAGCATACAAGGTCACGTTACATTCTGGATTTGGATCACTTATAAAGTCCGGCAGGCGACGATTGATCCAAAACGACGTATTTTCGACTTCATCAACCTTTGCAATAATCATTCCATTAGAATCTGCATTCACAAGAAAACAGTTATTCAAAAATGTTTCAGTAACATACTTTTCAGCCTTGTCACCTGTTTGATACGTAATTTTTATTGAAGGCCAGGATGAACCGGTCAAAACATATGTCCTGTCATGATCAGCATTTATGTTTAAAGGAAGCTGTATACTTGCACTGTTAAAAATTGGGGTATTATGTTTAATTTCATGATTAATAATGACTTTATTGTTTTCAAAGCTGTTTTCTGCATTTTTGGTATTCTTATCAACTTCTTGGTTATTATCCGCTTTTACCGTAAAAATAGCGGCTTTTGTAGGTTGTTTTTCGTATTGACCTACTAGGGTAAATCTAGGTGGCTTATCATCATTTTTGGCAGACTTTTCAATATTTTTAAAAAAGTTAACATTTGTAAAAATATTATCAAACTTATGCATCGGCTTTTTGAACCACGAATTACCATGTTCAAATTTTGTCACTAAAAAAAAGCTTTTCATCTGTTACGTATAAAAAATCGTCAGTTTTTAATTGTTCAAAAACTCTCACAGTACTTTTCGGTGTTTGACGATTAAAAGGTGTTGCATTATCGTAAAACGCATTATGAACCTTAAAAGAAACCGAATAAGAATTAATATTTGTAAACAGTACAAGTAGTAGCAGTTTTTTGATCATAAGTAATCTTGTTTCATATTTCATAGCAATCATTATACATGTCACATTTTTCTGAATGCAATAATATATAGTAAAATCATGTAAAAGTTACAAAATTCGGTCGTATAACAGTACTGTTTCTGCAACTGTTTCAAAAAGGGGGGCAGCCATGGTAGACGCAAAGGTATCTTTCTGTCCTGGACCATTTTTTTGAACATACACAGCAATCACTCGTTGATATCCATTTTTTTCAACCATGCCAAGACAGGAATAGATATTGTCATCCATCGAATAACGGCCATCAACAAGCAGATGCGCACTTCCCGTTTTGCATAACACATCATAGCCTTTTATGCGGGCTTTACGCGCCGTGCCGCGCTCGGTTGTTTCACGTAAAATATCCTTGATTGTCGTAATTGTTTCTGAATGATATAATTTTTTGCCAATTTTGATTGGCACGTTCAAAAGAAGACGTGGCTTGACTTTGTACCCATCGTGAGCAATAGGCAGAAACGCACAGGCAAGATGGAGCAAGGTTGCCGATACTTCGTATCCATATGACAATGATATAAGTGACTGCTTTGACCAGTTGGCAGGATGCGTTATTGTACCACGTTGTTTTGCAGGCAATGGGATATCAAGATTTTTTGCAAAACCAAGCTGTTTATAATGTTTGTATAAAAGCACGTCAAGTCTTTTTGCAACCTGTGCAATACCAATGTTATTCGACATTGCAACTACCTCTTTAAAACTTAAAAGGCCATGTGCTTTCCATGTGTTAACCGTGCGGCCATCAAGCCTTGCAGTTTTTGTATTTTTACAATCAATTAACTCATCGACAGTTACTACTTTTTCTTCAACTGCTGCAAGAGCCGCAAAAATTTTACATACCGATCCAAACTCATACGCATTAGAAATACAGTTATTTTTCATCTGCAATTCAGCTTGATCAGCATAACTACTCATGGTCAAAATATCGCCATTGGCCGGATCTAAAACAACCACACCTGCTTGACTGCATAGATTTTTTTTACAATGTTTTTTTAACTTTTTTGTGATTAAAAACTGTAATGTACTATCAATCGTCAAATATATATTTTGACCGGCATATCCACCTTGCACATCAATTGTATTAGAATGGAAAAAATCGGATTTTGCATCCTTTTCAAACTGCTGTATGGTCGCCTTTCCAGCCAATGTCTCTTGCATGCCAAACTCAATGCCACTCACACCTTGATTATCCACATCCGTCAACCCAACGACAGTCGCACAACTGGAATGCAAATAGAGACGTGCGGGCTCTTTCAGAAAATGAACTTCAGGAAACGCTTCAAAAACCTTTTTCTGCTCATCATTGATATGTCGACTGAGATACATAAATTTTTTCTGTTTATTATCCTGTAATAATTCATAAGTCCTTGGTAATTCTTGCTTCAGATAATGACACAAGCGATTCTCGTTATTAATTTTTTCAGGAATGATGAATGCAGAAATGGCTTCGTTATTTAAAGCAAGCGGTATGTTATGTCTGTCAAAAATTAAACCTCTGGATGCTGGCAGTATCACCGTAACCTGATACTGCTTTTCTGCTAACGCTACATAAAAATCATGATTTACCATCTGTAGCACATATAACCTACCAATTAAAAGAACATAAAAGAGAATAAAAAGTATGGTAATAAGAATAATTCTTGTTCTTTCAGTTGCATAGAACATCTTCATCAATCCTTTTGACCTGCTGCAATGAAAGAGGAACCATCTGTAAATGTTGTTTTGCGTACTCTTTAATATATTCAACGCTCTGTACAGATGCTAACTGCTTTTCAAGATCTTTTATGGTAACATAAAGCACCTCTATGATTTTTCTATTTTTATGAATTTCATAGCTTTTTTTTACCGACGAGCCGTATAAAATGAGCTGAATCACCATAAATAAAAAACATAGAGTAAGATGATGAGAATAGGGATATCCTTTTTGTACTTTTCTTGTTTTATAGGACATATGTTTTCACTTTTTTAATCATTTTTAAAAGGAATGCTTGTAGAGTATAACAAAACAGGTTTTTATTTTTCAATGCTTAGTATATGCAGGTAAGCTTGAGGTTGCTCAAAAGAGATAAAATGATTAGGCTATTGAAAAAACGTAATTTTTATATAATTAATCCTATGAAAACAGAGAAAAGCGGCTATATACTCGTATTGACCATGATGATGATGGGCGCATTGTCAGCTATTGTCGTATTTATGTTTAACCGTGGTATGAGCGTTATTCCATTTATTTCAACAGTCATTGCTCGAGAAAAAGCAAAAATGGTAGCTTTTGGCGGAGTCCAGATTGCGCAAGCGCTCCTTTCTGATTTTACCGAAACGACCTCACATAAAAAAGATTTTCATATTACGCAAGATCAGCTTGCAGATAAAAATAATAAAGCAGCAAAAGAACAGACAGTTTCTGTTGAGCAGCAGTTTTTACAAAAAATCATGCCGATTATTAACAGGTTCCAGACGTTTGTTTTAAAAGAAAATATAGACGGAGTTGATGGTACCGTAGAGGTTTTAATAAGTTGTGAAGATGGAAAAATTAACTTAAATAAGTTCTTTGATTTTAACAGTAAAAAATTTTTAGGCGAAGGGTTAAAGCAAAATGATTCTAAAATTATACTGCAAACAATAATAAAAAAATTTGAAGCTTTAACAAAAACGGCTGAGCTCTTTCCTGCGCTTGAACGCTTTTTACAAAAACAACAATCTCCACTTGATGATGTTTCACAGCTTTTTGAGATTCCTGAATTTGCACCACTGAAAGATAAGCTTTTTATTGCTAAAACAAACGATAAGAACCTGCCGCTTACGTTTGCCTTAACAGATCTTTTTACGGTACATAGTTGGTCAGCAGCAGTTGAACCGTGGTTACTCTCATACACTCTTTTGCATACACTGGGAATTGAAGATAAAAATACTATCGAACAACGAAAAAAAAGTAATAATGAATGGCTCAAAAATTTCAAAAAAACGAGTTCATGGCCAGCTACATGGAATACAAGTTTAAAAAATATATACCAGAAAGAGTTTAATAGTTTACCAAAAGGGATTGATGCATTTTTTACAACTAATCATAATCCAAAATTTTTTAGTGTGCTTGTAATTGCAACAGTAGATAAGGTTATTCAAAAAGTATTTGCCATCATTGAAAGAGTCAACCGTTCACATAACAATCAAATAGTATATGATAGTATAATAAGAAAGTTTTATATACTCTAACTTGAAGGATTTTCGGTGCAAGGCAATATTGAAACGCGTGTCGGTATTTTCGTTTTGCTTGCTCTGTGCGTATTTGTGTACATGGGGTTTAAAATAGGAAGCTTTCGTATTGATCGAGGTTCACACAATCAGTATACGCTATTTTTCAAAGACATCTCCGGTTTATCACGTAAAGCTGAAGTTAAAATTGCGGGAGTTAAAGTAGGTTGGGTTGATGAAGTCGCTCTTTTGGCACAAAATGACCAAGGAACGGTTGCTCGTGCATCAGTTATGATAAAAAAAGAGTTTGATCTTTATGAAAACGCGACTGCACTCGTAAGACAAGATGGGCTGTTGGGGCCAAAATTTATTGAAATTATACCGGGAAGTCCGTATACACAAAAACTCGATCCAAACAGTATCTTGAAGATTCCGGCAATTGAACAAGCGTCTGTCGATGAAATTATGCGACAGTTTAAGCATATTGCAACCAATATCGAACAGGTAACGGATGCATTAAAAAATTCACTCGCTGGTGTTCAGGGGGAGACAAATCTAAAGCAGGTAATGAGTAATATAGATACGACCTTCAAACATCTTTCTTCAGCAACCGATACTATCGCAACTGCGGTAAAAAGAAATGAAAATCAGCTCGACAATATCTTTGCAATCGGTAGCCGGTTTACTGAGTTAACTGACACGTTGCAGAAAAATATTTTCCCCAGTTTTCAGCAAAGTATAGAAAAGATTTCAGAGGTATTTGATCGTGATTTTGATCGTATTGCGACCCATTTGAGTACGACGGCTTCAAGTATTGAGGGAGTGACTACTGAAGCAAAAGATGGTGTCGGAAAAATGACATCTATTGTTCAAAAAATCGATAACGGAAAAGGTCTTTTAGGAAAATTAATCAATGAAGATGAGATGTATAATGATTTACGTTCTGCAGTTACCGGTGTAAAATCATATGTAAACAGAATGGAACGAATTGAGATCGTTTTTGATACACACTTTGAATCAATGCATAGGAGCGCAGAAAACTATCAGTTTGAAGATTCAAAAGGTTATGTTGATGTGCGAGTTCACCCTCAAGAAGATCATTTTTATCTTATTCAGTTAGCAAGTTCACAAAAAGGTTTTATTGATCGCAAAGAAAAAATTAAACGATTTATTGATAATGAGCTACAAACAATTAATCCTGATATTTTAGATTTAACTGATGGCGACCGTGTCCGCTCCGTATTGAGGAAAGAAAAGACAACGTTAAGCCGGAACAGCCTTAAAATAGGCCTACAATTTGGCAAAATATTTGGTGATATCTCAATCCGTGGCGGGTTATTTGAAGGCACTGCGGGTGTTGGTCTTGATATTGAATTACCCTTTTCTACCGAAAAATTCCGTTGGATTACTAGTTTTGAAATGTTTGATATGCGCGGGTGGAACAGAATTGATGATCAACGACCCCATTTGAAATGGTTTAATAAGATGTATTTTATGCGTAATTTATATGTAACCTTTGGCGCAGATGATTTTATCTCAAAACATAATGCTACCGGATTTGTAGGTGGCGGAATCTCTTTTGCTGATGATGATATCAAGTATTTATTAGGCAGCTTCTCGTCTGTTGTTGGGTTCAATTAAAGGTAATCTGAGAGCAGGGCCTTAAATGGATGGTTGCTGTTTTTTTGATACAACAAACCAGCTGATTATAGGTAATAATAAAGCTAAATACCATGGAAGCAAGGTAAAAAAAAGTCCATCAAATCTATCCAAAAAACCGCCGTGTCCAGGTAGGATGGCCCCAGTATCCTTAACAGAAACAGTTCGTTTAAAAAAAGAAACAAAAAGATCGCCAACAAGAGCTGTTACTGCAATATAAAGTACAATCCCGATAGAAAAATAGAACGAATCTCCATACATAATTTTACCAGTAACCAACAGATATACCTGATGTGTTGCTATAATAGAAATAAGCCCACCAGCAAGTCCCTCCCACGTTTTGCCAGGACTGATAGATGGTAAAAGTTTACGATAGCCAAAAAGTTTGCCAAAAATATATGATCCTGTATCAAAAGCTCCAACGAGTATACAGAGCAAAAACATATGATCACGATGGAGACTTTTATTGAGAATAAAGAGGCGAATAACAGGAAAAACAGGATATATAAAAAAAATGAGCCACATAAAGGCCTTATTTTTTGCAAGTAATGGCCATTCATAGAAAGCAATAAAAAAGATGATAATGGTCAAAAAGATATCGAAAAAAAGAGGTACAAGGTAACTTACATAAAAACAGACACAAAGCAGTAACGCAGTGAAAATTCTTGTATACACATTATTCATCTTGAAATGCATTCGCAATATAAGTAACAGAATAGTGTTTCATCGATCCTTCAACTAATGCAACATCAAAACGTATGGTGAAATCATTAATACAATCATAATACATAAGGTAGTCCTTGGCTGTGTTGATAATTTTTTTCTTTTTGCTTGCAAGAATAAGCTCGGTAGGTCTGATTAACTTTGTATCTGTTCGTGCTTTAACTTCGACAAACACGAGGAGATCATTTGTTTGTGCTATGACATCTATTTCGCCAAATGGTCGTCGATAGTTGGTAACGAGTACTTTGAATCCCTGTTTTTGTAAATAGATACAGACTACTTTTTCAGCCCAGTTCCCAAAACTCTTTTTATTAGCTTTTACTTGTATCATAGGTAGCTTATATACTACGTGCAACTGTTTGTTTATCATCCAAATGAAACTCATTTTTTAGTGCCAAAATTTTTTCTGCAAGGTCTGGAATATCTTTTAAAAAATGTTTTTCAACATATTCAATGCGCTTTTTTGCAGCTTTCAAATGACCATGCCGTTTTTGAGATTCACAAATCATAATTTCATGATGCGCAGACTGTTTTAATGCCTCTGTTTTAAAAGATTGCACCTCGGTACGATATTTCATAAAATGCATGGGATGATTTAAGTATTCATTAGCAAAAACAACTGCTTTTTCAGTATTTGTCTGATCACGGTAGATGTCAAGCATGCTCAAATAGCCCGATAAAGAAAGTTTATAACACGCATCTTCAATTTTATGATGTGAACTAAATTTTTTCCTAAATTCTTCAAAAATGGCTATCGCTTGATCAAATTTTCCAGCTTCGAAATTAATTTCACCGCTTTCAAATATCAACTGAGCAATCATAGCTGGATCTGTTGTACGATCCATCCGCATTTTAAGGTATTTAATAGCTGAACTAAAGTCTTTCTTTTCCAAAGCACTGTACTGTAGATCTGCGAGTTCTTTTACATCTAACTGTTTGATGGTATTTTTTTTATAGTTTTTCTTCTTTTTTCTTAACGTTTTTGGCTGTGTTCTCAGATTGTTTTCAGGAGAGATCTGGACAGTGCTGCTATTATTTTTCTGTTCTATAATAACCTTATTTGAGTGATCAAAAGGGGGAGCCCAAAGAGAAAGGAAATTAAAAAAAACAACGGAAACAAAACAGCTTAATAAAAAAAAATTCTTGAATTTCATAATAAACCTTCTTATTGTTTCTTATAAAATAAGACTATTTAAAGGTTTTTGCAACAATCATATACTATTCCAGTGGTTAACTATACAAAAAGAGAGAGAGCTTTTATGTAAAAACTCTCTCTCTTGAAACTGTTTGTTCTATATTGAAGTAGATATACGATGCTGTTGAGGTCGTGAGCCTCTTTTAAAACCAGATCGTGAAGAAGAAGCGTGATCGTCGCGCCAAGCACGTCTTCGGTATTCTGATTTTTCCCCAGAATTTTCGCCTGTGACATTGTGCTGCCGCCGCGGACCCTTTTGAAAATCAGAGGCATTATGTAAACGAGTATCACGGTTCATGCGATGAAAACCACCGTTTGGTTTATCATGAAACCTTTTTTCTGCTTTAAAATCCGATGAATAACCGCCTCGACGATTGTCGCCACCTTCAAAGCCCTCAGACGATTTGTAATTCTCAAAGCCGTTTTGGTTATAGGAATCGTTGTTTGAACGATCTCTGCGATCTTTAAACGAGTCTCTACGGTCTGAAAAAGAAGCAGAGCGAGATCGAGAAAAGTTACGTCTGTTACCATAATCTCGACGATCATTAAAACGATCGTTGGAACGAGGTCGTTGCTCAATGCCTTCAATCCTTAGATTTGAACTATAGGTTTTTCCTTGTAGAAAGCGTTGGATATTTACCCATTGGCGATTCTCAGACGGTACAATCAATGAAACCGCAAAGCCTTGATTTCCTGCGCGACCAGTTCGTCCGATTCGATGTACATAATCTTCTGGAGACTGTGGAAGATCATAGTTGACAACATGCTGCACATGCGGCACATCAATGCCACGCGCGGCAATATCTGTAGCAACCATAATTCTATTAATTTTTTTTCTAAACTGTTCAACAATTAAAACGCGCTTTTGCTGTCTTAAATCACCATGAATAGCTTCTGCTTCATGAAATTTTAACTTAAGTTTTTTGGCTAAAATGTCGGCCCCTTTTTTTGTTTTCACAAAAATAATAACTGAGCCTTCTCGTAACTCAAGCTCTTTGAGCAAACAGTCAAACTTTTCATTTTCCTGTGTATGCACAATATCCTGTTTAACGTTCACTACGGGTTGATGAACAGATCCCAAAGTGATTCGATGAGGATTGCTCAGATACTGCTCAGCCAAGCCTGCGATATCTTTTGGCATTGTTGCAGAAAACATAAGCGTTTGGATATTTTTTGGTAAAGCTTTGCGTACAATATTAAGTTGTTGACTGAAGCCCATATCAAGCATTCTATCAACTTCATCGAGCACAAAGAATGAGCATCCCTCTAAATTAAGCGTTTGACGCTCAAGATGATCCATTACACGTCCTGGCGTACCAACCACAATAAATGGTTTAGACCGTAGGACACGTAACTGTTTAAACATTGGTTCGCCACCAATCAAAAGTGCCACTTTTGCATGTGTTCTTGAACATAGTTGATTGATGGCTGCTTTCACTTGAATCGCAAGCTCGCGAGTAGGCACCAGAATAAGCCCCATCTGATTCTTGTCTGCATCAATACGAGTTAGTAAAGGAAGTAGGTAAGCAAACGTTTTACCAGTTCCTGTTTGAGCTGTTGCTAAAACATCACGACCTTCACATGCAGGTTGAATAGTTTCAGCCTGAACAGGTGTTGGGGTTATAATTCCTGCTTTTTGTAAAGCAGCAAGTAAGTGAGGTGCCAGCCCGAAAGTAGAAAATTGCGACATGGATTGATCCATTTAAAAATAGTCTTGATTAAACGAGTGACAGGTTCACAGCTGAGGTTTTTCCTCTTACTGTTTCTAGTTCAAAAGTCACTTTTTGTCCTTCTTGCAAAGACCTAACACCAATACGTTCTAATGCACTAATATGCACAAAAACATCTTGACCGGTTTCTTCCGATTTGATGAAACCATAGCCTTTTACCGTGTTAAACCATTTTACGGTACCTTTGATCATTAGATGACCCTTCAAAAAAATAGATTAATAGAAATAAAAAACATTAAAATTGCGTATTCCTAACTGTTCTTGTCTCAAGATCTAAAATAAATTTCTTATTCGATAGGCCTTAGGAATTAAAAAGATAGGAAAACTCAAAAATAACATTCAAACTTTTTTCAGTATCATATATTTTTAAAACAAAGTCAATGCAAAGGAATTTTTATGCTTCCAGACAGCTATACAACTTTTTCCATTGCCCAACTTGCAATATGAAATGGAATAAGATATGCGTTCGGATCTAAAGGATCTGGGGCTGCATTCCAAAAATCGAAATTATTGACGACCGTATTTGCTCCAGAACCTATTAAACTTTGATCAGGATATCCGATTATTTCAAAAATGTTACAATCCTCTTTTAAAAAGATAGAGACACTCTTTTTTCCAGTCATAATACGATAATAGGCAGCAATAAATGAACTGTTAAAGCAAACAGATAGGTCTTTACCCTGTTTTAACAACTGAAGCCCTTTTAAAAAAGAGAAACAGAACCATGCATGTAAGCATGTTGTAGCTGTTCCATACACACCAGCTAAAAAACTTAATAATGATGAAAATTTGCCAATTAATCCGACAAAACCTATCGTGGCAACAAGAGAGATTGCAGTGATTTTTAAATGATTATTCATCGCCAAACGTAAAAACGTAGGTGGAAGCGGTACTGATTCAGATTTTACTTCGCTCACAGCACTCAAACAGAACAAAAAAGCAACTTGCAAAAAAAATAGTTGAAATAATTTCATTGTAATAATCCTTGTATAAAAATAGCTACGTATCTTTTTACTATATCCATTAGCTTGAAACTTTATAACCTGCTAAAGAAGCTTTAAGAAACCAGAAAGGCATGAATAAAATTCCCGGCCTTTTGGCTAACCTTCCTAAGTGTTCATTCAGTCCATCTTGTGACAACCAAGCTTTTTTCGAACCAAGCCCAATGGTAGCTTCAAAATCTATTTTTTGCTTATCTTTTTCAAAATATTGACAGTACATAATTGCTTTGTAGAAACTGTAAAAACTCTTTGAAATACCTATTAATTTTGTGTTTTCAGCATCGTTATGTACATGAAGTAGAGAAGAAAAATGCTGATAAAAGTGAAAATTTAATCCAAACTGACACAACACATAAACCAAACAAGTCTCATTTGTTCCTGGACCCAAAAAAGGTTTAAATGCGTATAAACCACCGATTGCAGCCACGCATACCATCGAAACAAAACCATGACCATTTTTTGCCACTGAAAGCTCTGCTTTTGTATATTTTAGATTGCTTTCAGTAAATCCTTGATTTGATTGACTCGATTTTACTTCAACACAGTAAACAGAAGCTACAAGTGCTAAAAAAAGCATTGCACGCATAGAAATCATAGAACAGATCCAGTTGTTTAAAAAATACTATTGAGATTTTAGCAGACAAAAAGCTCAAAGTACAGTAATTTTTTTAGAAATAGGAAGCACGCCCCCTGTCTGAGCATTCCACATGGTTGCATACAACCCACCCTGCGCCAAGAGCTGCTCATGACTGCCATCCTCAACAATTTGGCCCCGGTCAAACACCAGTAACCTGTCCATCTGAAGCAATGTTGATAGTCGATGCGCAACTACAATCGTTGTTTTGCCTTCCATGAGCTGATCAATGCTAGTTTGTATCAGTCCTTCAGTGACCACGTCAAGTTGACTGGTCGCTTCATCTAAGATCAAAATAGGAGCATTTTTTAAGATGGCACGAGCAATTGACAATCTTTGCCTTTGCCCCCCTGAAAGCTTGCTTCCGCGCTCACCAACCACGGTATAATATCCATCTTTTAAGATCGCAATAAAATCATGTGCACGGGCTTTTTTTGCGGCTTCAATAACCTCTTGGTCAGTTGCATCGCGCTTGCCGTACCGAATGTTTTCCATAATTGAACGATGAAGCAAAACAGGCTCTTGCGGAATCATGGCAATGAGATTTCTCAAGGACTCCTGAGTCACCATCTTAATCGGTTGATTGTCAATTAAAATTCGGCCTGAGTTTACTTCAAATAAACGCAAAATCAGATTCACGAATGTTGACTTTCCAGATCCAGAGTATCCAACAAGTCCAACTTTTTCTCGTGCACGAATAACCACAGACTTTTCATGAAAAAAGGGCAGCGCATCCTTATATTTAAACTGAACCTTTTCAAAAACAATCTGTCCTTCGGTTACCACCAAAGGTTTAGCCTCAACATCATCTTTGATGTCAACAGGGGCACGTAAAATCGACATTCCCTGCATCACGATACCCCATGACTCAGAAAAATCACGAATATCACGTGACAAACTCCATAAATTATTAACTACGTGCACCGTTATGGTAAAAACAAGTGCAAAGTCACCAGGAGTGATCCATCCGTCTCTAAATCCTTTGATAAGATACCAGGTGCAGACGGCATGAAATACAACAAATGAAAGCCCTTGCAATGAGTTGATTAAAATATAAAACCATTTTGCTTGCTGATCAGCTTCGATAAAACTTGTTAATCGATCATTTAAAAAGCCTTTTTCATACTCTTTTCCGGTGAAGAGTCGCACGGAAATCATATTTGAAAGAATGTCTACCACGAAGCCAACAACACTTGTCATCTTTGTTGCTGCAACATTTGACAGATGACTTGCGTGTTTTGAAAAAATCCAAGAGATGATGCCAAAAAAGACTATCCAGATAAACATGCTAATACCAAAACGATAGCCTACTCGAGACAATGCTATAATCGATGCGATCACGCTCATGCCATGACTATAAAAAGCATCAAGAGCAATCTTGTAAAGTCTGCCTACATGTGTTGAGATATCGGTGATTTTGTTTGATATAGCCCCTGCAAAATTATTTTGATAAAAATGGTGGCTTTGGTTCATCATTCTATCCATCAATAACAAGTTAATATGTTGTCTGAGTGGAGCAGAAATTTTAAGCCAAGCCCAGTCATGAAGTCTAAAAACAAAAAGCAAAAAGAAGCTAATCACTGTATAAGCAATTGCAATCGGCATTAATTCGCTTACGGCGTCTGAAGGATTGATTGTTGTTGTTTTATTTAATAATATTTTAATCAGAAAAGGCCTGAAGGCTAGATCAAAAGCCCATATAATACCGACAACCATCTGAATAAAAACGTAAAAAATCGACGGGCGTAATACTTGAATTACAAAACGCAAAACGGATATTTGCTTATTGTTTAACATGCAAATCCTTGCTTTGAAAAAAATTTTTAAATTTTATTATTTTAGTATACAAAAAGTTTACATTTTGAGTAAGGGGTTTACAATTTTCTTTAATACGCGTTACTTTGCTTCCGAAAGCTATTAGTTGCGATTGGAAAATTGCGACTAAAAAACTACTGAGGAGGGGGCACCTCTTTGTATGGTGGTTTTTGTTTGAAAATTCAATTTGTTTTTAAATCTATCTCTTTTGTTGCGCATTGTAGCTTACTATGTAATGAATGGTTAAGTAACCTAAAAATGCAATGATGATACATTTTGTGACAGCTTCTTTGAGAAATTCTGGTTTGAAAGCATATTTTTGTTTTGTGATCTCATCTTTCAGATAATTAGCTGCAGCTTCTGTTAGCAAATGGTTATTAAACATAATCTCAGGAAACTGTTTGTTTAAGGTTACTTGTGAAAAACAAAATAGATCGAGTACGTTCCTGAAAAAGGGTGGAAGATTGTATGGGATACAATGGTAATAAAGGTTCCGTTTTTTGAATGCGATATCTTCTGTATCGATAAAATAAATTTTCCCATCAGAGCCATGTAATAGATTATCTGTATGTAGGTCATCATATCCGGTCAAAGCGACTACCTTTTGTATATCTTTTATCTGTTCAACTGAAAAAGGTAGTTTTGCCGAACCATTGTGGTTACGTGCCGGGGGTATTCTTTGTACACATAAAAGTTCAATTTTATCAATGGTAATAATATATTTTTCAGGTACGGCAACATGTTGTAAGTTGTGTTTTTCAATCACAGTGCGTATAAGTTGGGCTCCTAGTAAGCGGTTAACTTCGTATTTTATAATCCAAGGTTGATTTTCAATGATTAATGGTCGATTAAACCAGGCATCGCACAGACCATGCGGCCCAAGTATTTTTCGCGCTTTTTTTATAACCGTACCCTTTTTGATGCGCTCTTTAAATTGATTAACTAAATGCAAAATCTCAAAAGGAGGTTGTGTTTTTAGTTCAAACGCTGGATGTACAATGAGATTGTGAAGATATGGAGGTGTCAAGTTTTTTTGCAAGAGGTATATGCACAGAGTTAAAACAAAATTAACAAAATGATTTTGCATTTATGTGTACTCAAAACTATTGAAATATTTTTGCCTTAATGTTCAATAGTAGCAAAGGAATACCAAAGAACTATAGCTTTCGTGTGTATGCAGCATAGGTATTGTACGATATAAAGAGCCTTCAGCTCTACAGTTTATTTTAGCGCATTCATTCAGGCGAATTCTTACGGTTGAAGCAGCGCATTTTTTTGCAAGATGCGTCAGTTTTACACTGTTTTCACGATATATGCTTGATTTTGAATAAAAGCCAAATATTACATATAAAAACTTGATCCAATAATGTACTGTTTACCCTGTTTTTCAATGCGTTCAACATGTGCGATTGCCTGCGCACCATTGAATGAAAAAGTTGTTCTACAGGGTCCAAATTTGGTAGCTTCAATCATATCTTTAATAAAATATATTCCATTTTGGTCTTGCCAGTTTATGATGTTTTTAAAGACAAGTTCCTTGTTATCACCCCATGCGTAACAAACGCCCGAAAGATCGAATACAAAAACCTTCAGATCACCACGAAGAAATCCGCTTTTTGGATTGGTAAACAATGAAAGCGCTTCATCAATTTTTGATACCGATTCAAATGCCGCAATCCCACTTTTTACGAGCATGACCATCTTTTCATTTTTTGAAACGGCAAACATGCCACAGGTAATAATATATTTTTCAATACCAAGGTTGACAGTATCAACAAGTATTTCTTGGTGTGCATTTTTTAATTTGCATGGAATCCAGCCGGAACCCTGTTTTGCCTGCTTGATGATTCGTTGAACGTAGAACATTCCATCCTCGTCCTGCTCTTTTAACATCGACCTTCCTATTAACTCATCATTTGCACCGTGTGCAATAACGTTACCATTATAATCATATACAACGATACTTAAATCACCGTACCGATAGGTATTGTCTCTTTTATTTGAAAAAGCTTCGACTGCAGCCATTTTGCCATGCCCTTCCATATATTGAAAGGCTTTTGTTACCAGGTCAACTGCTGCCTGTTGATCAGCCTCTGGGTAAAAGCCACAAGCAATAAAGTAGTTTTTGCCATCGTTATCTGTGACTCTTTGCGCATAAACTTTTTTCAGGGCATTTTTTGACCTATATTCAACCCAGATGCCATCATTTTTGTTTTCTATTTGTCCAAGTTTTTCGATAATCTCTTTGTTGATGAATGTGCCGTCTGAGTCTTGGTAATTTAAAGCATTGGTACCCACAAGTCCTGGTCTGTCAGCTTGTGCATAGATGGTGCCATTAAAATCAAGTGCAAAAAGGTAGAGGTCTCCATAAGAAAAACCTGTTCTGAATGAGTAATTCATGGTGCTAAATGCTTCGATTGCGGGATATCCGTCCTTCATAATTTTTGTAAAAAGCTGCACGCCAGACTTTACAAGGCTTACTACAACATCTGCTTTTGTGTGAGGATAATAGCCACATCCAATGATGTATTCTTTAGTATCTTTAGTAACCTTTTTTGCATATGTTTTTTTGATTGCATTGCGCCATGAATAACTGGTCCAAGTGCCTTTTTGATCAGTTTTTTCTATAATATTTTTCACATACAGGTTGCCAAAGCTATCTTTTTTGTCTGCCATATTTTTTAAAATAAGTTTTTGTTGGTCGCCATGGGCAATAATGCGACCGTCACTATCTAAAAGAAAAAGGTAGAGCTCTCCTATCTTGAACTTCATCTCATTAGAAAAATCGTAACATGCTTTTTGCAGATCATTTTTTTGCAAATGGATGGTAGCTGATTCAACCAACTGCATGACCTGTTGTTCTTTGATTTGAAAATTAAAGCCCTTGTTAAATAGTTTTTCGGCATCCGCTTTCATCTGTTCGATGGCGAGTTGTCCGACTTTTGATTTAGTTTTTTCCTGTATCTGCCTATTTTCCAAAGATTGATCAGCAAAAATCATAGGCATAATCATTAAAAAGGGGAAGATCAATAAAATAGCGTATTTATATATCTTAAACTGCCTTTTCATTGAAATTCCCCCTTTTTTGAAATTATATTATTGTTCTCGACGTCTACCCATGAACTGCAAAAGATGTATAAAAAGATTAATAAAATCTAAATATAAACAAAATGCCCCCAAAACAGTGACTTTATAAGCCATCTGTTCATCAAAACCCATCTGCTGAGCCATTACGTATTTAATTCGTTGAGCGTCATATGCGATGAATAGTGTAAAAATGGCTACTGCCACTGCAGAAATGAGTAGCTCAAAAATGGCATTGCCCAAAAAAAGATTGACTATCATAGCAAGACAAAGTCCCCACAGAAACATAATGCATATGCTTCCTATGCCGCTCAGATCAGCACGTGTAAAATGGCCATACAGAGCCATTGCTCCAAACATGCCAGCGCATGTCAGAAAAGTTGATACTAACGAGGCTGCGGTGTAGATAATAAGCAGAGATGACAAAGTCAGTCCCATAGATCCTGCATAAAGAAAAAATAAACCCAATGTTGTCGCGAAACTCAGTCGAGGGAGAGCTGTGGTGAGTGTTGCACCGATGCCCAGTTGTATGAAGAACAAACCAAAGATAACAAGTGGATTTTTATGTAAAAATAGAAAAACCGCAGGTGATGATGCTGTTAAAAATGCAACTATTGTAGATAAAAGTAAACCGCCACTCATCCACCCATAGACCGCTGCAAGTAGCTGTTGAGGGGTAGTTGATGACGCATACTGTCTTTCATGGAACATGTAAAACTCCTCACATTGAAAAATTAGCACTAATATATCAATAGTATAGTCAAAAATCTTTGAAATTAATATGGACAACCAGAATATCCATTAAAAACGGTACCTATTGTGAATATCGCTTATTGTTGACCTTTAATTGTTTGTGTTACAATGACGGGTCAAATCCCAAAACACCACAATAATCGGGTGAATAAACATTATTTATATGAGGTTGATTCTTCGGAGCATCTATTTTTCTTATGAGATCTGTTGGATCTGATGTACCTACTGTTTTATCTTGCTCATTTTCATGAACCTCAGGTTTAGTTGGTTTTTTAAAGTGTTCTAATATACGTTCATACCATGTATTAACTGTTTTAGTGAGGTCTGCAAACTGTTTATGATTATCCAAGTAGCCCTGCTTGATGTACCATGCAAGATAGATTTCGGAGCTGATGGTGGACAGGACAAGAGAAGTATGGATGGTGATGATGCCAAGCATTTTAAATTGATTTATTGCTCGCGGTAGAATGCGTCTCCATATGAACCCTAAACCTAAGAAATTTACTGTTTTGTAGAACAAAGACCCCTTGGGTTTATACTTTTTCTTTAAAAAATGTTCGTAAGGGTCGTCTTCAACCTGTTTTTTTTGAAAGAAAAACTGTTTTGACTTTCGAGGTATCTTTTTTTTCTTAGTAACTGTTTTAGCTTTATTCTGATGCTCTTCGGTAGAATCTGCCTCATCCAGTGATTGTGTTAGAAATGATCCACCGGCAGAGGCGTAGGTTATATAGAGATTTAAAAAAACTGACAATAAAAAGAATCTTTTCATACGTAATGAGCCTGTAATGTGTGTCAAAACTTTACATAAAATAGATTTAGCAATTGGGGCGCCTTTCTTTAGGTAACTTAAATATTCTATAAAAAAAATTAAAGGTCAATAAAAAGTTTTATCTGCAACTTTTTTCTTTTTATAACTCTTTTTATGCAAATTAGTTTTGCGAGCTGTTTTTTTGTATATTAAATGATTTAAGGAGCTTCCAATAATCAGCAATTTCTATGTCATTGTCTTTTAGATTTTTTGCAATTACCAATCGTACATCGCTTGCAATATCCCACATGTCCTGGGTAAAGGCAGAGCTAATAAATCCACGCACCAAAAAGAGATATCCAAATTCGTTAAAGTCTTCTAATCGGATTACTGGTTTTGGATTTCTTAATATATTTGGATGCGTAGCGACTGATTGTGTTAAGAGATCTTTGACTTTTTGTGGGTCTTCTTTGTATGGAATAATAATAAAAATATCATCAAATGCAATGTAGTTACGCACATAATTCCAATTTGCAATAGAACGATTTATGATATGGGCATTCGGAATAACAATAGTGGTGCTGTTTTTCTTTCTAATAATAACGGCCCTTGGTGTGATTTTTCTTACAAAACCGAATGTTTCATTATCTAGCTTGATAAAATCTCCAATTTTTAAGGGCCTTTGTACTAGGATAATGAAATAGGCTATAAAATCGCCAATTGGTTCTCGTACATACCAACCAATACCAATAGCAATTGCACCTATTAAATAACCAACTAGATCGCCTAATCCGACGTTTTTAAATCCAAAAAAAATGAATATAATCATAATAAAGTACTGGATAAAACGTGTTGTGGTATATTGCACTCCAGGATCGACTACGAGGAGTTCGAAAATCTTGTCTAAAACAAATCGGTTTGCACAATATGCAACGACAAAACCTAATAAAATAAATGCTATAATTTGTAAAATTGAAAACATAGTGATCGGATAGGTTGTGGATTCTAGCAAAATCGGTTTTCTGGCAAGTCCTATAATGTCCTGAAATCCAAAATGCCAACCCCAGATTTTTGCTCCAATAATGCTACCTAAGAACGATATACTAAAAAACGATACGATAATGCAAAGACCAAACCAGGTACGAGCATGATCAAATCGTTCGCGTACAACTTCTTCATCTTCAATGAAAAAAAGTTCTGATGCGGTTTTTTTTGACCAACGGTATAACAAAATTAGGACCCTGAGCAGGGTTAAAGTATAAAAAAGTCCAAACAAAATATAGAGCACTAGTCGGCCAAATCCAACATAAGGATTACTCATTACAATAATGGTGACGAAAAAGATCAATATAAAATAAAAATAGTTATTAACCTGTTCTGAAACCCATAACCACAAATCGTTTGTTTGGGGAATAATCGATAAAATCTGATCTTTGGTAATCAGAAAGATAAGTGCAATTTGAAAGATAATAAAATTGATTGCAAGGAGTACTGTCGGAAGCTCGGTTGAGTAATAGCTGATTCTCATAAAGCCATGTCTGAAGAAAAATATGGCAATAGTTGCGTATAAAAGTGTTGAGAAAATGATCACAAATCGTGCCTGAAACTCAGATGAAATTAATAGATAATCGTTTCGAATATTAAATATAACAACAAATTGAATAAATTTGTAACTTAGTAAAATTAAATATGGAATTGATAATAAACAGAAAATTGTGTAAATATAGGGATCGGTGATCCAAAAATAGAGTATGAAAGCAATAAAGAACCACCATCCAACGAAAATAAAATATTCATATATGTATTCAAAAAAAAGCGCAGCAAAATGAAGGAAAAACGACATCAAATTTGAACCTGTTTTTTTGGCATTGTGTCCTAAAAAAGTAAAAAAACTTGGCAATATAAGATAAAGGTTAAATAGTAGTAAAAGGGATATAAGGATTTTTATTATAAACAAAAATAGTGTCCAAGGGGTTTGTGCAATATCTTTTGTAACATTGGTGAAGCTATTAATTTCAAAACGCAAAAGATAATTTTTGATATCTTTAAAAAATGTTATGATATCTGGAACAATGTTTTTAACGCCTTGAAAAGTGATTGCGTATTCTGGCCGATACCAGATGGTAACAGATTGCAGTTCTGCAATGATGAATTGTAAAAGTCGTAACGTTGCGTTGACTTCAGAAATAATTCCCGAATATACACCGGTGAGTTTACCTAGAACGTCTATTCGTTTTTTTATAAATTCTTTGCCTTTTTGCAACTGTTCTAAGATATGGGTATATTCTGTTTGATGGCCTTTAAAAATGAAGTCTTGTTGTTTTTTTAATCGCTCCTCTTGCCAAAAGGTAATATTGTCTAATACTTTTTTTTGCTGATTTAAAAGATCAGCTACGGTATTAATTCGTTCTTTGTAAATAGCAAGGGTAGATGCAGCATCGACTCGATGGGTTTCAAATTTTTTTAGTACCTGTGTAATGTCTTCTGTTGAGGTAAGTTTCCGTGCATTAATTTTAAAAAATGTTTCTTTGATATTTGTTTGAGCAACCATATAGTTAAACTTCTCGTCTTCTAGAGCTCTTTGTGTCTCTAAAAGATCGCGCTCTTTTGCAAGCCATAATACTTCAGCATTCAGCGTGCTTAACTCAATTAATGTTTGATACGAGGTGATAGTCTGCTTTGGATCTCTGTTCCATTCATCAATATCTCTGCCTAATGCAATATGATTTTCTTTTGAAAAAATGTCGCGGAAGCGCTCTTTTGCTTTCTGTTCATGCGTGAGTTTATCTCTGTCTTGTTGATATCGTTCACGTCTGGCATAATATGTTTTTCTTTGGCTGTTTAAATATTCTCGTGCATAGATCAGATCTGGTTCGCTTACTTTAATGGCAGATCTTACATTTTTCATATAGTGACGCAAAATATCAAGATGAAAGCGTTCAGTGATAAGTTTAAGTTGTACAAGGTCAAATCCATGTTTATTTTCTTGTATTCTGAGTTCGTAGAGATTTTTTTTATAGCGAAACAGTTTTTCTTCTGTTTCGATAAGTTCTTTTTCCTGTTGTTCAAGGCTTAAACTGTCATAATGGTCTGATTTTACGTAATGTTCTGCAAAATTTTGCAAGTCTTCTAGTCGTTTTGCATGATCTTCTTCAATGATTTTGAGCATGCGTTTGCGGCTTTCTTGTTCGACTTGTATGTTTTTTTCCTGTTCTGCTAGCTGAGCGACAAATCTTTCTTGATTAACTATCATCTCATCAATTCTGCGTAGATTATCAAAAGAATAAGCCATGCGTTCTTCTAGGTGGCGCTCGTCTTTAAAAGCTTTGTGTTCAGGGTCACGTACGAACTCAGTAAAGCTATTGATAAGTGTGTCAAATAGGATAGTTGCATCGTCCATACTGCGACGTATGTCTTTGAGGACTTGATGCATCTCTTTCATTAAAAAAAGTTGTTTATTTAAATACTTGTTATGCGTGTAATGCTGCAATGACCGTTCGAGCTTGTGTATATGATTTTCTACTTCTTCGGTCTGTTCAGTAATTTTTTGTATATTCTCGTTTTTTACTGCCAAATGTGCTGTTTGCTCTTCGATGAGCTTTTGCAGCTGATTTTTTTTTTCTTGTACAATATCCACAAAAAGTTGATCAGATGGTTGGTTTAATGGTACGCCGGTAGCTTTTTTTAATGTTTGAACGACTGTATCGCCTATCGTGCTGTTGCTTGACGGGTTTGCTTTGCTATTTGGTAATAAAAATAAACTAAGCGTGAGTAGGATATGTATCACTTTTTTCATAAAATCCTAAAGGAAATCAATATTAAATATTTTATTTTTTCCATTCATTCTTTGATATACGGTAAGTACATCATTAATCCATTGATCAAGTGCTTTGTTTAGAGCTAAATCTAAAGTTTCTATGCTGATCATGTCAATAGGTATATGTTCAATTTTTTTTAAAAAAGCTAGTGCTAGCATATTTTCTTCTTGATAAAGGCCTAACAACCATAATAGCCTTGCTAAAAATATTTTTTTCCAAATAGCTGTATCGTAATATAAAATCATTTTCTCATCATATAAAAGTGTTAAATGTCTAAAAATAGCTGGCATGGGATTATACAAAGGAGTAAATGCATATATAATATCAAAAACTGTATGTAAAAATACTATATCTTTTTTACCAGCAGACAAAGGTAAACTTTCGATTTTATAATGCTCTAAATAATAGTTATTATAACGATTTTTTAAAAAATAGGTTATCATTCCTCCGAGTTTACATCCAGCAATATCTTGTATGATGATTTGCAACATCCCTTTGTGTTCGTCAAGGATAAATGCTTTTCTGAGGTTTAATGGTTTAAAAACTATAATGCCTAAGTCATTCATAAAACTCTGCTTTATCATAAATGCTTTTTAGTATAAAGAAATGCATAAGAAATATATATAACATGATAAAAAATATTCTTCTTTACTTGTCCTAATTTCTTTTTTTACAATTATAGCATATGATTTATTTTTAAAAGTTTTCTATGGGTAATATTGGAAATAATAAGAAGTTTAAACTGTCTGTACGTGTTAAGCTTAGTGTATTAGTATTGTTTTTTTTACATTCGCTTTTCTTTCATGCAAATGAAGCACCTGCTCCGAAGCTTACCGTGATTCTTGTTATTGATCAATTTGCTGCTCATTTATTGCAAAAAGTGAGACCATTTGTCAAGCATGGTTTTCAATCTTTATTAAAAAATGGAATTATTTACGAACATGCGTTTGTACCGTATGGTATCCCTACCACTGCGCCTGGTCACTGTTCGTTGAATACGGGAACGACTCCTTCAAACCATGGAATTGTGAGCAATACATGGCGTAGTCGGCAGCAAAATGTGGCGGCCGATCAAGATCAAAATTATCCGACATTTTTTAATGAAGCCGATGGTAGGTCACCTGTAAATATTGTACTAGAGGGGATTTCTGATAGTTTTGCCAGAATGTCGACGCCTGCAGATCCCCATTATGTATTTTCAGTTGCTGGAAAAAGTCGTAGTGCAATATGTACGGCAAATAAGTTAGGCAAGGCCCTATGGTTTGATCAAGACAAGGGGCTTTTTACTTCAAGCCGATTTTATTTTAATGAGTTTCCACAATGGGTGAATGATTTTAATAAAAAGGAAGATTTTTATCACGAAAACAAAAGCATTACGTGGAAATCTGTTTTTCCGCTTGATCATGTAGCATATAAATATGTGGTGAATAATGGATATGATCATACTATTTTAAAAAAGTCTTTAATTAATACTACCTTTAAACCGAATCATATGATTCATAAAAAACATGATGATCTGAATAAGGCGTATGCGTATCTTGAACTAACCCCACAGATTAATCAGCATCTATTTGATTTGGCGTTTCAGACGGTACAATACCATTTAAAACAAAAAAAAAGGGGGCGTATGTTGTTATGGGTTTGTGTAAGTGCTACCGATAAGATTGGGCACCTGATGGGACCTGAAAGTTATGAAACATTTGACATGCTCTATCATCTTGATAGGCAGTTTGGTGCATTTATGAAACAAATAAAAAGAACTATTGGGTTGCAAAATACTTTATTCGTATTAACTGCAGATCACGGTATCGCAAGTATTCCTGAATTAGCTAAAGGTCGTGGTCATGTCCATGCGCAAAGAATCAATAAAAAAGTCCTTAAAACTGAAATTAATGAGTTTATTGAAGAAAAATATGGAATTGTGAACTGTTGTACGGATGTGCAGGCTGCCAATGTATACCTTAATTTGATAGAAAGTGAATCCAAGAAAAATACTGTCATTCATGCAGTAAAACGGTTTTTGTTATCAAAAAAATATATTCGCAATGCGTGGAGTTATTATGAATTAGTTACTACTCCCATGGTTCCGGGAAGCATAGAAGCTCTGTTCAGAAATCAGATATTTTTAAATAGGTCAGGTGATATTATTTTTCAGATTGCACCGCATTGTTTAATTGACGACAAAAAGACCGGGACTGCCCACGATACGCCTTATTCTGACAATACCCATGTGCCGCTTATTCTATACCAGCAAGGGGTCTATGAACAAAAAACAGTCATTGATCGCGTCTATTTTACACAACTTGCAAATAGTCTTGCACATGTTTTAAAGGTTCCCGCTCCAGATGCTTCAACTATGCCGATTTTGCCAAAATTAAAACCGTTTTGGCAGGATTAATGACAAGTTAACTGGTCGGTTTTAGCTTCTTAAAGAAAGCTTCCGTTGAAGGCTTTCTGTTTAAAAATCGTTCTAGCATAATATACGGATCTTGGGTGCCGCCTGGTTTTAAAATGAGGTCGACGTATCGTTCTCCAACAGTGTTGTTAGTCAAGCCGTGTTCTTTGATATATGCAAAAAGATCTTCTGCAAAAACAAGTGCCCATAAATAGCTATAATATTTTGATGCGTATCCAGTTAAATGTCCAAATGATGCATAAAAATGGGTGTCTGGTGCAAAATCAACATGTGAAATACATTCCTGATGCAATGATTCTGAAAGGTTATAAAAACTTTTCAAATCAGTAATTTCATGGCAAGCGAGTGCAAATTTTGATAAAAATGCTTGTCTTTGTACAAAATATCCAGTTGCCAAGTCTTGCGAACTTACAATTTTTTCAAGCATCTGTTCGTCAAGCGGTGCTTGGGTTAGGTAGTGACAGCTTATTCTGCGTAAAATATTCTTGTCTGATAACCACTTTTCCAAGAGTTGGGATGGTACTTCTACAAAATCGGTTTTGGTGGCGGTACCAGAGAGAGTAATGACGCGGGTCATGCCTAGTATTGCATGTAATGCATGGCCAAATTCATGAAAAAATGTTTTTACATCAGCTCGTGTTAATAAAGCCGGTTTATGCTCGGATGCTGGAGGAAAATTTGCAAATACTACGCAAAGGCCTTTGTGTTTTAGATTATATTTATCAAAAAAAACTGGCACTACAGTTAATTCAGCGGCGTGTGAATATTTATCTGGTCTTGGAAATAGGTCAAGTAAAATGGTTCCTAATAAGTTTTGATTACTATCAAATACCTGAATTATGCGTACATCGTAGTGCCAAAAATTATTATTAGAATCAATGTGTTTGAAGGTGACTCCTAAAAATTCTGTATAGATAGCAAGGAGTTCTTTTATCGTTGTTTCAAGAGGAAAGTATTCAGCGAGTTTCTGTTCATCAATATCAAAAAACTGTTTTTTATACAGATTGCGAACAAAATCTAAATCGCATGGCATTACTTTTCCCTCTATCCATTCAATCGAATGATGTTTTATTGTTTTAAATTTTTCAAATTCTTCAGTAGTTTTATCTGTAGCATGAAAAAGTAGATCGTTTAAAAAAGTATGTACTCTTTCTACAGAGCCAGCCATCTGTTCAGCAAGATCCAATGCTGCATAATTTTCAAATCCTAATAACTGAGCTAATTCTTGTCTTTTTTGAATAAGTTTGAGCAAGGTATCTTTGTTTTCAGGGTAGCCTCTATTGTGAAAGGCGTAGTAAAGTTTTTCTCTGATATTTTTGTTTGTGCAATATTGCATCGTATACATGTAGGTTGGATAGTCCAGATGAAGCTCATAATAGTCATTAGCCTGTGGCAGTGCTTTGATGAATGAATCATCTAGGCCTGTAAGTTCGTCTTTTTTTGCAAGTATGTGGCTTTTATCTTTTGTAATTGCGGCTTCAAAGTCGAGCGAAAGTTGGGCGATATCCTTTTTAAGTTGTAAAAAATGTGAAAAATCAGTGTCTATCAAAGAAAGTCCTGCGTATTGAAACATCCGATTTGTGAATTCAACAAAGTACTGTCTTTCTTCTGAAAGGACTTCCTGCGGGTAAAACTCATGGTAGTATTGCTTCCATACTGAATATACTTTTTTATTAGTGTTGACCTGTTCAAGGAATGCGTCTGTGATAAGCTGTATGGCCTTGCGTGCTTTTTCTCTGGTAGGTTCATCGGGTGACAGGAGTGCCAGTACATTACACACAGATTGCCAGATAGCTGCATCGGAGATAGTTTGTATTTGATCGAGTCTACTTGCAACGGTTATATAGCTGATTTTGCGAACATTGCACAGTACCTGTACCTCCTTTTTTAGTGCTTCAATGTAACGTTCAGTTCGAGGAAGAATCTGATCTGAAGGTACGTCAAATAACAATATGCAATCATCGATCGATTTTGCCTTTTCAAATAACAGAGGTTCGGCTTTTTTTCCATAGTTAAAGATTAAAAACATGAGAAAGCAGAAAGAAAAAATAGGATAAAATTTACTTATTGGTCTTATTCTGGTAGTTTTTCTTCGTTCCATAATCGTTCCTCGATGGTGCTGCAATATGTTACTATACTATAGAAGATAATTATTGACTAGGAAATCGCGTGCGCAAACTTATTTTTTTTGTATATTTTATTCTGATTATAAGCTCGGTTTGTTTTTTAAATATATATGGTTCTGCTCCATCACAAAGCGGGAGTACAATTGTATGTTTTGTAACACAGGGCCAGATGCCAGTTATCAAGTGGCCGTGTAAATTTTCAGTTGAGGCAGGTAAGCTGCCAACCAACTACACCGTGCATCCATTAAACTGTTTGATACAAGCCGGGATTTTGTGTGGGGTTGCCAAAACATGTAATATGACAGATGCTTCATGACCCTTTTTTATGGGTATGGCAACGCCAACGCTCTATTTTTTGCAACAGTTTTTTGTGCGTACTTCAGTTAAAAAGCATGGAGTGCAAAGTAGTCAGCCTGCTTTAGTTATTCATGATAGGAGAGAAAAGGATATAATTGCGATTAGTGGTTATGCAGTGTACACAATTGATTGCAGAGCTATCAATAAAGCGTTCTTTGAGAATAAAGTTTTCAAAGTGGAAGATTATGGTACTTTTAATTGTTATTATCTCGACAAAAGCTGGCCTCAACCTAATGTTCAAAGAGCTGGTGATTATGCGAAAGTAAATATCACTTCTGAAGGCCCCGGATGGTCTTTTCGGTCTTGGGTTCTCATAATTGGTTCCATGGGCCTGCTATTTTACCATCGAAATACAGTTTATGATCGGTTGGTTGCGTCATTATGAAATACGACACATTTTTCTATCTCAGCTTATTTTGTTGTACAGTGACTTGGAGTAATGATCTAAAAAACGTTATAAATAATCGTGGAACAGTCATTATCAATGAAGGTGGTAACGTTCACGCCGCATTAGAGGATGATTTTAAAACGATAAAAATACGTGATAATTCGAAGCTTGAGTTTGACTGTCAAAATAAGCGATTTAAATTTGAAGTTGGCGACAACTGTTCGTTGGCTTTACATAATGTAAAAAATCCGGAAGATATCGAAATTGATGCCGGTCAAAACTGTCATGTGACGGTTGTAGCAAGTAAACCGAACACGTGGTCAGCAAAAACTGTTCTTTTTATTGCAGTTGCCAACATAGCGATGTTGTGCCATTTTTTTTGATAGACACCTTATTTAGATCTGTTTTTTTGGGTACTTTTTCTGTTTGATTGGCTCTACCGGATCAGCCTGTATTGGGCCATCTGAAAGCCCGCGTACAAACTGATACATGTACGGGTTGTCTGTTTCAAATGCAGTTGAGGCCAGACCGGCATATTGAATTTTTCCATCGTGCAAAAGTGCGACATGGTCAGCATACTTTAAAATTTCAAGGTCGTGCGAAATAACTACAGAAGTTAAGTTAAAGGTTTTCTGCATCGAATGCATTAACTCGTGAATGACGCGTGAGGTTATCGGGTCAAGGCCAGTGGTTGGTTCATCATATAAAATAACTTCTGGTTTGGTAATCAAGGTGCGAGCCAAGCCAACCCGTTTTTTCATGCCGCCTGAAAGCTGTGACGGGTATTTATATAAGACCGCTTCTTCCAGATGTACCAACGCAAGCACCTCTTTTACAACGGTCAGGACTTTTTGTTTTTCAATACCTGCTTCCAGCTGTGTGATGCCAATATTTTCAAATACGTTCAACGAATCAAGTAATGCTGCCGATTGAAATACGTATCCAAATTTTGCAAAGATTGCAGGCAGCTCTTTCGGGGTAAGTTCGGTAATATTTACGCCATCAATAATAATCGATCCTGAGGTTGGTTTTATCAAACCGATGATCTGTTTTAATAAAACTGATTTGCCTTCACCGGATTTTCCAATAACAACGGTCATTTTTCCAGTTTCAACGGTCAGATCGAGGTCATCAGTTACCCAGTTGTCATCAAACTGTTTTTTCAAATTACGTATCTCTATTTTTACCAACATTGCTTTCTTTCTTGCATTACAGATGCTCAAGAATTTTTGTTAAAAAATAGTTTGCGATCAAAATCATAATCGAGCTTTGAACCACGCTTTCCGTGGTTGCTACACCGACACCATACGCTCCACCGCGTGTATAAAAACCCTTAAAACAACCCACCCAAGCCAAAATGAAGCCAAAAAAGGCTGCTTTGATCAATCCGCTCGTGATATCGGTCATTTCAACGTAGGTTAAAATGCTACTTTGATAATCTTCCGGGCTTAACTGCAAAACATAAACACAGACGACATAACCGCCAATGATGCCAAAAATCATAGAAAAGATTGTTAAAAAAGGCATGATTACCGTACCCGCAACAAGTCGTGGGACAATCAGATATTGAAATGGGTCTATGCGCAGAGTGGTGAGTGCGTCAAGCTGCTCGGTGATGCGCATGGTGCCGATTTCTGCAGCAATTGCAGAACATGCACGCCCAGTTACCATCAAACCACCCAGTACTGGTCCGAGTTCTCGAATCATTCCCAGCGCAACAACTGCTCCAATAAACTGTTCGCCACCTACTCGTTGAAACCCAATATACGTTTGTAAAGCAAAGACCATCCCCGCAAACATGCCTGTGAGGATAATGATGTTAAATGATTCAACGCCAATTCTGTTCATCTGATAAAGCACTTTAGAGTACTGAAGTCGTTTTGTACCAAGCGTTGTAAGTGTCTGAAACAGAAACATGAAAAATGTTCCAGCCCAAAAGCATAATCTGAAAAACGAATGACCAATTGAAGTAACAATAGAAAGGATGAGCTCTTCCAGTTTTTGATTCATTGTTTCATGCTACTTACTTTTGAGAGGGAGTTGGAATTTTAACAGTAACTGGGGCAACAGTGGCCGTTGAAACAATCATTCTGCTTTGGTGAGACTTCATAAGTGCAAGTACAAATGAGAGTGCCATAAAAGTTCCGCCTAAAAACCAGGTTATTTTTTGAAAAAGATCTTGGCCACCCGATCCACCAAATAACATCTGTGATCCGCCCCCAAAACCTCCCAATCCCATACTTGATTTGGTTTTTTGTATTAAAATAATAAGAATGAGAAGTATGCAAACAAAAAAATAAACTGTCATCAATAGTCCGTAAAGCATAGAAGTTCCTTCTAATAGTTTGTTAGATATCTATTATCCTATTGTATTTTCAAACATTTGAAAATACAAACATTTAGTTTTTCTATAGGCTGTTCATTGTAAATTGAAAGGTGAGAAAAATGATGATTGAGTATTGATATAATTTATAAAAAGAATAAAATACTTTATATTGTTCGATTTATAGAAATTTTAAAATAATATTTTTATATTAATTTTATAATAAATCATATTTGTTGTAGCAATGTATTTTTATGTTTATATATAACTGAAAGGTATAAATATGGTGGTTTTTATTTTTTTATTAAGTGTTTCTATGATCATTGATATGTATGGTTCTGAGAATCAATTTGATGAGTATTTGCAAATAGCTTCGAATAATAATGAATCACTGCTTGAAGGAACAGAAAACGCTCAACCAGTCTGCAGAATTCAATATCATGGGCCTGAGGGAGCTGGATATTTTCCTGTTATACTGACTACTAGAAACGTTGATTATGTACAAGTTCATTCGCGATGCCGTATAGCAGTTTTCCGATCGGAGGCTTTGTTTGGAGAAATTGACAGACGAAGGACTCAACTTAGACAGGCTCCAACGAATACTTCGTTACCAGAAAGTGATGAAACACTTCGTTAATGCTTTTTGTCGACCTGGTAACCTGTTTTTGTAAAATAATTTTATTTCAACGTTAGGAGGTATATTTTAGCGCTGAATGAGATTATACAAAAACTTTAGTAAAGAATAATAAAAACTCGGAGTTTTGGATCGTGAATCTGAACTTCGAGTTTTTTTGTATTGAATTTTTTCTATTTTGATTAGTGGTCTCATATTGAAATAGTTCTGCTTCAATAAAAAGCTTGCATTTGCAATGTTTTAGCTTATAATATTTTCAGTTTGTTTTGCAAGATTAACTGTTCTTTGAACTGTAACTGTATATCGACTTTTAAAAGTACGCAAACTGGAAAGGTATCTGTATGATAATGGTAATTGTTATACTGAGTATGTGTGGAATAATGAATCTTCAGGCAATGGAGCTTCAAATATCAGAAAAAGGTGATAGCTCTTTTTCGAATATCGTACTTCAAGTGCAAATTAGTAATAAAAAACAATTTATTTTGAATAAATTATTCCTAACGGAAAATAAATCAAATGAAGCATTGGCCTATGAAAAAAATGCGATAACTGTTCTAGATTCTGCTCCTCTAGACTATATTGTAAGATACTATATATCGATGAAAGCAATCGCATCGATGAAAAAAATCTGTTCTAAGTCTCTTGAAGTTCAAAAACGTGAAGAAAATAATACAGTGAGGTCTCAGCTTGGATCTTTTGACAAGTATTATAGATGTTTTTTTCTGAATGAGTTGCCGAAACCATACCAAAAAAGTAAGAAATATGCAACTGAGACAGCTCAGATTCAACCGTTTTTTCAAAACAGGACGACGCATGAAAATAGTGATAGAGATAGTAAGGCATTGGTGCTTTGGGTAGATCCGAAAAAAACTCAGCCTGCTGCCTTAAAGGTGCGTGTAGAAACTCCTTTTGATGATAACCCATCAGCGCCTGATGAAACTGAAATTTTAGCAGAAGTAAATTTGTTTGATAAATCTGAACTGATGCCTGCAATGCTAGATTATCATTTTATGAGTAGCTTCAATGATAGAGATGAGCTTTCAAATGCGTCATGTCTTCTTCAGTAAAACTTTTATTGTATAAACAGCGTGATAAAGAATAGCAAAAAACTCGGAGTTTTGGATCGTGAATCTAAACTTTGAGTTTTTTTGTATTGAAACTTTTCTGTTTTGATTTGTAGTTTCATATTGAAAAAATTATATTTCAATAAAAAGATTGCACTTAAAATATTTTCGCCTATAATATTTTCAGTTTGTTTTGCAAAACTAGCTGTTTTTTAAATTTGTATATTGACTTTTATAGTATGTAAACCGGAAAGGTATCTGTATGATAATGGTAATTCTTTTTTTGAGTATGTGTGGAATGATGAATCTTCAGGCAATGGAGCGTGACGCATCAGCAAATAACGCTATTGTACCATTTACTGGACCAAATGCTTCGAATTATACACGAGATGCAGCAGGTAGATTGGTTCTTAAGTATGCTGAAGCTCAGCAAGTGGATGCTGCACAGCAAGTAATTAAAGTGTCTGCTAATAAAAGGGTAGCTGATCCATTCTTGAGTCTCTATTTTGTAGGTGGTATGCATGCGAAATTGCAGCATGATATTTATTTGAATGATAAACGTAAGTCTGAAGAAGCTGAGCGCGCAGAAGAAAGAGAAGTAAGCCAATTGGCGGTTGTGCCGGCGATGGCGGATTATGATCTTATAAGTATTTCGAATGAAGCGGTTAACGGTTCTGACGTATCGAATAATCAATCTATTGATTGGCTTGCTTTGTTTGGTTTTTATAAAGAACCACGCCTTGCTCAGTACTAATGAAGTGAAGTATGTTTAGTTATACATGGTAAGATACATGTGTCATGCTTAATTCGGCAACTTTGAATAGATTTTAAAAAAGGCGGCTAGTACGATACTTAAAACGTACCGGTCGCTTTTTTGTTACAGCTTTTTAAAACGTCAATCAATTTATCTATATCTTCCGGACTATTGTAAGCTGCGATACTTGCTCTCAGCCATGACGAAACACCAAGTTTTCGTGCGATCGGTTGTGCACAGTGCGTACCAGCTCGAACACAGATGCCAGCCATATCAAGAGCAGTTGCCACATCATGTGCGTGCATATTTTCAACCGTAAAACTGAGCATGTGTCCTTCTTTGTCCTGTGGGCCTACGATTTTTACGTGCCCAAGTTCTGCTATCTTCTGCAAAAGTAGCTCTGAAAGTTTCTGTTCATAGAGCATGGTTTGATTAAATGGGCATTGTATTGCAATATATTCTATCGCTGCTGCAAGGCCAATCGCCTCAACGATGGGCGGAGTGCCCGCTTCAAGTTTTTGTGGCATCGGTTGAAAGGTTGTTTTTTCATAAGTTACAGTCGCAACCATCGCGCCACCTTTAAAAAAAGGTTCAATGATCTCATGCCATTTTCGCGCAACGAATAATACACCGATTCCTGTTGGGCCAAACATCTTGTGACCTGAAAATGCCAAAAAATCGATATCTAACGCTTTGGTATCCAGTGGCATATGTCCTGCTGCTTGTGCAGCGTCAACAAGTATTGCCGCGCCAACGTTTTTCGCCTGCTTGATAATTCTTTGTGCTGGGATCTGTCCTCGTAAAATATGACTTACTAGGGCAAAGGCTACCAGTTTTGTATTTGGAGTTATTACTTTTTCAATTGCAGTTTCGTCAAGCAGTCCGTTTCGCAATGCAGGAATAAAGGCAAGCTCGGCTCCCGTTTTTTCTGCAACAAACTGCCAGGGAATCAGGTTTGCATGATGTTCAATTTCGGTAACTACGATCCGATCACCCTTTTTGAGTTGCTGTAATGCCCACGCATAAGCAATTGTGTTTATAGATGCGGTAGTGCCTTGTGTAAACACAATCTCGTCACGGTATGCATTAATAAAATCCGCAACCGTTTGGCGTGCCTGTTCATATGCTGCTGTAGCTTCCTCGGCAATCGTATAAACTCCGCGATGTACGTTTGAATTATATAAACGGTACACTGCGTTCATCGCATCAATGACAGCGTTCGGTTTTTGCGTGGTCGCTGCATTGTCAAGATAGATTAACGGATGACCGTTAACTATTCGCTGGAAAATGGGAAAGTCTTTTTTTATGTTCTTCATATTCAAAAGGATACAACAACTGTCAGCTTGAATGCAATTTTTGTATTTTTTTTATAATCGATGTGCGTTGCAATGGTGTATTATTCTTCTATCATGTTTAAAATCTGTTTCCTGATCATTGTTTTTTGCTTTTTAATATTATGTGTTTTTTGTGGAGGGTTATGCACGAAACCCTCCAACCCGCCCCGTGCAACCTGTGCAGGTTGATCGCTTCATTAACGCCGAATATGCGACCTGACTACTTTGTATTCAGATTGCATGACGGCTGCTAAGGTTGACTCATGCTTGATTTAAAAAAAGGTATGAAAGCAGATGAAGGTCGAGGTGTACATTTTATTTCCTGATCATTGTTTTTTGCTTTTTAATATTATGTGTTTTTTGTGGAGGGTTATGCACGAAACCCTCCAGCCCACCCCGTGCAACCTGTGCAGGTTGATCGCTTCATTAACGCCGAATATGCGACCTGACTACTTCGTATTCAGATTGCATGACGGCTGCTAAGGTTGACTCATGCTTGATTTAAAAAAAGGTATGAAGTCTGATGAAGGTGGATGTCCGAATTTTATTTCATGATCACTGTTTTTTTTATTTTTAATATTATGTGTTTTTTGTGGAGGGTTATGCACGAAACCCTCCAGCCCACCCCGTGCAACCTGTGCAGGTTGACCGCTCCATTAACGCCGAATATGCGACCTGACTACTTTGTATTCAGATTGCATGACGGCTGCTAAAGTCACCCCTTTCTTGATTTAAAAAAAGTATGAAATCTTGCTTAAAATAAGGTATAAAATCTGATGAAGGTGGATGTTCGAAGGCGATGCAGCGAATGAAATGAGCGAGGTGCCGAGTTCACCTGCAATGAAGCCGGTCAACCTGCAAGGTTGTGCAGGCTGCGTGGAGGGTTGGGCACGCAACCCTCCGCTATTTCTTTTTCAAATAGTACGTGCGCCAACGACCGCTTTGATTTCAATCGGGTTTAGTGTGTACAGTACTTTTGCAGCTTCGGTCAACGTTGAGCCGGTGGTCAAAAGGTCATCCACAAGCAGGAGGCGTTTTTTTTGATAGATCCTTGAAAATGCTGGTTTTGCAATGGTAAATGCATTTTTCAGGTTGGTTGCGCGTTCTGTTGCATCAAGTTCCAGCTGAAGTTGTGTTTTTCGTGTACGCACAAGCAGATGAACTACGGGAATCTGTAATGTTTTGCTCAAATAGTAAGCTATCTCTTCCGCCTGATTGTAGCCTCGGGCAGCACGTCTGGTCCAGTGCAATGGGATTGGAACAAGTGCATCAAACTGCATGCTGCTGATCGGTGTATACTGCTTTATGATTTCTGCCAGCGCCAGGCTCATGGCAATGTCATGATACCGTTTTGCAAGAATCATGACCTGCAAAGGTCCTTCGTATGCACCCGCGGCATACACGGTTATGTTTTTTGTTGCGGTCAGCTGATAGGTAATGGATACAACTGGTTTAATGGAACGGTGACAGCTGCTGCATAATGGATCGGTGGTTGATTGAATGTATCGCTTGCATCCTGCGCAGAGTGGTTCGAAAATGTAAAAAAGTATGTGATTATCGATAAACCGTATTGTTTCTTTGAAGCTAACGAGCCATGCGTGCATCATCTGTAGGTCCCATTAAAAACTGTAAGGCCGTGTACAGCAAGCCACTGACAATCATCACATCTGCGAGGTTGAATACGGGAAAGTCAAATGATGCAAGATTAAGTTCAATATAGTCGATGACGCCGCTGTATATGAGTCGATCAATAATATTGCTTGTCGATCCAAGCCACACAGCAGTCAGTCCTGTTCGAACGACCTGCGACTGGTGGGTGCGTGCAAGGTTAAAAATCAAAAGGGTCGTCATACCAAGCAGTCCTGTTAATATGAGTGGCGGCATCTGTTCAAACAGTCCCCATGAAATGCCATGATTCAAGGCATAAGTATAACTCACAAAGGGCATCACTGAGATCGATGTTTGCTGTAGATATGCATACGCGTACAGTTTGAGTAGTCTATCGACTATGTATAAAATGAGGCTTGCAATGGGGGATAAAAAGAGGACTGCCTGGTTTAAAAATCTCATCTTACTGATGCCTTCCAGTTTTGACATACCATTATGCTGATGTGCGACATAAACGAGTCCATCTCATCCTTGGTATATGATTTTTCTTCAGGAGTAAAAAGCAATTCAAAGCTCACTGCGCGTTCATTGTGCCATTCATCTTTTTCAAGAAAATTTTGTATAAAAACTTCCATAAAATATGGATATAAGTTTTGTATGAACTGCTGTGCGATCTGTGCCGATACAGTTTTTGGCAGCAAAAAGGTGATGTTACGAATAACCGGTTGGAGTTTTGCTGGTGTCCGAAACGGTTTGTCTGGTTCAATTGCTTTGAAAAAAGTATTAAGATCGACTTCGGCATAAAATGCCGGATGTGGCAATGCTCTGCCTAACAGTTTTGTAAATCGGTCATGTATCATTCCTGCGTATCCGATACGCTGAGTGCCTGCATACATTGCAGCACTTTTGTACGGCATGAGCCAGTGGAGACATTCTTCAGGGTCAAGCTGTTTCCAGTGTAGTTCTAGACCGTACAGATCTGTGATTGCTTTGACAATCGTTTTGCCTTCATAAAAATCGGTTGCCTCGTTTGTGATAATGAATCCTACCTTTTCATGTTCTTGAAGGTCTGTTGTCGTTTGATTATAGCTCCAGACTTTTGCAATCTCAAAAAATCGTGCATTCTGTTTGTGAATCTGATTTTCAACCACAGCTTTCAAAAGCGCGGGAAAAAGTGAGTCAGCTAAGTATCTGAAATTTTCTGATACCGGTAGTTTTACTTCAAGCTGTTGTTCGGCAGGCCATTCGATTATGCGATTAAACTCGCTGTCCAAAAATGCGTAACTGCAGAGTTCATGCATCTGTTTTCCAAATGAAAGGAGCTGTTTTATCTGCCGTTTCATTCGTTCAAAACGGTTTATGCTTGCCATCGTTTTGAGTGATGGTGCAATCGGTGTAATTGTATTATAGCCATACATCCGACCAATCTCTTCAAATAGATCTTCTTGAATGGTTATGTCTTTGACCGATCTGAACCATGGAACAGTTACATGATACTGTTCATTTTTAATGGTAACTTGAAAATCAAGTTTTGTGAGAATGGCTTCTATCTCTTTTGAGGTAATCTGGATACCCAATCGTTGTTGCACGGTTTTATGTGAAAAAGATAACACTTTTTCAGTATCCTTTTGCCCGGTTACGAATATCGAAATATCTTTGATATTATATAACTTTTCAGATTGTAAATAATAAAGGTATCTTCTTATCGCGTTAAGTGCACCGGTATAGGTTAGGCCTTTTTCAAAACGCATAGATGATTCTGTGCGTTTATTGTGTCTTGTAGCTGACGTGCGGATGGTTGTCGGGCAAAACTGAGCAGCTTCGATGAGTATGTTGCTGGTTGAACTTACGATGCTTGATTCCGCACCACCCATGATGCCAGCAAGCGATAAGGCTTGCTCCCCTGAGGTGATCGTTATGTCCTCTTGATTGGTGGTTATTGTTGTGCTGTCCAGCAGAAGCAGTTCTTTTTGCGTTCCTTGTTGTACAACGATAGTATCTTTGAGTGTTTTTGTGTCAAAAGCATGCATCGGATGTCCAAGATCTGCCATCACCAGGTTTGTGCCATCAACGAGTGCATTGATTGGTCTGATGTCTACTGCACACAGTTTTTTGATAGTTTCAATTGAGGATGGCCTGACAGGACAGTTTGCAAGGTATGCAGTGGCAAATGCTTTGCACTGTTCTGTTTTTATTTCGATTGCAAAGGGAAGTGCTTCATTTTTTTTAATCGTATTTTGCTTGGTTTTGACTACAGTGTTTTGCGCTAAAAAAGCTTCTATCGGTTTGAGTGGTACATCTAAAAGCGCTGCAATCTCACGCGCGAATCCTCGATGGCTCCACAAATCTGGTCGATGGGTGATTGAACTGTTGCTGATATGCAGGATATAATCATTGTCATTCTTGAATTTTATTTTCATATAGTTTTGATCATTGTTGTGCATTGCAACTGAAGGAAGCACTCGATCTTTACTGCCACCAAGGTCTTCCATAGTTGCCCAGGTCCATCCGGTACCTTTTAAAACCAGAAGGTACCAAGCTTCAGTTTCAAGATCTGCTCGAGGTGGTAGCGCAAGTTTTGTATTTTCAAAAATCGCACCCTGGTTTGTCCATTTAACCGCCATAAAAGGGTCAGAAGTAAGCTTGAGCTCTGTGCAAGCATCAACCTCGACAACTTTTGTATTGATCAATCTAATCAGGTCTGAAATATTGATCTGTTGTAATGAGGTTTCTATGTGTTCGAATATCCAAGAAAGCGAAAGTTTCATATTCTTCTTTTCGATAAAATCTGTAGCATATTTATAATCCTATCATAACTGATGAATGGATCAATAAAGTTTTGAGTATTGTGAAGTCGAGGTGCTGGTACTTGAAAAAGTTACAAAGTTATTATGTCTAAAGAGTTTTTCACTATCGCGGAAAAAATAGCTTCTCGATGGGGATTAAGGTATAAAAACTTCAATACTGCCGCCTTGGCAGTTTTAATGTGGTTAGGCTGTCCAATTTTTACAAGGTATGACTCATAATACGAAACTTCATTTGGCCTGAGTTCAAAAAAGTCTTTATTTTCTTTAATTAAGGTCAATAATCTGTAAGGATTTTGAAAAAAAATTTCAAAGGTTTGTTGGTTAAAATGATAGTTACTATCGAAAAAGTAACGTTGCGTCAGATAGAAGGCTTGGTCAGTAATGCGTCCTGATAAATCAACTACTTTTGTGTACCAATCAACTGAGTAATCATTTGTGTTGTTTATAAACATGTGTTCATAGTGCAGATTCATTGATAGAGCTTGTAAATGAGTTATCAAAAATAGTAACAAAAATCCTATTTTTATTTTTTGCTTATGAGGTTGATGAAATGTTGCGGGCATGTGACTTAAATCCTTTTCTTTGAAAATAAACAATACTTGCGAATATAAAGGTAAAATAACGGTATATAACTTCGAAAAGGGAGAGAGATCAGGGCTTCTCTCCCTTTTCCTTGATTTTATTTCAAACAGCTTATATTTAAAAGATTTTGCATATTGTTTTTTAAACCATCAATCTGCTGATTAACGGTTGTCAGAGCGCTAACTGTTGTCTCTACTAGTTCATTCTGTCCAACTTCCGCCAAAAAGGTTGACTGATCAAGCGCAAGCCACTCATCTTGATGATTGAGAAAGGATAACCCCTCTTTTAGTATATTTACTTTTTTCAAGCTTACGTTTGTTGTTTCATTAATATCTGTTTTTGTTTTTTCGACCACTGCTTTTAATAAGGTTATGTTGTAGGCAGTGAGCGAAGCAATTGCTTGTTGGTGTGCGTTGTTAATAGCCTGTTTACTTTCAAGTATCTTTTTTTGTATTTCAATTTTAAAGTCATCCTCAGTCTTTAAGACTGATTCATTCAAAAATGTAATGGCTTTGGTTTTTGCATTATTTCCGGTTGAAAAACTAATTTTGTTTAGTTCTTTTAGTAAGGTAACTAACTGTTCGGCCTGATTGTAATAGATAAAATATTCGATGGCGTCGTTTACGCGAGAACCGTTTGCAATTAAGGAGTTTACAAAGCTACCTTTTTCCAGTTCATGCAGTACATTAACCCCTGTTCCTCGATATCTATCCATCCAGTAGGTTGTCCGTGGTAAACTGGTTACCACGGTATTTATATTGTTTTCGTTCTTTACTTCTGCTTGTGTGTTTGAATTACAAGTTGTTTCAATAATTTTCAACTGATTGTCAGTTGATAGTAAATCTTCTTCAGCTTTCTGTACGGGAGCTTTTTTATCATTACTTGTGCTGTCTGTACGGCTTTTTTCTCGGTTTTGCGTTAATTGCTGATTTGGCTTGCCTGATTTTCCTTTTTTGCTTTTTCTATTTTCGACAGTACTTAATCCTGGAATATTTGGTGGTTTTTGCCATGCATTTTGTTGATCCATAGCTTCTATATATGTATGAACAAGTAGTAAAGAAAAAATATAAAGCGCTTGTGTTGACTGTCTCATTGTAAACTCCTTTTAAATGAGTATTTTTTACTTTGACAGATAGTCTAATGCAAAATAGTAAGAAAAAAAAGCTGCTGCATATCTTTAGTTTAAAAACATAGAAAGTTACTTTAATCCAGATCTTAATGTGCTTGATTGTAAAAAATAAATCATATGCTACTATTGCTATGAAAATGGTGAGTGGTGTGGATGGTAAAAATTGTAATATAAAGGATAAAAAAAATGAATAAATCTGTTTTTGCGATTGTTTTAGTTATACTTATGGCTGTTGCTTTGTATCTGGTGAATCTATACATGGTGCAGCAAAAGGGATGGGGATTTTGGAAGCCTAAAACAGTAAGCAGTGAAAAAAAATCAGTCACAGGCGAGTCAAAAGAATCTATGCCAGGAACTCCCTTAGTGATTATGGAAGGCCGTACGATAATTACTGTTGAAAGTTTGCAGGAAGAGAAGGAAAAGATTTTTAAAATGAATCCTGAATGGGAACAGTACAAAGCGTTTATGGATCTTGACCGGACCATCTTGTACGCGATGGCTAACCATGCGATCATGGATCGTGAAATTGAAGAAAGTGGTGTAAAAAGCTCTGATGAATATAAAAACGATCTTGAAAGTGCATACAAAGAAGTTGAGCGCATGATTAATACCAAATATTTTACACAGCGCTTTTCTCCCGATGTTTCGGATGCTGAAGTTAAGCAGGTTTATGAAGAAAATAAAGACTCATTACCAGAGACGATTATTTCCCATGGTGGCGTAAAAGCTTCTGAACTTGACTTTGATACCGAAGCTGAAGCGAATGATTTTGCTCAAAAAGTGAAAGCAAATAATAATAATCTAGTCACCGCAGTGCAGCAAGCTGGTATGGCAGAAAATAAGATCAAAGATCTGCGTCTGGTACACAAACAGTCTATGGCCGTTGATCAGGCAGTCAAAGATGCATTGTTGGCAATGGTTCAATTCCCTTCTGTTGCGGTGGTAAGGACTTCTGATAACAAATATGCGGTGGTTGTGGCAATCTCAAAAGAAGATGCAAAATATCGTCCGTATGAACAGGTGAAAAATCATTTGAAGGCTGCATTGAAAAAGCAGAAACAGGCTGATGCTGTTGAACAATCAATAGAAGGTTTGAAGAAAAAATATGCAGTTGTTATAGATCTTGCTCCATTGGGAACAAAGGATACTGAAGATGATGCGCAGGCAGCAGAACTTGGTGATCTGAGTGATATTCAAACTGATGAAAATTCGTTGCCACAAGTAGAAGCATAAACAGATACAATCAGATGAGTGGGAGAGCATTCTCCCACTTTTTGAAAGCATACGATGACAAAAAAATATATGTTTTTTTCTGTTTTTTTACTACAGATGTCTGTGTACGGTTTTGTGGAAGATGAGATCGTATCAGTAATTTATGATGAGCAGGAACCGATTGTTATTACCAAAAGCGACGTGCAAAAAACACCATTGATGGGTGGTGTGCATACGCTTGAAAAAATACAACGTGACGCTCTGATCTGTCGAGATGCGCGTAATCTTTCGGTTACTATTCCTGATGAAGCGATTGAACGATCATTGACTCAGATTCAAAAGCAGAACAATCTTTCAGCAGAACAGTTTGAAAATCTTTTGGTAGCCGAGGGGCTCTCTCTGGATGCTTATCGAGCAGAACTGAAGCGTTTGTATACGGTCAACTCGATGCTTGATTTTCGTGTTCATTCCCGTGCAGTTATTTCTTATGAATCTATTTTGCATTTTTATGAGCAGAATCCGGTTTATACAGATGCACACTATCATGTTGCGGTCAAACAGATTATGTACGACAAAACAGTAGATACAAAAAAAATTACAAAAAAACTTGCTTTAAAACCGGATAGTTATTGGAGTGCTCATTTTTGGATTACGCAAAAGGAGCTTGCACAAGAAAAATATTTTATTACACAGATGAGTGTTGGCGAAGTTGAACTTGTTCGTGAAAATCAACATTACACTATTTACAAATTACTGGAAAAAAAAGAGCCCAAACAGGTTTTGTTAAAAGATCGGTATGATCAGATAGTTGCCTCCTTAAAAAAACCGCTTGAGCAGGAGTTGGAAAAGCAGTATTTTGAAGAGCTTTTTAAGAATGCAATTATGATTAATTTTTAATCTTCGTGGTCGCTATAATCCTGTGCTTCATGCAGCAGTTGTAATGTTTTTTCCACAAGTTCATTTTGGCGTTCTTTCAAGCTTGGTTTTGTTTCAAAATAGGTTTTCAGTAATGTTTCAAAATCCATAGTATTGTTTTGCCCAGAGATGGTTCTTTGCGTTCGTATGTGTGGCTGAGCAATCGGCGTGATGCCGGCAATATAACAGGCAGCCGATAAAGCTGCTTCTATTTTTTGTAAATCAACGACGTCCTGTTTTCCAGTAGGAACGTGATAGGCAATTCTAATCACTGCATTTTCAATCGCATGTTGCCTGATATTGTTGATGATCTGTTCCGTTTGACAGGATAGCGGATCAAGCTTCGTTTCAATATAAATAAAAGGCCGTGTTGGAACTTTGACAAATTCAAATGAACTGTGTTTATTGCGATCAATACTCACAATGCAAAAGCCCTTTTCTTCTTTTCGTTCGCCAAAATCTATTCGTTCAATTGATCCGGGATAGATGATCGGAACAGCTCCATTTTCATTCAGATTCTGGTGACGATGCAGATGTCCAAGTGCTACGTAGTCAAATGGTTTTAGTGCAAGTTGTGATGGCATAAAAATCGGATCGGTACCATAAATCGCTTTTTTTTCAGAGCCTGAAAAGATCCCTGAGCTGACGGTCAGATGTGCAGCCAATACTGCGGGTATAGCTTGGTTCAGCTCTGATGCCATCTTCTGAATAATTATACTTACTGCTTCTGAAATGTACTGTGTGATATCCGTTGCCATTTTCAGATTGTGTTTGTGGTGCAGAGCAACCGTATTTCGTGTTGGCCAGGGAATGCCTACAATCTGAATGGGGCCGTGTTTTGTATTGAGTAGCAGGCTGGTTGGCTTTTCAATGACATGAAAACCGTCCAGCGGAAGCTGTGAAAACAGGTTGAGCGCATGTGCTTTTCCAAAACTCAATGGATGATCATGGTTTCCAACAATGATGACGACGGGAATGTTATTCGCGTAAAGTCGCAAAAGGCAATCAAACAGAAGCTTCTGTTGCGTTTGACTGGGATTGTGGGTTTTGTACGCATCTCCGCAAAACAGAAAGAAATCTACTTTCTGCTCTATTGCATGATCGATACAAAAGTGAAGCGCATGAGCAAAATCAAGTAGACGTGAATGAATGCCTGTTGCTGGATCTATTTTTCCGTAGTTTTCCATTCCAAAATGGATATCTGCCGTGTGCACAAACCTGATCATACTGAGGTCTGTTCTTTTACGATCTTATATGTTTCGTATTCACTTTTTAATACAGTTTCTTCCTGGCTGTTTTCTGTTGTCTGTTTTTTTAAGAACTGCTGTTCGCTTTCACGTTTTTTTTGTAGTTTTTTTTCTAATGTCTGTTTTAAAATCGGTACATACCCAACTTTGTTCAGTTGTCGTGTGCGGGCAATCGCAAGAGTATATTGCGGAACATCTTGGGTAATCGTCGATCCTGCACCAACGTACGCATGTTGTTGGATATGCACTGGTGCGACTAACGTACAGTTTGCACCGATGTTAACATGTGCATCAATGAGCGTTTCATTTTTAAAAAGACTGTTGTGGTTTGCGGTAATCGTTCCGCCGCCGATATTACTGTAATCTCCAATTACCGTATCGCCCAGATAACTCTGATGTTTGGCTTTTGCGTGTTTTCCAAGCGTCGTTTTTTTCATCTCAACAAAGGTGCCAACTGTTGCGCCATGGTCGATAATAGTTTCGTCACGTAAATACGCAAATGGCCCCACCTTCGCATACTGTTTTACGTGGCACTGTTCAATGACCGAATGTGCTTTAATTGTCACATCATGTTCAATAGTGCTTTCGTGTATTGTTGCAAATGGTCCCACGGTGCAGTTTGTTTCAATCGATGTCATGCCGGTCAACTGTACACCAGTTGCAATTGTGCAGCCTTGACCAATAATGACATTCGCATCAACATGTGTGGTCTGCGGCATCAAAAATCGTACTCCGTTATTCATGTGCATTCTAATGAGCTCTGATCGTTTGATCTGTTCGACCGCCCACAGCTGTTCGAGTGTGTTGACACCACGTATTGAATCAAAGGGAGCATCAATGGTAATCACTTTGTGCTGCAGCTCAGTTGCACTGTTAACAAGTTCTGTGATGTAATATTCCCCACTGATCTGATTTTGTGGCAGTGTGCTGATCACATTTTGTAAGAATGCCTTTTCAAAAAGATAGATGCCGGCATTTACGCAGCAAAACTCTTGCGGGTCCAGGTGTGTGTCCTTTGTTTCAATAATTCTGACGCCGTGGTCTTTTTTTATAACGCGTCCATAGCCTTCTGCCTGAAATGCATCATGTGCGGTGACAATGCTTACGGTAGCGTTATTTTCAATATGTTTTTTATACAGATTTTCAATGATGGTTGGCGTTATCAGTGGCATGTCGCCATTGCACACAAGAATATGATCTTTTTTCCACAGTTTTTCTGTGCACGCAAGCGCATGACCGGTGCCTTTCTGTTCAGCCTGCACAACAAACTGCGCATGTCTGACTTTTGCCTGGATGATGGCTTTTTCAACCGCCTCTTTCTGATAACCAACAACAAAGGTCGTTTCAATGTTCATATTTGCAAAAAGTGACGCCTGATACGTGATCAACGGTCGGCCACACAGTGGCTCAAGTAGTTTTGAAAGTTCCCGTTTAAACCGTTGTGATTTTCCAGCAGCAAGGATTATTGCCTGCATTGAGTGGTGCATACCATTCCTCTGTAAATGCCAAAAAGCATTCTAAAAAAAATAAGAAATACCTGCTCAAAAAGAGTATCACGAGATAGATTATTAGTCTAGATTTAAAAAAGGCCTTATTTTTTACAGATCTGTGCCATGGTATCAATTACTTTTTTCTGTAGAAGAAATACTGCCGACAGCATCCCAGCCGAAATTAGTGACATAGCTTGGCAGATCCCAACCTGTACCTTTAATATAACAATGATACGTAGCATACACGAATATGAAACTATAAAGCCGGAGATCCTGGTCATCCTGCAGATAGGCATTGTGTGTTTGCGTTTGATCGCGATATGCTGGCATAAAATGTCTATTGAGGTTCCATGTCATACAGCTAGCTAATAAAATAGGACCTAGATTATTCCCAAATACTGTCAGTAGCGGTTCTGTAACTTCTGGTACTGATATTATTTTAGAAAGAGGGATATGTCTAAAAATATGATGTAATGCTAAAGTCACAATGAAAATATAGAATGTATTAGTTCTCAATAGACCGATACGTGCATGTCGCTTTTCATTGTATTGAGTTGGGTAGGTGAAATATTCTGCTGCAAACATTCTGGTTTTAAGTTTTGTTATTGTAGCATCGCTAAAGCCTAGTCTATCTTTTATGTTCTCTATAAGTTTTTTGGGTTCACTAAATCCAACATACTGTATTTCTTTTTTTGCCAATTCCATTGTGCGGTTTAGTATTAGCTCATCTTGGTCTTCTTCTGATAAATAGTACCCATATGTGGATACATCCTTATGAAATCTCTGGAAAAAAAGGATCACCCTATCATACACACTTAAATTTTGAACATCCAGTGGTTTTTCGCCAAACGTCTTCAATTCCTGCGCTGCCTTAGGTTTCAATTCCACAATTTTTTCTTCGAAAACTTTTTGTTGTGCTTCCCCTAAAAGGGTTAATAGTATATTTGCGATTACAGCATGCTTGACTAAAAACTGTGCATATTCCAAATTTCTTTCTTGTGCTTGTTGCCCTATTTCATCAACCTTGGCTTGCCAGATATCGTTGGCCTTAACTTGTTTGTTTAGTTCTTCATGTATGCTTACGTGCTGTGCAAAGTTTATTGCTACGGTTAATTTAGATATGTCTTTAATGTTATTCTTTTCCAGGAGATTAAGCATTTCAGATTGTTGCTGCGTGACTATCTGCTGCTTTTGAGTGACGGCTAACGCATGAAGTTTTGCATACTCTTGATTTCTGGATTCATTTTCCATCCCCCACGAATTTTCACTACCGATCAACAAAAAAACAAAGATCAAAAAAACAGACATACAAAATCCGGATGAAACTATGAAACTTATTTTCTAACTGTTTAATACTATGCCAATTAATGATTGTTTGTCAATAGCAAATCCTTTTATTCTTATCTGCAAACCTATTTTTTTTTCGATTGCTGTACGAATGAAAAGATTGTTTTGCGTCTATTGGTTTGCCACGATGCTCAACTTTTCACGCTCAATAACATTCCTGTATTCGGTTTTAAACGCCTCTGAATAAGATTTAAACTCAGCATCGCCGAATGCCACCAGAATGAATGTTTTTGGTTCTTTGCTGCCATTCAAGGCACTGACGACAACTTGTGCTGCTATGCGTGCAGATTTTGCAAGATCGCATCTGAATGTTCCTGTTGCAAGTGATGGGCATGCAACAACGGGTAGCTCTTTATGTATCATTGCACTAATAATAGTTTGATAGGTTTTGTCTAAATATGCTTCAAAGTTGTTTCGTTCGTGTGCAGAGCCGTTTTCGTTGCAGTTTGGTGCAATCGCATGAATGATTTTAGTGATACCAAGTTCTTTCAGATCGCCGCTTCCGGTAGTCACTGCGGTGCTGACTGGAAAGCTTTTTTCATAGGTTCTAAAAAAAGGTATCTCCTGGATCTTCTTTTTGACCTGAACTTGGACTCCTTGCTTTTCGCGTAGATTATCACATTCTTTTTGAACGGTGCCGCTTCTGTCTAGCTCTTTTATTTTTCCAGCGACTCCGGTTCCCAGATATAACACGGTGTTTGCTGCGTTGACGATGGCGTAATTTTCCTGGTTGCATTCTTTTTTTATAAACTGTTTTAATGCGAACATATCATTTTGTAGGACAATAATTCTTGAGTTGTTCGGCAGATCTATAAAAATGCCACGATCAGTGCCTTGTTTTTCCGGCTCTTTATTCCATGGCAGTGTTATCGGTAGTTTTATTGAGATGACTGTTTGAAAAGCAAATACAAAAAGTAGTAGATATAATGCTATTTTTTTCATCGAACTCTTCCTTTTTACAAATACATAATTTTATATTAACAGATATAAAAGGGATAAAACAATAAAAGATGCTTTTTTTCTGTGGTTTTGTGGTTGGTCTGAACAGTTATTTTGTAATCTGTATTAAAACTGGTATGCTACAGTTCAATGGTATGACGTACGTTCTTTTTATGAAAATAGGCACCTGAACGCTTTTTAAGGAAACGGTATGACTGAAAAACATCTTGACCTGCTTGTTGTTCAGCATGTATTGACTGATGATCAGAGGAATCAGATAAAGGCTGCGCTGTCAAAAGATATTCAGCTTGATATGTATGATTTTATCATCAAGCAGGGCTTTGCAACGGCTGAAACGATTGCCCAAGCGTATGCGGCCTATGCGGGTCTTTCGGTTGTACAGTCGATTAATGATGAGATGGCAGATTTAACATTGCTTGCCAAAGTTCCTTTGAAGTTTTTGCGTGATAATGTCATTATGCCGATCAAAAAAGATGGGGCAGTGCTTGTGATCACTGCTGATCCGATGAACTTTCAGCCGCTTGATGAGTTGAATATGTTGATGGGTGGATCGATTGAGTATGCGGTTGCCACTCCTGCTCTGATCATCGGTAGCATAAATAAATATTATCCGTTGGAAGGCACCAAAGAGGTTATTGAGGAGCTTGAAGAAGAAGCAGATGCGACTGAAACGGTAGCGCTTGAAGATCTTGGTGAAAAAGACATTTTGACCATGGCAACCGAAGCTCCGATCATCAAGCTGGTTAACCATATTCTTTTTCAGGCGGTCAAACAGGGTGCGTCGGATATTCATATTGAGCCGTTTGAAAAGGAGATGCGTGTTCGTTATCGCATTGATGGTGTGATGTATGATTCGATGACTCCACCAAAACGAATTCAGGGCGCGCTCGTTTCTCGTATCAAAATTATGTCGAATTTAAACATTGCCGAAAAACGGATACCACAGGATGGTCGTATTGCCATCAAAGTTGCAGACAAAGCGATTGATCTGCGCGTTTCGATCTTGCCGGTGGTATATGGTGAACGGATTGTGATGCGTCTGTTGGATAAAAGTAAAACGTTTGGACAGCTTGAAGATCTGAATATGAGTGACCGTGATCTGAAGATCATGCTCAAAAATGTGGAGCGGCCGAACGGTATTATTTATGTGACCGGTCCGACCGGTTCGGGTAAAACATCTACCTTATATTCGATTTTGGGAAAACTTAATCAACCAGACGTTAACATTATCACCGTTGAAGATCCGGTTGAATATCAGATGTCCGGAATAGGACAGGTACAGGTCAAAGAAAAGGTTGGCATGACCTTTGCTGCAGCATTGCGCTCCATTTTGCGTCAAGATCCTGATATTGTCATGATCGGTGAAACGCGTGACCAGGAAACCGCTCAGATTGCAATTCAGGCAGCATTGACCGGTCACTTGGTGTTAAGTACGTTGCATACAAATAGTGCACCTGCATCGATTACTCGGCTGATCGACATGGGTATTGAGCCGTTTTTGATAGCATCTTCGGTTGTCGTGGTGCTTGCACAGCGACTTATTCGCACCTTGTGCAACGATTGCAAAAAACAGTATGTCCCGTCAGCTGATCTGTGTGAAAGAGTTGGTTTAACCAAAGATGAAGCTTCAAAAATAACATTTTATGAACCGGTTGGTTGTGAACAGTGTTCTCAGCTTGGATATCGTGGTCGCCGTGCAATTTTTGAGGTAATGGAGATGACACCGGGGGTTGCTGCGCTGACCATGCAGCGTGCAGATACTGCAGTCCTTCGACAAAAAGCGTTGCAAGATGGTATGACTATGCTGGTGGCAGATGGATTGCGTGCCATAAAATTTGGCTTGACAACGATTGAAGAGGTATTGTCAGTTGCAACCATTGAGATGGAAGCAGAGCCTGAGGAAAACACTGTTCCAGTAGCTGAAGAAAATACAAAGTAGATGAAAAGCAGAAACGGTTTCTTGCTTGCTGAATTAATGGTCGTGCTCGCGTTGTTTATGTTTGTAACCGGTTTAACGTTTTCTTTGACCAAGGTATTTGGCCGAATGATCATGCGCCAAGAGATCGATTTTTTCATTCAATTTATACGTGCAGAGCAGATGCAAGCAATTGCAAAGCAAAAAGATCGAACGATACTTTTTGATGTCCAAAATAGAGCCTATGTGTGCGATGGTCAGAAAATTGAACTTTCTCCACATATCGCTTTTTGTGCGCCAAAGGATGCACTTGGCCCGCCAAGTAGTCCTAAAAATCAGATACAGAACTATGTTACGTTTCAAAATGCTGTGTTGATACTGTTTGCTACTGGTGCAATTTCAAGTGGAATTGTATATTTGGGTTCATCTGATTATAATAGTTATTATGCAATAAGCATTGGTATTACAGCATTAGGTTTTGTACGTGTCTATCGATATGAAAATGGTAAATGGAATAAGATTTAATTTTGTGTTCTTTTGTATCTTTTTGAATATGCAGAGTATTTGTATGAATCTGCAAAATCCAGAAATACAAGCAGTCTCTGCGTCGGTGATCAAACAGGAGAACGTGGGGCAGTCGATGAAAGAAAAGCTATGTTTGGCGCCTGTGAGTGGCATGAAAGATCTGTTGCCACGCATCATCTATTATACATTGAAGAAAGATGGAATTGTTGGATGTGCATATGAAGTCATTGTTTCTTTTCTTAGTAAATCTAAATTTTTTTGTGATAAAAACCTTAAGTACGAAGGTACAGTTGGTTACAGTTCTGATCAAAGTCTATTTTGTGCTGCCGTAACTATGTTAAGTGATAAAAGTTTGCAGATGGAGTTTTTGACAAAATTTCATTTAAGTAGTAGGGATTTTGTTAATTTTGGTCATGATTTTTTGCAGGCATGGCCTTGTAAAGAGCGCTTGCAGAAGCAAGATTTTTTAATACCTTTATTAGAAATGTTGCTCGATAATAAAAGACTATCAATTAAAGATCGTATAGATTCTTATGAGTTGGAATTAGAAAATGCTTTTAATATAGTTAAGCAAAATGCAAGCCAGCAAAATGAATATGACTATACGTCTGCTTTGAATATAGTGCGAACTCTATCGCATTATCTTTTTTGGTTATATCGAAAAAAGCTTTGTTCAGTCAATTATTTTGAAGACTACTTTCAAAAAAAGTATATCGAGTTTAATGTAAAAAAAGCGATCGATTTTGGTGCATTATATGCTCGAAAAAAAGATGAGATATACGAGTACGTTTTAAATCAGTTTGCTGAATGTAAGATGGAACTTAAGGATGTGTTAGAATACCAATCAGTTGACGGATGTGATGGAACAGTTCGCTATGTATTTGCATCTGAACGAGGTAAGGCTTTAAAAAAATCACGAAGAGAAGGCTTTTTTAAGATTTTTGGTTTAGAGCAAACGGTTTGTGAGTATGCCCCTGTTTTTAATGTTCTCCAACAGCTTAATAAAAAAAAAGATCGTTGGGAGGAATATCGAAGGCGTGGGTGTTTGGAAAAAAACGATCTCCTTAAAGCTAATTTTGGTGTGTGTTGGTGGAAAGTTAATGATTTCCCGGAAAACCAAACAGTGCTTAATTTGAAATCAGATGACGATAGAATTGATAGTAAATTACTGAAGCTTTTTAATTCTCTTATTAAAGCTTTAGAAGAAGGCGTGGCACAGCGGCTTGATTCCTTAGCTTTGAGGTCAATAAAGTATTCCATTAAATGCAAGCCTCGTGGTTGTCATGGTTCCTTGTGTTTTAGAGATTGTCTTTGTAATTTTAATAATTGTGCGTATTGTCCAGTCCAAAAGCTGTTTGCTCAGCTTGAAGATACTGTACAAAAATATATGCGATATAAAGAAGTTGAATGGGTATCAAAATGGAAATTTTTACAACCTCTTGGCCCATTTTTAAGTAAATGGGGGATTCTTATTTGTTTTGCCAATTTAGCCTTAGTTTGTCTAAGTAATATTTATAGTGATTGCACGAAAGTCATCATTTTTTTTGGTGGCCTTTTTTATCTTTCTCAGCGTGAAAAAATTGAACAACGACTAGATAAATTTAATGAAGCCTGTATTGAATTTGAAAAATATAAAGATGATGAAGCTATAAAAGACTTGCTTCAGGCCGAAGAAAGATTTTTGAAAAAAGGTAGAGCATTGCTTAAGCCACGCAGTGGGACGATGTATAATTAATAGCTTGTTGCATTTTTGACTAGGTTGCTTTCAATAAAATCCATGATGTGGCCGTCCAGTACAATTTCTGGCTGCATCGATTCATGATCAGTTCGGTGGTCCTTGACCATCTTATAAGGATGCAAAACATATGATCTGATCTGCGATCCCCACTCTATTTTTTTCTTTTCAATGTTGCCTAAAGTTTTTTCTTCGTGCTCCTGTTGATACTTTTGTGCTAGTTTTGATTGTAGCATACGCATCGCTGTTTCCTTGTTTTGTGTTTGTGAACGCTCTACCTGACATTGCACGACAATATTGGTTGGAATATGGGTAATGCGAATTGCTGATTCAGTTTTATTGACGTGTTGTCCACCTGCACCGCTCGCACGGTAGGTATCAATACGTAGATCTTTTGGATCGATCTGGAAACTGACTTCTGCAATTTCTGGTGTGACCATTACGCCAGCAAATGAGGTGTGGCGCCGTTTATTTGAGTCGAAAGGTGAAATTCTGACTAGTCTGTGAATTCCATGTTCGTTTTTTAAAAATCCGTAAGCATTTTTACCTTTTACAAACAAAGTTGCACTTTTAATTCCGGCTTCTTCTCCGTCTTGATAATCGATCATGCTTGTTTGAAAGCTTTCCTGTTCGCAAAACCTTAAATACATTCGCAAAAGTACAGATGCCCAGTCTTGTGCTTCTGTGCCGCCTGCGCCTGCATTGATATTAAGATAACAGTTATGAGAATCGTTCGGATGGTGGAGCAAGAGGCTCATTTTGAATTTTTTCACTTTTGATTTTAATGCGCGTGCTTCTTGTGAAATAACGTTCAATTCTGTTTCATTTTGACTGAAAAGCCCTATGAGTTCTTTGAGATCCTTTGCCATAGTATTGATGTGAAGTAACTCTTCATATTTATTTTTTACTTGTGAAAATTCTTTTAATAAGGTGATCTGGTTTGGATTTTGCCAGATAGATTCGTCTAAGGTAAGTTTTTCGAGTGTTTTAAAATTTTGTTCAAGATTCATGTTATGGCAATAGGCGTTGATGATCGTAATATCAGTTTCTATTGATTTTAGTTGTTCGCAAATCTGTTCTAAAAGCATTGTGGCGTCCTCTAAATATACCTATTCTCTTATTATATGTGTTTTTAGCAATATTTTTATATATTGAATTTAAAAATGTTACATATTTTTAATTGGATATCAAAAAAGATGGTTTTTACTTATTTTTTTAAACTTTAAATATGCGATCTAATGCTTTGTTTCGACTTTTAATGATCTTTTTTGAAGAGGTGTCAATATTTTTTTTAAAAAAACTTAAAAAAAATATTGACACCTCTTCTTAGGCATGTATAATATAGAGTGTTCTTTGAATAAAATGTTAAAGAAAACGACGTAAAAAACAAAAACATTTAAAAAATTTTAATTCTTTGAAATATACAAAAACTTTGGCATGTCTGCATGTTTTGCAGTAAAAATGACCTTTTTAAAATTCTGTGATGAAGAGTTTGATCCTGGCTCAGAATGAACGCTGGCGGCGTGCCTAACACATGCAAGTCGAGCGGGGATAGTCCTTCGGGATGTGTACCAGCGGCGGACGGGTGAGTAACGCGTGAGAACATGCCTTCTAGTGAGGAATACCTCAGGGAAGCCTGAGTTAATACTGCATAATCCCCTCTGGGGGAAAGGTGGCTTTATGCTGCCGCTAGAAGATTGGCTTGCGTACTATTAGCTAGTTGGTGAGGTAAAGGCTCACCAAGGCTTTGATGGTTAACCGGCCTGAGAGGGTGTACGGTCACATTGGAACTGAGATACGGTCCAGACTCCTACGGGAGGCAGCAGTGGGGAATATTGCGCAATGGGCGAAAGCCTGACGCAGCAACGCCGCGTGGAGGATGAAGGTCTTCGGATTGTAAACTTCTGTCTAGTGAGGCGAAAGAGTTGCTAATAAAACGGGCAATTGATGACAGTATCACTAAAGAAAGCACTGGCTAATCTCGTGCCAGCAGCCGCGGTAATACGAGAGGTGCAAGCGTTATTCGGAATCATTGGGCGTAAAGGGTGCGTAGGCGGCACTATAAGTCTGTTGTTAAAGACCCTGGCTTAACCAGGGGGGTGCAATGGAAACTATAATGCTAGAGGGTGAGAGAGAGAAGTGGAATTCCAGGAGTTAGCGGTCAAATGCATAGATCTCTGGAGGAACACCGATGGCGAAGGCAGCTTCTTGGCTCATTCCTGACGTTGATGCACGAAAGCGTGGGGAGCAAACAGGATTAGATACCCTGGTAGTCCACGCTGTAAACGATGACCACTAGATGTTGGTTCGGCTTGCCGGATCAGTGTCGTAGCTAACGCGTTAAGTGGTTCGCCTGGGAAGTACGGTCGCAAGGCTAAAACTTAAAGGAATTGACGGGGGTCCGCACAAGCGGTGGAACATGTGGTTTAATTCGACAATACGCGAGGAACCTTACCTGGACTTGACATACTTGTGACAGTTGTAGAAATACAATCTTTTGGGTTTCGGCTCAGACACAAGAACAGGTGCTGCATGGCTGTCGTCAGCTCGTGTCGTGAGATGTTGGGTTAAGTCCTTTAACGAGCGCAACCCTTACCATTAGTTGCTACTTACGCAAGTAAGGCACTTTAATGGGACTGCCTGGGAAACCAGGAGGAAGGTGGGGATGACGTCAAGTCAGCATGGTCCTTATGTCCAGGGCTACACACGTGTTACAATGGTCGGTACAACGGGGCGCAATACTGTAAAGTGGAGCAAAACCTTATAAGCCGATCTAAGTTCGGATTGAGGTCTGCAATTCGACCTCATGAAGTTGAAATCGCTAGTAATCGCGTATCAGAACGACGCGGTGAATGCGTTCTCGGGCCTTGTACACACCGCCCGTCACGCCATGAGAGTTGCTTGTACCCAAAGTTGTTTTAGCTAACCCTTTCGGGAGGCGAACACCTAAGGTGCGGGTGATGATCGGGGTGAAGTCGTAACAAGGTAGCCGTAGGAGAACCTGCGGCTGGATCACCTCCTTTCGAGGGAGATATTTAAGAGATTTATTTCTCTAGGTGTGGTGTCATTTTTATGCAACATGCAGCTGCCTTTTACATAAAGTTGTTGAAAATACTGGGCCTATAGCTCAGTGGTTAGAGCACCCCGCTGATAACGGGGAGGCCAGTCGTTCGATTCGACTTAGGCCCACCATATAGGTTGGTTAAGTTTAATTGATCTGTGTTTTCAATGGGTTATGTTCTCTTTGAAGAATGTTAGGGGGCGTAGCTCAGTTGGTAGAGCGTCCGTTTTGCACGCGGAAGGCCAGCGGTTCGAATCCGCTCGCCTCCACCAGACATTTTATTGAAAAGTTTTTGTTTAAAAAATTTGTGATCTTTGAAATATTTGTAGAAATAACGCATGGTAGCCGAATAATTTTCAAAAATTGTGATTAATTGAAAAGGGCGTTTGGTGGATGCCTTGGTATTAAGAGGCGATGAAGGAAGTGGAAGGCTGCTAAAAGCTTCGGGGAGCTGCCAATCAAGTTTTGATCCGAAGATCTCCGAATGGGGAAACCTACTAAAGAAAAACTTTAGTATCTAGCTTTGAATATATAAAAGTTAGAAGCGAACGACGTGAACTGAAACATCTAAGTAACGTCAGGAAAAGAAAACAAAGTTGATTCCCTAAGTAGTGGTGAGCGAAACGGGAAAAGCCTAAACTTGCGTCATGTGATAATCTGCATGTGTTGTGGCGTGAGGGTAGTGAGACGTATGTCTTTAAAAATGCAGTTTTTAAGGTCGGTTGAGTATTTTCATCAGAATAGCTCTGGAAAGGGCAACGATACAAGGTGACAGTCCTGTATGTTTAAAAAATATCTCTCTGATAATATGTTCTCGAGTACCATGGAGCACGTGAAATTCTGTGGGAATCTGCCCGGACCATCGGGTAAGGCTAAATACTACTTAATGACCGATAGTGAACAAGTACCGTGAGGGAAAGGTGAAAAGAACCCCGGGAGGGGAGTGAAATAGAAACTGAAACCAAATGTCTACATAACGGTAGAAGCACAGTATATGTACGTGCGACTACGTACCTTTTGCATAATGAGCCGACGAGTTATCTTGCGTTGCAAGGTTAAGCTTTGAAAGAGTGGAGCCGTAGCGAAAGCGAGTCTGAATAGGGCGACTAGTAACGCTGGATAGACCCGAAGCCCAGTGAGCTATCCATGTCCAGGATGAAGTCTCGGTTACACGAGATGAAGGTCCGAACCGGTGTGGGTTGAAAACTGCTCGGATGAGGTGTGGATAGGAGTGAAAGGCTAATCAAACTGGGAAATAGCTGGTTCTCCTCGAAATATATTTAGGTATAGCCTCGTTGGATGTGTTGTGGTGGTAAAGCACAGTTGAAGTTTTGGGGGCGCAAGCTTACCGGACTTTTACTAACTCTGAATGCCATAACATTTAGAAAACGGGAGTCAGACTGTGGGGGATAAGCTTCATGGTCGAAAGGGAAACAGCCCAGATCATCAGCTAAGGTCCCAAAGTATCCGTTAAGTGGGAAAAGAAGTGAAAAAGCAAAGACAGCCAGGAGGTTGGCTTAGAAGCAGCCATCCTTTAAAGAAAGCGTAACAGCTCACTGGTCAAGTCTTTTTGCGCTGAAGTATAAACGGGGCTCAAACGGATCACCGAAGCTATGGTTTGCAGTGTTTTACACTGCAGAGGTAGAGGAGCGTTCTTCAATAGATACGAGCTTGACTGAAAAGACAGGTGATGTTGATTGGAGAAGTGAGCATGTCGGTATAAGTAACGAAAAAATAGGTGAAATTCCTGTTCGCCGAAAGTCTAAGGGTTCCTTGGGAAAGGTTTATCCACTCAGGGTTAGTCGAGACTCTAAGCCGAGGCCAATTGGAGTAGGCGATGAGAAACAGGTTAAATATTCCTGTACCACTTTGCAGCGCTTGAGTGATGGAGTGACGCAGAGGGGTAGGTCAAGTTAACGTATGGATGTTAATTTAAGCATGTAGAAAGATTGTGTAGGAAAATCCGCATAATCATATTTTGAAGTGTGATGAGTATATCAATTGTAATAAAGAGATATATTTGACTGATCCCGCACTGACTAGAAAAACTTCTAGCAATGTTGTTAAAGTGATCGTACCGTAAACCGACACAGGTAGATAAGATGAAAATTCTAAGGCGTTGAGATAACTATCATTAAGGAACTCGGCAAAATTGCCCCGTAACTTCGGGATAAGGGGTGCCTATAATGTTTCAGATTCTGTCTGGATGCATTGTTAGGTGGCACTAAAGAGGCCCAATCGACTGTTTAACAAAAACACAGATCTCTGCAAACTCGTAAGAGGAAGTATAGAGGTTGACGCCTGCCCAGTGCCGGAAGGTTAATGGGAGAAGTTAGTTCGTAAGGACAAAGCTTTGAACTGAAGCCCCGGTAAACGGCGGCCGTAACTATAACGGTCCTAAGGTAGCGAAGTACCTTGTCGGGTAAATTCCGACCCGCATGAATGGCGTAACGAGTTGGGCGCTGTCTTGATGATAGACTCAGTGAATTTGTAGTGCCGGTGAAAATGCCGGCTACCCGCGGAAGGACGGAAAGACCCCGTGCACCTTTACTATAACTTGACATTGGTTTTTGAATTCACTTGTGCAGGATAGGCGGGAGACGTTGATGTTGTGGCGTTAGCTACAGCGGAGTCGACCTTGAGATACCGCCCTTGTGGATTTAAGAATCTAACTTTGTACCGTGATCCGGGCAAAAGACAGTGTCTGGTGGGTAGTTTGACTGGGGTGGTCGCCTCCCAAACAGTAACGGAGGCGTTCAAAGGTTCCCTCATGACGAATAAACGTCGTCTGTTGAGCGTAAAGGCACAAGGGAGCTTGACTGCGAGACATACAGGTCGAGCAGGTGCGAAAGCAGGACTTAGTGATCCAGTGGTTCTGAATGGAAAGGCCATTGCTAAACGGATAAAAGGTACGCCGGGGATAACAGGCTGATCTCCTCTGAGAGTCCACATCGACGAGGAGGTTTGGCACCTCGATGTCGGCTCATCACATCCTGGGGCTGAAGAAGGTCCCAAGGGTTTGGCTGTTCGCCAATTAAAGTGGTACGCGAGCTGGGTTCAGACCGTCGTAAGACAGGTCGGTCCTTATCCGCCGTGGGCGTAGGGTATTTGAGAAGGGCTGTCCCTAGTACGAGAGGACCGGGATGGGCAAACCGCTAGTGTTCCAGTTGTTCTCCAAGAGCAACGCTGGGTAGCTAAGTTTGTAAGAGATAACCGCTGAAAGCATCTAAGTGGGAAACTCGCTTCAAGATGAGATACCCCCATTAACTTGATAAGATTCCTCGAAGACTACGAGGTTGATAGGCTGGGTGTGTAAGCATGGTAACGTGTTCAGCTAACCAGTACTAATAAATCGAATGTTTTAATCGCTTTAAAACAAAAAGTTTTAGAACGGCTACTAAATGTTTTCTACAAATATTTCAAAACACAAAAAATTGAAATCTTTAAAAAATTATTGGCATAATCTGAACTATTAAGTAGTAGTTCAAGGTGTGTTAAAAAATTTCCTGGTGGGTATAGTTGAAAGGTCACACCCGTTCTCATTCCGAATACGGAAGTTAAGCTTTCAACGCCGAAAATACTTTACTGGAGACGGTACGGAAAGATAGGTACTGCCAGGTTTAAATATTAGAGGAGATCTTTTTTAAAAGGTCTCCTTTTTTTTAGCTCTTTTCTTATTCTCAATGGATTTTATTGGCCACGAACACGCTATACATACTTCTAAGTATGATTGTTATGTTTTTGAAATAAGCATGTGGTCGTAATGTATATATTCTCTCCAATATGATGGAGTATTAAAGTATTTAGTCAAGGGCAAAAAACATAATAGGGATAGTTAAAATAGTAAATGATGGTTGGTACATGAGATTATTCATTTTCTAACAATGCTATTATTAATGGAAGCTAATTTGTTATCAATTTTCTTTTTTAAATATAACGAATCTTTGTAATACATTTCATGTTTTTTTAAACTATTAATATATAAAAGTTCCCATAGCTTTGCCCCAAAGACTGAAGCCAATAATAATAGATATATAAAACTGAACTGCTTCTTTCTTATTACATCTTTTTGTTGGTAAAGATTGCGAGCTTGTTCTAATAGTGGTTGCAAGGTGTAACTACTGACCGGTTTTGAAAAAGATAGATCTAAATATGTTTCTACAAAGCGACGGTCTCCCATATCCCAGCGTTTGGTTTGTTCTGTGACTGTTATTCCGAGTAATGTTAATGCTTTCATTATATCCGTGTATTTATTCTGTAATGAATTATATAATGGTTGGAAATGCTTATATATTAAAATGCTTATGATGATTCCTCCGCCTGCTATGCATAGAGCGCCAAATAGATATTTTTTGCGCGCTGCTTCTTTTTCTTTCCTTAAAAGAAGTAATTTTTTTTTAAAAACTTTTTGTATTTTTTGTGAGAAGCATTGCATATTTATATTGTTTTCTTTTGCAACGCGTTTGATTGCAAGGGTAATATTGCGTATTTTAGATTCTGAAAGATACTTAGATCGTTTGATAACTTTTAAAATCTTTTTTATAGTATGAAGGTTATTTTTAGAAACTTTTTCGAGCGTGATTTTTTCAGAATGTCTTTGGATTGTATTATCTGGTTTTAGAGCAGTCAGATGTTCTATACAAAAAGTATGTATGCTTAGGAATAAAAAAATGGATGACGATGTGCGCATGAGAATCCTTAAACGTATCATTTTACCGTATCTCTTCTGATTAAAATACAAGCATTTTTAGTAATGAACAATTTTTATAAAAGCAACATAATAGTTTTTGAGTTGTTTTCAGGCACTATTTTTCCAGTTTTGACATCAATACAGTATTTTTTCAGCGTGTGTGCATAGCTAAAAAGTGCTGCAGTTTTTTGTGCGGTCAAGCTTGCATAAAACTCTTTCCAGATAGGTACTACTGTTTTGATGGGATAGACATTTGTGCCCATTGGTTGGTTATTATCACAGCCAATATAAATGGCGGTTGTCAGTTCGGGGGTGGAGCCGACAAACCAGCAGGTTCGACAATCATTTGTGGTACCCGTTTTGCCAATACCGTCTTTCCAGTCGTTTAGTTTGTATATGTATTTAAATGCATGTGAAAGGACTGCGTTCACTTTACTTGTAATGGCAAATGGAAGAATGTTTTTTTTAGGTATTGTTGATTGATAGATTTTTTCACCTCGACTATTTTTAATCCATTCAATAAAGTATGGTTCGACCATGGTTCCCTGATTTGCGAAAATATTGAACATTCGTGCAACATCTTTCAGCGATGAATCAATACATCCAAGAGCAATTGACGGTTGTATTGATTCGAAATGGCCTAGTTCAAGAGCGTTTATGATATTTAGTAAGGTTTTTTTATTTGTTGATAGCATAGTTTTTATTGCAATAATGTTATTTGAACGTGCTAAGGCGTATGCTCGTGTCATGAGGCCGTCATGTTTCTTATTGTAGTTCTGGGGGGCCCAGATTTTATTGTTAATGGTTAGTTCAATCGGTTCATCGATTTCAGTGTCTTCAAATTTTTTGCCATCAATCAGTGCTGCTGCAAAAATAAATGGTTTCAGTGTTGAACCTATCTGCCTTTTTGTATTCCATGCACGATTAAACTGTGATATATGAAAGTCGTAACCACCGATTAATGCCTGTATTTGTCCAGTATCAGGTTTAAGAGAAAGGAGTCCCCCATCAATAGGTAGTTTGAGTTGATCGCGTAAGCTGTAACAGTGTTTTTTGAAAATCGTATAGGCGTTTTTTTGAGTTTCTGATTTGATAGTTGTGCGAATCTGATAACCACTATGATAAAGGTCCTTAAATCCTTGCTTTTTACAAAATGCTCTCACCATCTCTTTAATGTATAAATAGCTATCTTCACGATGTTTAGGTTTTACGTTAAGCTCCTGTACGATACTTGTTTTGTATTCTGTATCCGTAATATAGCCGCATTCAAGCATTGCTTTTAAAACAATGTTGCGTCTTGTCAGAGTGTTTTCTGGATTAATTAATGGACAGTAATATCGTGGATGGCGTACAATTGCTGCTAAACTTGCTGCCTGTGCAATTGAAAATTGTTCTGTGGAAATTCCCCAAAATTCTTGTGCTGCGCTTTCAATACCGTAAATTCCAGCACCAAAATATACATTATTCAGATAGGCTTCAAGGATCTGCTCTTTGGAAAAATGATTTTCTAAAATGAACGTATAGATTACTTCTGTTATTTTTCGTTTAAATGTTTTGTGCACATCTAAAAAAAGGAGCCTTGCAAGCTGTTGGGTAATGGTACTTGCACCTTGTGTTTTTTTTCGTGATTTCAAATTAATAAAAATTGATCTTATAATACCTTTATACGATATTCCATTATGTGTAAAAAATGTTCGGTCCTCTACTGCTAAAAATGCTTGCCAAACATGTTTTGGGATTTGACTAAAATATATTTGCCTTATCTGTCCAGTAGAAAATGTTGCAATGACTGTTCCATTGCAATCGTAGAGTACCGAAGGATCATCGGTGGTGCGTTTGAGTATTCCTGTTTTAAAGTCTGCTGCGATGTTGTTTATTATGTGTGATATCACAATGATAATTACTGTTAAAAAAAAGGCGGCGAATGTGCCAAAAATGCCTATTTTTTTATTCTTCATCTTTGCATGAGCAGTATTGTTTTAGAAACCATTGTTCACATTGCCTGATAGTTCAATTAATTCACGTGTGATTTTTGCTTGTCTTAGTTTGTTATATTGTAGCTGTGTTGATTCTAAAATATTTTTTGCATTTCTTGTTGCACTGTCCATCGACAAAAAACGGGCAGCATGTTCTGCAATGACTGTTTCAAATATTTTACAGTTAAGTAATGCAGTTAAATATTGGCGTAAAAGTTTATCAAATAAAATGGTTGGTTCCTGGTCATAAAGAAAGCTTATATTGCTATGCTCTATTTGCAATTTTTTGTTTTGCACAGGAATTAAATCAAACTGTTGTGGAATTTGACTGAAAAAACTTTTTGCAAAAGCGTTGACAACAATTACTTTTTGGTATTGGCTATTTGAATTCCAGATGAAATCTATAATTTTGCTTGCCAGTTGATTGGTATTATTGTTTTTGAAGGCATGAAAGTAAAGGAGAGGACTTACGCCAAATCTATTTGTTACAAAATCATAAGTTCGTTTTCCTAAAGTAATAAAATCATGATTTTTATACTGATTCATAATCTGCTTTGTCAGGTGCATAATTGATGTATTGAAATTTCCACATAATCCCTTTTGTGAACCGATGACAATCAAAAGTACGGAAGAATGCGTGTTTACTTTCAAAAAAGGATGTGTATTTTTTCTGATTTTGCTGCTAACTATATTCAATAATGCTTCTACTTCAGTGTAGTAATTTTTGACTATTTTCTCTTTAATTCGTAATCTTGTATGCGTTGAGATTGCAATTAAACGCATGGCATGGGTTATTTTTTGAATAGTTTTAATTGTTTTTATTCGTTGGCGCATGGCGATAAGTTGCGACATTTAAAAACTCACGGTTGAAGATGAATATCTAATACATAACTTATTAAATCTAAATGGTAAACGGTTTTTTTGCAATATTCATTTTGATGGAGATATTAAGCACAGGTGTCTGATGAAACTTTTAATAGATGGATATAATCTTCTTAAAACTATCGACAAAAATAAAACGCTTTCGTATGATTCTGTGAACGTTTATTGCAATAAACTTGCAACGTATCTCTTACACAAACAGCTTGAAGGTATTATCGTATTTGATGGTGGCATGTCTTTTTTGCAGGAGCGATCATGGCAAAAAGAGCTTGAGATACTTTATGTTGGTCGAGATCGTGTTGCTGATACATTTATTAAAGAATACCTTGATGTCTATTGGCGGCAGGATCTACTGCTTGTCTCTTCTGATCGAGAATTGAATGAATATGCGCAGCATTATGGCGTATGCTCAGTTGATGTGCAGGTGTTTTGGGAGTTTGTGCTTGCTGCCACCAGGTCAAAAAAAAAGGGTAAAGTTCAGAATACACAGATTATCAAAATGACCGATACAGAAAATGATGAGTTAGACCAGCTGATGGCTCAGGTAACCGCAAGAGACATTGCCTATAAAAATGATATGCTTGAAATATATGAATCAAAAACAGATGTAAAACATGCTTCAAAAACAGATAAAAAATTATTACAAAAAATGAAGAAATTATAGTGTATGAAAAAAACGATTCACTTCACCTATCAACAGTTGCCAACTATTGTTGCAGCATATCAAAAAGAGCTTAAAAAGTATGACGTCATAACTGTAACTGGCGGTCTTGGTGCAGGAAAGACAACTTTTATCAGGCAGCTCATGACGTTGTGGGGTGTTGACCCGATGACTGTTACTAGCCCAACGTTTACTTATCTGAACACGTACGATGCACATGATGGACTTGTCATTTACCATTTTGATCTGTATCGCATTGGGAGTCTGTCTGAATTCAAAATGTTAGGTTTTGATGAGTATCTTTATCAAACAGACAGCAAGGCCATTTTGGAGTGGCCAGAGCCAGTTATGTCTCTGTTGACACATTCAGTTATACATCTTTCCCTTGAATATGGCAATCAGCAGGATGAGCGAACGTTGATTTTGTAGTGATGAAAACATACTTGCCCCGTTATAAATAAACGAAGAGCGGACGTTATAAAAACGTCCGCTCTTCGTTTAACATATTCATCATCAAATGAAGTTTATCTTGAAGTACCGGCAGCAGCCATTTTGCGCGCATGCATCTCACGTAAATCATCTTTATCAAACAGACCATGTTTTTCTAAAAGATCTTTTGCAATATTAATGTCTGTAATACCTTCTTTAAATTTAAAGGTTCTGTTGATATGACCATCCGCATCACGAACAACTTCAACATAGAACGTTCTGAATCCAGGCAGATTGCGCAGCTCAAGTAGTTTTGGATAGTGCGTTACGGTAAAGCAGACCGACCCTGCATGTTTGCTCATTTTGTTTGTGAACTGATAGGCGCAGTTTTGACCCTCTTCAGGGCTTGTCGAACGCATAATTTCGTCGCAGATAGTAAACGCATATTCACCCTCTTTGAGTGATGCTACCTGTTTGTTAAGCTGTGTTGAAAATTTCACTTCAGCTTCAAACAGTGACATGCCACCGGTTATGTCGTCCTGAATGTCAAAGAAGCAGTTGAACTGTGCAAATGGGCTGAACTTCAGATAGGAACATGGTGCAATACCAAATCGTTGTGCTGTTATCAATCCATCGATCAATGCTAATATAGCTGAGGTTTTACCACCAGTATTCGGACCATGCACGATAATGTCTTTTTGGTCAGGTGTAATCAAAATGCTGTTTGAAACAGCTTTATTTTGACCAATCATCATATTCCAGCAATCACGTGCGTCAATAAATGGGCCTTCGTTTGAAAACTCAACAAAACAGAATCTATTTTCTTTTCCTTCTGAACTTGCAAAAAGATCAGCGAGCCCTTGATACATCTGCAATTTGCCCATCGCATACAAAATCGGTTCAAATTCGGTACGTACATTCATGAACAGTTTATAGGCACATTTCACACGACCGAGATATGATAACATGGAAGCTTGGCCTTTGAACGTACCTGTTTTTAATAAATCGATTAACTGATTAAAGTCTGCAGAATGGTTTGTTTTATTGTCAAGGTTTGCAAGCTCTTTCAGCTCTGGGAATGCAAGGTTGAATCTGAGGTTATGTTTTTTAAAATGTTTTACAACGGTACGTACCTGATCAAGGTATGTTGCAAGTCCGATGAACTGTGCTTGTACGTCTTTCCAATGCTTTTCTATGTTGTAGGTACTCATAGTTGATGTGTAAAAAATATATCCATAAATCAAATTAAGAATGATAGGGTCAACTATACTTGGTTTTAGGTCCGGGTTTTCTATGATTGTTTTTATTTGTGCTTCTGTATATTGTCCATTCAATCGAAGGCCTTCTTCTGTTCGCTTACGAAGATGGTTCGTATCAGTGAAATTTTTGTACATTTCCTTGTTAAGAAATACCAGTTTATCGGCCGAAAATATTGGTAAAATGAAGCGTGGAGTGGCTTTTGCTATATTTTTTATTGAAGCGGTGATATCTTTATCTACCTCCATACTTGGATTGTTGAGAAACCAAGAATTATAACCAAGTCTTATCCATGCATGTTTTCTATCATTAACTAAGTATTTGCCTCCGAATTTTGCCAAATGAACAAGAAAAAATCCAATACCAATTGGCATTTTCGCTTCTAATAAACATGGAAACCTATTTAACGGTGTAAAAAACGATTGTGCATTGATGTAGGAAAGCCAGGTGTTATTTCCTCCCCAATATTCCCTTTCTGTAATGAATTTTGGAACCAGATTCTGCGTTGCATCAAAAAGTGGCAAAATTGTTTCTTCCTGTGCGATGTTCTTTTTGAGCGTTTTTTGCAATCTTGGTTCTGCAATCAGATGTTTTATAATAGTCTGGCTTTCAGTAATCTCTTCCTGTCGTGTGGTTGGGATGCTCAGTTGAAATGCGGTTACGCTTTTTGCAAGCCATGAACCATGTATGCATAGCTGATCAACCAGGCCTTTGTCGTATACAATTGCCCCGGTGTCATTTGTGGTTTTTGTGCTTGCGATTTTTAATTTGTCATACGCAGCCGGCGTCAAGCCTGTCTATTCAAGTTTGCTACTTTGATTTGAGATGATCTGATGGGCAACTAGATCAATGTTTGATTCAATTTTTGTGATCTGAAGCGGCTTATATTTAATGTTTTTTGCCAGTGCTTCAACGGCCTGTTCCTCTTGCTTCTGTTGTTCAACTGTTTTGACAGCGGTGGGTAGTCTTTTTGCTAACAGTGTACTGATCTGATCGGCAAAGATGGTACTTTGTGAGGCTTTTGGCTGCACAGTTGCTTGGTCGGCCTGTGCACAGATGACTAAAGCTAATGAGAGAGCTAAGCTAGTGTGTCGAGTGATAGGTATTTTAAGTGTCATACGAACTTCCTTAATTTAATTAATTGAAAAAAATAGAAACTAATTTTTATTATATCTATATTTTATAGTGTATTAATAAATCTGTTTTTTGCAAATTTAAGTGCTTTGGATGTGCTGTGTTTGTAAAATAGTTTCATTGAAGTTTCAAATAAAAATTAATCAATTTTGTATAGTTTGTTACTTTCGAATATTAAGAAGGGGGCACAATGTATCGCGCCCCCTTCTTGTTTACCCTTACCTTTACAAGAACTGAAATTACCTTTTTATGCAGCTGCTGCCGTTTGGCTCATAGTGTGCATCTCATGTAAATCGTCTTTATCAAACAGTCCGTGTTTTTGTAAGATGTCTTTTGCAATATTAAGATCGGTAATACCCTCTTTAAATTTGAATGTTCTGCGAATCTGGCCACGTGCATCACGAACAACTTCAACATAGAATGTTCTAAATCCAGGCAGATTGCATAGCTCAAGTAGCTTTGGATAGTGAGTCACAGTAAAGCATACCGACCCTGCATGTTTGCCCATTTTATTTGTGAACTGATACGCGCATTTTTGACCCTCTTCAGGACTTGTTGAACGCATAATTTCATCGCATATAGTGAACGCGTATTCGCCTTCTTTAAGTGAAACGATTCGTTCATAAAGCTCCGTTGCAAATTTCACTTCAGATTCAAAGAGCGATGTACCAGCTGCCACATCATCTTGAATATCAAAGAAGCAGTTGAACTGTGCAAAGAGGCTGAACTTCAGATAGGAGCATGGTGCAATACCAAATGCCTGAGCTATAATCAATGCATACATAAATGACAACAAGGTTGTCGTTTTACCACCCGTATTTGGACCATGGATGATAATGTCCTTTTGATCAGGGGTGATCAAGATGCTATTTGATACTGCTTTGTCTTGACCAACCATCATATTCCAGCAGTCACGCGCGTCAACAAATGGGCCTTCGTGTGAAAATTCAGCAAAACAGAATCTATTTTCTTGTTCATCCGAACTTGAAACAAGGTCAGCAAGGCCTTGATACATCTGCAGCTTACCCATTGCATACAAAATCGGCTCAAATTCAGCACGTACATTCATGAACAGTTTATAGGCACATTTAACACGACCAAGGTATGAAACTATCGATGCATTTCCTTTGAATGTACCGGTTTTTAAAAGATCGATTAACTGATTAAAGTCCGCTGAATGCTTTGTTTTGTTATCAAGATTTGCAAGTTCTTTCAGTTCAGGGAATGCAAGCTCAAATCTGAGGTTATGTTTTTTGAAATGTTTAACGACTGAACGTATCTGATCAAGGTAGTTTGCGAGCCCGATCAATTTTGTTTGTATGTCTGTCCAATGCTTTTCTATGTTGTAGGTCATACATGTTATTATGTAAAAGAAAAATGGGATTTCAAGCCCAAAGAAAACAGCAGTATTAGGATAAGCAGAAATCAAATTACCAAGCGCTTGTTTTGCTTTTTGATTGGTATGAAGTTTATAACCGGCAAACGACCCTACAAAAGGTACCGTGGTTAGATTCAGTGCCAAAGGTGTTACAAGCGAGACTTGCGAAGTTTTTTTTAATCGTGCTAATAATGTCAGACTTGAAAAGTCAGTGTTATTTTCTGTATCAAAAATGGTAGGTTTTAAACATGCTATTATGTTTCCTAGTGTCGCACATAAAAAACTTACTGGACCGAAGGGATTTTTCGTTTCAAGCATGAGTGGATGCTTATCTAAAAAATTTTGTACAGGTTTTAAAAGTCCAAAAGATATTGAATTTAGTAAAATTCCGAGCTGAGAATTACTGTAATATGTTGTTGATTCAATAAAACTGTCCAATAGAGGTTGTTTTACATCAAAGAGAGCCAAAATTGTCTTTTCAAACTGCTGATTTTTGTTTAAACGTGCTTTAAGTTCGTTTTTTTGAAGCTCTTTAACAAGCTTTTGACGCTCTTTTATGGTTTCAATATCAGTTGCAGGATTGCCTAGCTCAAACAGTGTTACATTTTTTGCAAGTAATGAATGGGTTGACTTGCATACTATGTCAACCAAGCCTTCTCTTATTTCAGATTTTTCCGCATTTGTGGTTTTTTTGCATCCTGCAATATTAAGTTTTTTAAAAGCAGCAAATGGCAAGATCGTTTTGTCAGATGTTTTAATATTTTGTTTGATAACTTCATGAGCAACTTTTTCATAGTTAGTTTCAGGCAGGTCGATCTTTATGGGTTTCAACGTGATATTTGTTTGCAAAGCTAATTTTTCTTGTGTTTTTTTAGTGACTTCCTCTGCCGATATAACTTTTTCTGGAAATCTTTGTAAGTATAAAGTGCTTATTTCATCAATAAGATCTGTTTCTGGCATTGGTTGGTCGGCATACACTGTGAAGGCAAAGGCCAACAGAAAGGGAAGCGGTATCCGTTTGGCAAATAAGGGGTTGTAAAACATGAGCAATCCTTTGATTGTTTGTTTGTAAAAAATTGACGTAAAAATTTTAAAATAAGAACATATTTTATTTTATCTTTATACAGCTTTATTGCAACTTTTTATTGCAATCTTCTTTAAAGTATACAAATAATTAATTAGTATTAATTTCAAGGTTAACTTATATTCAATTTAGTATTTTTATCAATCTAAAATAAGTACAAAACAAAAATGTTGAAATTGATAGAGAAAACGATATTATTAGGAACATGGTTTTGTTGGTGAGGTTCCCGAGTGGCCAAAGGGGACGGACTGTAAATCCGTTAGCTCAGCTTTCGTAGGTTCGAATCCTACTCTCACCACCATCTGCGGGAATAGCTCAATTGGCTAGAGCGACAGCCTTCCAAGCTGTAGGTTGCGGGTTCGAGTCCCGTTTCCCGCTCCAGATTTTTGTTGCTGGCGTAGCTCAGTTGGTAGAGCAGCTGATTTGTAATCAGCAGGTCGCTGGTTCAAGTCCAGTCGCCAGCTCCATACTGTTTGGGGAAGTATGGAGTGTCCTATCATTTTGTGTCAGTTTGAGTACTTTGCGAGCATGTTTAAAAAAATGAAAAATAAAAGTTGTTTTTTTGCTTCTTTTTAGGTACCATATGATAAATTGTGATAAATAAACACAAAGCCCACGTAGCTCAGTCGGTAGAGCACTTCCTTGGTAAGGGAGAGGTCACCGGTTCAATCCCGGTCGCGGGCTCCAGAAGGTTTAGATAGTAACATTAAAGAATTTTTGGAAGTACAATGGCGAAAAACAAGGTTATTACTCGTCTGGTGTGTGGAACATGTAAAGAGCGTAATTATACGCAGCGTGTTTCAAAAAAAAGAACTGTCGGTTCGCTTAAGCTTAGTAAGTTTTGTCCAAGGTGTCGTGCGCACAGTGAACATAAAGAAAGCAAGTAATATGTGTAGGCCAGTAGCTCAATTGGTAGAGTTGCAGACTCCAAATCTGCCGGTTGGGGGTTCGAGTCCCTCCTGGCCTGCCAGCTTTTGCGTCTTGATTTAAAACTAAGGAAGGTTGAAAATGCTTGTAAATACGGTAACAAAATTTTTACAGGAAGTGCATTCTGAGATGAGTAAAGTAACGTGGCCAACAAAAGAAGATTTTGTTGGATCACTTTTTGTTACCCTTATCCTTGTTGTTGCTTTCGCGATCTATTTGGCTCTTTTAGATATCGCATTTTCAATGTTGGCACGCTTTATGTTTCAGTGGTATGGCGGATAATTAGATTTTAGGTGTAATGATCATGAAACGTTGGTATGTTTTGCAGGTTTATCCTGGTTATGAAGAGCGCGTGAAAAAAGAGATCCAATCGTTGATTGCAAAAGAGGCTCTGGATGATGACTTTGGGCAAATTCTTGTGCCTTCTGCCAAGTTGAAGCCGCTTTTTGATGGTGCTATGGATAAGGGGTTTCAAGAGCAGCAGCTGTTTCCTGGATACGTGTTAGTAGAGATGGAAATGAGTGTTCGTACGATGAGTGCCTCTCTTGCAAGTCCGCGTGCCGTCAGGTTTTTGGGCGGAGATCAACCGGTGCCAATGTCAAATCAAGAAGTAAGCCGTGTAGTATCGCAAATGAAGGGTGAGATTGCTATTGTTCAGGAAAAAGAAGAGTTTGTCGTTGGACAGGAAGTAGAGATAAAAGACGGGCCGTTTGCGGGTTTTGTTGGAGTTATTGACAAAACAGATAAGCATAATGAGCGATTAATTGTTATGGTGAGTATTTTTGGTAGAATGACTCCTGTTGAACTTGCATTTGATCAGGTCAAGTAGGGGGTTAAAGGTAGGTTGTTATGGCTAAAAAAATTAAAGTTCAGATAAGATTGCTTTTGCCTGGCGGTGCTGCAACTCCTGCAACAAAAGCAGGCCCCGCACTTGGTCAGCATAAAGTCAATATAATGGAGTTTTGTAAGCAGTTTAACGCAAGGACCGCGGATCGTAAAGGTCAAGTTGTGCCTGTTAATATTGTGGTGTATGAGGATCTGAGTTTTGAATTTGAAGCAAAGACTCCTCCTGCGTCTGAGCTTATTAAAAAGAAGGCGAATGTGACTAAGGGTGCTTCTAAGCCTCACGAGCAAAAGGTAGGCAAGATTAGTTGGAAGGATGCGGAAGAGATTGCGCGTATAAAAATGGCCGATCTTAATGCACATTCAATTGAAGCTGCTCGTACCATGATTGCCGGAAGTGCAAGGAGCATGGGAATAGATGTAGTTGATTAATTAATGTTGGGGAAACGTTATGGCAAGAGGTGGAAAAAACCATCGTAAGATTGCGAATATAGTGCCGGCAGGAACTATATTAAGTGTAAAAGGGGCCCTTGAGAAGGTAAAGTCCCTTGCGTATGCAAAGTTTGATGAATCGGTTGATTTAGATGTTGTTTTGGGTATAGATGCATCAAAAGGTGATCAGGCGATACGTTCTGCTGTTCAGTTGCCGCATGGGAATGGTAAAAAGATGCGTGTTGTTGTTTTTGCAAAAGGTGATTATGCAGAAGCTGCAAAACAGGCAGGCGCAGATTTTGTTGGGTCTCAGGACCTGGTAGATAAAGTCCTTACAGGTTGGGTTGATTTTGAAGTTGCGATTGCTACTCCTGATATGATGGGTCTTGTAGGTCAGTTAGGTAAGATCCTTGGTTCTCGTGGGCTTTTGCCAAATAAAAAGGATGACACTGTCACATTTGATGTTGCTGCTGCGGTTAAAAGTTTTAAAGCTGGAAGAGCACGCTTTAAAAATGATAAACAGGGCAATGTGCATTTTTCGATCGGCAAGGTTTCGTTTACTGCTGATCGTTTATATGATAATTTTGTTTCCTTTGTGCGAGCGCTTGTACAAGCTAAGCCCGTTGCTGCAAAGGGAAAGTTTTTAAAGAAAGTGACTGTGACTTCAACCATGGGTGTTGGCCTATCTGTAAACCTTGAAGAAGTGAGCGCACTACTATAGGAAAGGATTGACATGAAAAAACATGAAAAAATTCAAGTAGTCAATCTGCTTCGTGGAGAATTTGATGCTACTGAAGCCGCTTTTCTTGTTAACTTTAAAGGATTAACGGTTAAACAGATGCAAGCCTTAAGAAAAGAGTTGCGTCATGATGGTGGTTCTTTGAGGGTTTCTAAGGCGCGTTTGATAAAACGTGCAGTAGGTGATCTGGAAGGTGGTCAGCAGTTTGTTCCTTATTTAAAAGAGCAGGTTGCGGTTGTTTTTGCTCAGAAAGATTTTCCAGCAGTTGCAAAAGTTTTGCATGGCTTTTCAAAAAAACATGAAGCATTGCAGTTAGTTGCCGGTCTTTTGGAGGCTAAAGTTGTAGATAAAAAAGCGATTGTTCGCATTGCTGATTTGCCAACAAAAGAGGTGCTTATTGCACAACTTTGTGGTCTATTGAATGCACCTGCAGGCAGAATGGCTTCTTTGTTACACAAGCTTATTGCGAGATTGTTATATGTGCTCAAAACTATTTCCGAGCAAAATGCTGGGTGATTTCGAGCAAAGTGATTTTATAAAGTGTTGTTAAGTTGTTTGTTGTTTTTTAACTGAAAGTGTGGAGGCCTCAATGGCAGCAAAGCATGAAAAATTAGTAGAAGAAATAAAAGGTCTTACTTTATTAGAAGTAAGTGATTTGGTGAAGGCTTTGGAAGAAGCTTTTGGTGTTTCGGCGGCTATGCCAACTGCGGCTGTAGCAGCAGTTACAGCTTCAGCGCCGGCAGCAGCGGCAGAGGCTGAAAAAGCAAATTACAAAGTAACGTTACAAGCAGCTGGTGCCGAACCAATCAAAGTTATTAAGGCTGTTAAGGCTTTGATGCCTAGCCTTAATTTGGTTGAAGCAAAAGCGAAAGTAGAAGGCGCGCCTACAGTTCTTGCTGATTCAGTAGCAAAAGATGATGCTATGAAGATGAAAAAAGAGCTTGAAGCTGCGGGTGCTAAAGTAGAACTAGCGTAATTTGTGCAGTAAAACGGGGTCAGTGTTATTTTGCGCACTGGCCTTTTGCGCATAGTAAATGGTTAGTGGCTTGTTTGCGTAGTGCAAAAATCTGGTTGTAAGGAGCTTGTGAATGTCTATTGTCAGCGTTGGTACTGTTCGTAAGGTATTTGGGAAAATAAAAGATGTGGTACCTATACCAAATTTGGTTGAGATACAGTCATCATCTTTCAATGATTTTGTTCAATTGGATATGCTTCCTGAGGAGCGTGCAAATATAGGACTTGAAAAGGTTTTGCGTGATATTTTTCCTATAGATTATGAGGACAAGCTTTCTTTGCAATATGTGAGCTATGAACTTGGTACGTGGGCATGTGCATGCGGTAAACTATCTGGACTAGTTGCGCGTTATCAATGGCAATGTCAGCAGTGTGATGCGACAGGGGTGTCACGTTTAAAATCTCGAACGTGTCCTCAGTGTCAAAAAAAAGGTGCTTTTTACAAGCATTGTGTTGATTGTTTGACAAGGGTTGTGGTTAAATTGCCTATGACTGTTGATGAGTGCAGAATCAGTGGGCAGACCTTCAGTATGCCGCTTAAAGTAAAAATGCAGTTAATTTCTTGGGATATACAGCCAGATAGTTCGAAAAAGATTCATGATATTAAAGAACAGGATATATTTTTTGTAGATCTTCCTGTAATGGTTGACTTGTATCAAGAAGATGGCGTCTTTAAGCTAGGTAATTTTGGTACATTTCTTATTAATGGTATTGACAGAGTTGTGGTAAGTCAGCTCCATCGTTCACCTGGAGTAGTTTTTTCTCAAAGTAAAAAGATCAAAGATTATCGTGGTAAGCCCTATTATTTAGCACGGCTTATTCCTATGCGTGGTTCTTGGATGGATTTTGAGTTTGATAGCAATGATCTGTTGTACGTTAGAATAGATAAAAAAAAGAAAATGTTAGTTACAACATTTTTACAAGCTTTGGGTTTGAGTAGGCAGGATATTGTAAAGCAGTTTTATAAGTTTGATACCCTTTCTGTTAAAAAAGGTGAATATCAGCGGATTATTGATGACACTGTTATTGGCCAACGCATAGAAAAAGGTATGTTGCCTGCTGTGCATGAAAAAGATTTTATTGGACAACGTATCTCACTGCAGATGCTTGCAAAGCTTAAAAAATTGGATATTTCGCACTTTGTAATTCGTGAAAATAGTTTATTAAATCGTGTTGTAGCTCAGGATTTTATTAACACTACTACCGGAGAAATTATTTTTGAACAGGGCGAGGTTATTACTGAGTCTCATCTGGAGAAAATGAGGGTTATCGGTGATGGTAAATTGGTCCTTATTCAGTCTTCTGGGTATGTATTCCAACCAGTGATTGCGCTTACCCTGACCCAAGATAAGTGTATGAACTATGAGGATGCGTTGAAAGAGGTGCATGCAAAACTATGGCCTGGCGATAGTGCTTCTGTTAGAGAAATAAAAGAACGACTTGATAATCTGTTTTTTAATAGTCGCTTTTATGATCTTACTAAAGTTGGTCGTATGCGTATTAATCGTAAATTTGGTCTTACGACTTCTGCTGACCAGCTCGCCCTTACCAAAGAGGATATTTTTGCAACTATTGCTTATTTAGTTAATTTACGAGAAAAAGGTGAAGGTGTTTTGGATGATATAGACCACCTTGGCAATCGTCGTGTTCGCCTGGTTGGTGAGCTACTATTTAACCAGATGTATTTAGGATTTATGCGTGTTGAACGAATAGTGCGTGAACGATTTCGCATACAAGAGGCACATAATGCGTTAATGCCACAGGATCTTCTGAACGTTAAACCGATAAGTGCGGTTCATAGAGAATTTTTTGGTTCTGGCCAGCTATCACAGTTTAATGATCAGACAAATCCTTTATCTGATATTGCACATAAAACTAGACTTTCAGCGCTCGGGCCCGGCGGCGTGATGAAGGATCGTGCAACCTTTGAAGTTCGCGATGTTCATACATCACATTATGGCCGTATCTGTCCAATTAAAACTCCTGAAGGACAGACAGTAGGGTTGATTTCATCTTTTTCAATTTATGCAACGGTCAATGAGTATGGTTTTATAGAGACTCCATACAGAGCTGTAAAAAATAAGAAGGTTCAGGATGAAGTTGTGTATTTTGATGCGTTTGAGGAATCTGAAAAGTATATTGCCCAGGCTGATGCGATTGACTCTGTAACTGGTGGTTTTATGGGAGACAAAGTCCCTGCTCGTTATGAGGGAGATTTTGTAGCAGTTGAAGCAGATAAGATTTCTTATGTTGATTTGTCACCTAAGCAGTTAGTTTCTGTTTCTGCAGCGCTCATACCGTTTTTAGAACATGACGATGCGGTACGTGCTTTAATGGGTTCGAACATGCAGCAGCAGGCTGTGCCCTTGATTAAACCTGAAGCACCCATTGTTGGTACTGGAGTTGAAGTTGAAATAGTTAAGGCTTCGGGTGCTGTCTTGACGGCAAAAAGAGCTGGTGTTGTTGATTATGTTTCATCCAGTAAAATTGTTATCAGAGCAACGCTTGATCAGTTTGATAGCTCAGAGGATTGGATTGCTTCTGCGATAGATACCTATCATTTGAAAAAATTTCAACGCTCAAGTTATAGTACCTGGATTCATCATGAACCGATTGTCAAGGTTGGCGATCATGTTGAAGTTGGTGATATTTTAACAAATGGCTCTGCCGTTAAAAATGGTGAGTTAGCATTAGGCAAAAACTTACTTGTAGCATTTATGCCTTGGAATGGATTTAACTTTGAAGATGCTATTGTGGTAAGTAGAAGACTTGTTTCTGATGATGTGTTTACTTCTGTCCATATCGATGAGTATCTTGTAGATTCGCGAGACACAAAGCTTGGTCCCGAAGAGATTACCAGAGATATACCGAATGTGAGTGAAAATTTACTTACTGGTTTAGATGAAGATGGCATTGTAAGAATTGGAACTCGCGTAAAAGCAGGGGATATCCTTGTAGGTAAGGTAACGCTTAAGGGAGATATACAGTATTCTCCTGAGGAAAAGCTTTTGCGTGCTATTTTTGGGGAAAAGTCTCGTGAGGTGCGTGATACTTCTTTGCGTGTTCCGCCTGGGGTTGAGGGCACTGTGGTTGACGTTAAGATTTTTGCGCGAGGCGGTGTTCGAAGAAGTAAGCGTTATAAGCAAGAGGTTGAGCAGCAGATTGTTGAGTTTGATAGTGATTATAGACATCATGTTAAGTTTTTAACTTTAGCGGTCAAAGATAAAATTGTTGATTTATTACAGGGGCAAACGGGAACCATAGGTGCTCAGAAAGAACTGGTAGTATTTGGCCAAGAAATGCTTGCTCAGATGTCTTTAGATGATCTATCTCGTTTAAAAGTTAAAAGTAAAACTTTAAATGAACAAGTAAAACGATTAAAGGTTGCATATGATACGCAGCTACGTGTCTTGCAAGGATTAAAAGAAGAACGTATCAATAAAATGAAACGTGGAGATACTTTGCCGTCCGGTGTCATTAAAATGGTTAAAGTATACATTGCAATGAAGCGTCATATTGCAGTTGGAGATAAAATCGCTGGTCGTCATGGTAACAAAGGTGTTGTTTCTGTATTAGTACCAAGAGAAGATATGCCGTATACGGAAGATGGGACACCGATCGATGTTGTCTTGAATCCATTGGGTATTCCTTCACGTATGAACGTTGGACAGATCTTAGAAACACTACTTGGATTAGCGGGTAGGAATTATGCCTTGGATATTGAGCAGGCGATGCAGGCTGGATATGAGGATATTAAAAAATCTTTATCAGATATCTATGGTGCCGAGTTAATTGAAAATTATGAACGCAAATATAGCCAAGAAGGGATTAAGGAGCTTGCAACTCGTACTGCAAAAGAGGGCGTGTTATTTAAAACACCTGTTTTTGATAGTGCTGATTATCAGACAGATGTTGCTCCGTTATTAAAAGGTCTGAAGTTGCCTGCTGCTGGATCGTTCAAATTAAGAGATGGACGTACAGGAGAATACTTTGATCAGCCGGTCACGGTTGGTGTGTTATATATGATTAAACTTAATCATATGGTTGATGACAAGTTGCATGCCCGCTCTGTTGGGCCATATTCCCTTGTAACACAGCAGCCGCTCGGAGGTAAAGCCAAACAGGGTGGACAAAGGTTTGGTGAGATGGAAGTGTGGGCACTTGAGGCGTATGGTGCAGCTTATACATTAAGAGAAATGTTAACATACAAATCCGATGATGTAACGGGAAGGCATAAGGTATATCAAGCTATAGTGAATAAAGAAAATATTCCAGCACCAGGGGTTCCGGAATCCTTTAATGTTTTAATTAAAGAGTTGCAAAGCTTGGGGCTTCAGGTTGATCTTCTTAAAGTTGGCAAGGAGGACGTTGTTGAATAATCAGATAGAACGGTTCAAAGAGTATTTAAGTATTAGTCGTTTTAATGCAATTAAAATCAGTGTTGCTTCGCCTGAAAAAATAAAATCACTCTCCTATGGTGAAGTTAAAAAAATTGAAACAATTAACTATCGAACACTCAAGCCTGAACGAGATGGTTTGTTTTGTGCCAGAATTTTTGGTCCTGTGAAGGATTGGGAATGTAATTGTGGTAAATATAAAAGAATGAAGCATCGTGGGGTTACGTGCGAAAAATGTGGTGTAGAGGTTATTCAGGCTCGGGTTCGTAGAGAACGAATGGGACATGTCGAACTTGTTGCTCCGGTAGTACATATCTGGTACTTGAAAGGTATTCCGAGTTATTTGAGTCTTATTTTAGACATGGCTGTTAAAGACCTTGAAAGAGTAGTCTATTTTGATGCATACATGGTTATTAGACAGGGGCTTTCTCCTTATTCTCCTCGAACGTTATTAACGACGACAGAGTTTTTAGATTATATAGAATCAAAACCGGAAGATCTTGATTTTTATGCAGAAACTGGTGCCGAAGCGGTATTGCAGATTTTGCATAATTTTGATCTGACGCTTGAAATTTCACATATTAAAAAGCAGTATTCTGCAACTACGTCTGCTGCTGTGCGTCATCGTTTTATTCGGCGAATGAAGGTTTTAAATAACCTTATGCAAAGTAATATTCGGCCTGATTGGATGGTAATGAAGGTGTTGCCGGTATTACCTCCAGATTTAAGGCCTCTTGTGCCATTAGAAGGTGGAAGGTTCGCAAGTTCAGATCTGAATGAGTTGTATCGACGTGTTTTGAATAGAAATATTCGGTTGCAACGTTTAATTGAAATCGAAGCCCCTTCAGTTATTATTAAAAATGAAAAACGAATGTTGCAGGAGTCTGTTGATGCTCTTATTGATAATGGTCGACGTGGTCAATATGTCCGGGGATCGAATAAGCGTCCATTGAAATCTTTGAGTGAAATGTTGAGGGGTAAACAGGGTCGATTTCGACAAAATCTTTTAGGTCGACGTGTAGACTATTCGGGACGTTCAGTTATTGTTGTTGATCCTGAATTGAAGCTTGATCAATGTGGATTGCCAAAAATGATGGCTCTTGAGCTGTTTAAACCTTATGTTTATGCAGGTTTAATGGAACATGAAACAGTACCGAATATGCGTGTTGCGCGTAGGTTGGTGGATGAGCTCGATCCGTTAGTTTGGGATGTGCTCGAAGAAGTGGTTCATGATCGTCCCATTATTTTAAACCGTGCTCCTACTTTGCATCGTTTGGGGATACAGGCTTTTTATCCTCTATTGGTTGACGGCAAAGCGATCAAAATTCATCCACTGGTGTGTCAGGCGTTTAATGCTGACTTTGATGGTGACCAGATGGCTGTTCATATTCCTTTGAGTAAAAATGCTCAGGCAGAATGTAAAAATCTTATTTTGTCTTCGCGTAATATTTTATCTCCTGCGAATGGTAAACCGCTTACGTGTCCGTCACAAGACATGGTTTTAGGCCTTTATTACATTACTAAAGTTCGCATGGGTGCAAAGGGTCAGGACGCTGTTTTTCCATCAGTTGACAACGTGATTTCCGCATATCAATGTGGTGCAGTTGACCTGCATGCAAGTGTTAAGGTTCGACTTATGTCTGGCGAAATTGTTTCCACGACAGTTGGGCGGGTTATTCTGTATGATGCGTTGCCTGTAGGATCAGATTTTGCTTGGATCAATAAGGTTATGAATAAGAGCGATTTGGCCAAAATGGTTGAGAGAGTTTATTATCGTTTTGAACATAAAGAAGCAGTTGAGACGTTAGATAAAATCAAAAAGCTTGGTTTTTCTTATGCTACGCGTGCAGGGATTTCTATTTCGATTGAAAATTTAATTATACCTGAAGAAAAAGATCGTATTATTCAGCATGCCTTTGCCGAAGTTGAACGTGTTGAAAAATTGTATATGGATGGTGTTATTACAAATGGTGAGCGGCGTAGTAAGGTAATTAGTATCTGGTTTCATGCGACAGCTGAAGTTGCAACGGCAATGTATAAAAAATTTGAAGAGGAAGATAAGCAGGCTTTTAACAATGGAGATCGTGCCTTTAAACCATTTAATCCGATCTTTATGATGTTGGATTCTGGGGCTCGGGGTACCAAAGATCAGGTGAAACAGCTTGTTGGTATGCGTGGTGCGATGGCTAAACCGAATGGTGAAGTTATTGAAACACCTGTCTGCTCTAATTTTAAAGAAGGACTTAAAGTTTTTGAATATTTTACTTCTACTCATGGTGCTCGTAAAGGTCAGTCTGACGTTGCGTTAAAAACTGCTAACTCCGGTTATTTGACCCGTCGTCTGGTTGATGTAGCACATGATGTAGTGATTACTGCTGAAGATTGTCAAACACTTGGTTATGTTGAAATGGAAGATTTGAAAGATGCTGGTGATATTATTTGTCCATTAGCAGAACGGGTGTTTGGACGCGTTGTTGCTGCAGATGTGAAGGATGTCATTACTGGTGATATAGTTTTAACACAAGGATCAGTGATTACCAGAGATGACCTGCCGAGAATTTTTGCTTCTGCTGTATCAAAGATTCCTGTTCGTTCTGTGTTGACGTGTCAAGCTAAGCGTGGTATTTGTGCGCGGTGTTATGGTTATGATCTTTCAAAGAGTGCTTTGGTTGAGATTGGTACGCCGGTCGGAGTTATTGCTGCTCAATCAATTGGTGAACCTGGAACTCAGTTGACTATGAGAACCTTCCATATTGGTGGTACTGCAAGTGGCTTGGGAGAACAGTCGTTTTTTGTTGCGAAAAATGATGGCGTTGTATTATGGAAAGGTATCCGGGTTATTAAGGATCTTGAAGGTAACAGTAAGGTAGTAAGTCGGCGTGCACGAATTGCCATTATTTCAAAAGATGGACGTGAGTTACAACAGAATAGTGTTGAGTATGGCTCGGTAATTTACGTACAAAATGGTCAAGAAATTACTGCTGGAACAAAGTTGGTTGAATGGGATCCGAATAATACAGTATTGCTTACCGAGACAGCTGGTTATGTAAGTTTTATTGATCTTCATGAAAACATTACCTTTCAAGAGCGGTTTGATGAAGCCACTAAAAAATCGGATTTTGTGCTTTTGGAAACACGTGGAGAAAAGTATCAACCCGCATGTGCAATTATGAATGAACAACAGGAGGAGATCGGTAGAGTATTTTTACCTGCCGGGTCACGTCTAAGCATTGTAAATGGTCAGTATGTTAATGTGGGTGATATCCTTGTAAAGATGCCACGTGAGGCAGCAAAAACGAAAGATATTACCGGTGGGTTGCCACGTATTTCTGAGTTGTTTGAAGCTCGTGCTCCAAAGGATCCTGCAGTGATTGCTGATATTGATGGACAGATTGTTATTGGCGGTATTCATAGGGGGTATCGAAAAGTAAGTATTGTCTCTGGCGCAGAAACACGTGAATATTTAATTCCACGAGGTAAGCAGTTGAGTGTTGTGGATGGTGAAACAGTTGCTGTTGGTGACTTTTTGACATCCGGTTTACCTGTTTTACAGGATATTTTGCAGATTTTAGGACCGGATGTGGCGCAAAAATATCTGGTTGATCAGATTGAACAGATATATCGACTGCAGGGTGTGAGTATTAATGCAAAGCATTACGAATTGATTGTCCGTCAAATGACTCGTAAAGTTCGTATCGTTGAGCGTGGAGACAGTGATTTTATGATCGGTGATCGTATTGATCGTGTTCATTTCCAGATGGTTAATAGTGCATTGCGAGCAGAAGGTAAAAAGGTTGCTGTTGCAAGACCTGTGGTGCAGGGATTAATTCATGCTTCTCTTGGAACAGAAAGTTTTATATCAGCGGCGTCTTTCCAAGAAACTACTGGTATTTTGACCGCGGGAGCAATTGCAGGACAAATTGATTATTTATATGGTTTAAAAGAGAACGTTATTGTTGGTAAGGTAATACCTGCCGGAACCGGTGTGGGTTCTTTTAAGCAAAAGTATCTTGGATCCAATGATGATAGTAATTAAGAGTATTTTTGGTATAATTAGTACATAGAATATAATTAAAATTTTTAAGGCGCGTAGCTCAGAGGAAGAGCATTGCTTTGACGTAGCAAGGGCCAGCGGTTCGAATCCGCTCGCGCCTACCAAAAATTAGAATTTATAAAATATTTTTAATCAAGGTAGTTTCAATATGCTAAAGAATGAAAAACAAGGATTGATTGCGGAATATGCTAAACATGCTCAAGATAGTGGTTCTAGTGCTGTGCAGATTGCAATTATTACAAAAAGAATTGTTGAGTTAACTGAGCATTGTAAAAAGCATAAAAAGGATTTCAGCACAAAGCGTGGCTTACAAAAACTGGTTGCGCAGCGTAGAAGTTTATTAACATACGTTGCACGAAAAAATAGTGTTGAATATAAAACTTTGTTGCAAAAACTTGGTATCAGAAGATAGAAAATAGATAGTAGAAAGGCAGTGGGTTTGCTAAATGGTCAAAGTATTTAAATGTGAAGAATATGGGTTTGAAGTAGAGATAGGCAAAGTTGCATTACAAGCTAATGGTGCAGTCTGGTTCAAGCAGGGTGGCACTATCTTATTAGCAACCGCTACAAGCGCTGCTTCTGAAGATTTTCCTGGTTTTTTTCCGTTGACGGTAGATTACAAAGAGTATCAGTCAGCGGCAGGTAAAATTCCTGGAGGATTTTTTAAGCGTGAAGGAAAGTCAACTGATCGTGAAGTTTTGACAAGCAGATTGATTGATCGTGCGCTTAGACCATTGTTTCCATCAACTTATTTTGAGCAGGTGCAGGTTTTGGCAACGGTGTATTCTGTTGATCGAGACCATATGCCTAACACTGTCTCTTTGCTTGCCTGTTCTTTAGCGTTAACCATTTCTGATATTCCATTTTTAGAACCGGTAGGTGTTGTTGAACTTGGTAGAGTGAATGGTGAGTGGATTATTAATCCAACATACAAAGATTTTCTACTTTCTGATGTGCGTTTAGTGGTTGCAGGCACAAAGGAAGGTATCTGTATGGTTGAGGGCTCACTGAATGAGGTATCTGAAAAAGATTTCTTGGATATGTTGTTTAAGGCTCATGAAGTCATTAAAAAACTTGTTGTATGGCAGGAAGATATTGCAAGAGCATTAGGCAAAGAAAAAAGAGCGATTGAAGATCGATATCAGTGGTCAAAATGGACTGCTCTCATAGAAGCATTTTTGACCGAAGATAAGGTCCAAAATGCTTATAAAGAAGACAAATTAGAACGTCAAAAATATTTTGATCTGCTTCGATCAGAATTTACTGCATTGCATGAGACAGCAATGGAAGAACAAGGCGTTCCTACTTCTGTTATAGATTATATATTTGACACAGTGTTTAAAGATCAGTTGACTGAGCTTGTTTTTGTCAATGGTAAACGTATTGATGGAAGAAAGTTTGATGCAATTAGACCAATTTCTGTAGAAGTTGGTTTGTTACCGTTTACACATGGGTCTGCACTGTTTACTCGTGGAAGAACACAGGCATTGGTTAGTGTTACCTTGGGTACTGGTGATGACGAGCAGAGGATAGAAAGCTTAATGCAACAGGGACTGGATGAAGATGGTTCGTTTATATTGCATTATAATTTCTTACCATTTTCGACCGGTGAAGTAAAAAGTTTGCGTGGACCTGGAAGGCGAGAAGTTGGACATGGTCATTTGGCGGCGTCTGCGATTAAATATCAAAAGCCTAGCAAAGAAGCGTTTCCTTATGTTATTCGTGTTGTCTCAGATATTTTAGAGTCTGATGGATCTTCCTCAATGGCAACGGCTTGTGGTGCAATTATGGCACTTATGAATGCTGGTGTTCCTGTTAAAAAAATGATTTCAGGCATCGCAATGGGCCTTTTGAAACGTAAGAATGGTGAGTTCTGTGTATTGTCTGATATTTCTGGTATTGAAGATGCGTTTGGATTGATGGATTTTAAAGTTGTTGGTACTAATGATGGTGTTACGGCGATTCAGATGGATATCAAATATAAAGGCGGTCTAACGCGTGAGATATTTGAACAAGCATTGAAGCAGGCTCGGGATGGTCGCATACATATCATGAATGAAATGAAAAAAGTGATAACTGAGCCAAGCAAAGAGCTGTCATATTTAGTTCCAAAAGTACATGTTGTAAAAATTAATACTGACAAAATTGGTGCCGTTATTGGTGGTGGCGGCAAAACAATCCGTGAAATTATTGATCAGACTGGTACTGCAATTGATATTGAAGATGATGGAACGGTTAAAATTTTTGGTGGACCGGACGCAAAGTTAGATGTTGCAATCAGATGGGTCAAAACGCTTGCGGGACAGATTACTCGTGGTGATACGTTTGAAGGAAAGATCAGGCGTTTTGCAGAGTTTGGGATGTTTGTTGAGCTTGTTCCAGGCCTCGATGGGTTAGTGCATCTGTCGAATATGCCAAAACCGGTTCAAAAAACGTTTGCAAAAGAATATCGCATTGAAGATCGTGTGAAAGTTGAAGTCTTAGAGCATGATGAAAGTAATGGTCGAGTAAGCTTGCGTTTATTGAGTGCTCCTGTGCAGATTGAAGCGGCATAAGACGTTGGAGGTTTTTCCGTGGTTTTGACAGCAAAAGAGAATCTGGCGATACGCCCTTTCTCATTGGAATATGATTTTATTACGACAGTGCCTGCGGCTGTTTTGATAAGGCTTGGTAAAACGAAAGTATTAGTTACTGTTTCCTTGCAAAAAGGTGTGCCACAGTTTTTGAAAAACAGTGGACAGGGGTGGTTGACAGCTGAGTATTCGATGTTGCCACATGCGACAACTGTGCGATCAGCTCGTGAAACCGCGAATGGTCAAAAAAATGGTCGTTCAGTTGAAATTTCTCGTTTAATTGGCAGAGTACTTCGCGCAGTAGTTGATACGGATTTTGGTGAACAAACATTATATATAGACTGCGAGGTCTTGGAAGCTGATGGAGGGACCAGGGCGGCGGCAATTATTGCTGCGTCAGTGGCCCTTGAGCGTGCACAATCGGTTTTGCTTGACATGCGTAAAATTAAAAAACCATTTTTAAAAGAGCGGGTTGTTGCTATTTCAGTTGGAATAGTGAATAATACGATTGTCATTGATCCTACGTTTGAAGACGACCAAAGATTGCACGCTGATTTTAATATTATTTTGACAGAGTCAGGTAATTTACTTGAACTGCATGGTGGAGCAGAAAAGGGATCTGTGTCATGGTCAGTAATCGAACAAGCAAAAGAGATTGCCTTGCAGAATGCAAGCATGATTTTTGCAAAAATAAGATCTGATAGCATGGGACATGACGCGGGCGGCGCAGGGCAAGCGAATGATCAAAAAAAGAGTGCGCCTTCAGTTATGAGTAAAGAATTGAGTTCTGTAAAATATTCAGCAGAACAGAGTGAACGTTTTGGTTTGTTTTCTTTAAAAAATAGGTTGGACGTTGCAAGTAAGGTAACAAAGTAGGAAGTATTATGTTACGTTCTACGGTTACTACCCAGTTGCCACAATGGTTTTTAAAATTACAGCAAGACTTTTCAATTGATTTTGGAAAGTCTTGCTGTTTTATTGGATCTGCACATACCAGTTCATTGTATCTCAGTCATTTTTTAAAAACGCAGCGATCTGTCCAAACAGTTAATCTTGAACAGTCTGGAACAATTCCATTACCGTGCATGCTTCAGGATCTTTTGCTGACAAGTTTTTTGGGGCAGTCGTGTATTTATGTTATTAAAACGCATTTTGATCTGTTGAGTGATAAAGAGGCAGAAAAAATAGTTTCTTTTTTAACATCCTACAGAGGTCCACATTCTGTTATCTATTTTATTTCACCAGAAAAGTTAAAAACGGTAACAAAAAAAACCGTAGAAGGGGCGGTTGTCATTCCAGATGAGCTGTCTGTTGCACAACTCTGTGATATGTTATTGCATTCTACCGTTTCACCTGCGTTAGTGACAAGTTTTTCAAAAGAGCTTGCCAGAAACGAGACCGTATCAATACAGATTTTTTTTAGTTTACAGATGTATAGTTCTGTTTTAAGTAAAACGGTAGTCGGCGATTTTGTATCCGTCTATTTTCCGTTATTTATTTCTCAGCCCCATTCTTTGTTTGAATTAAGTAGAAAACTTTTTTCTAAAGATAAAACATTTTTCAAAGATTGGATGCTACTGTGGCCAAAATTTCAACCTGTTTTCTGGACATCGTTCTGGACTGATCTGTTTAACCGAGCAGCATTGTACTGTTTATACAGAAAAGAGCTTCAGTCGCATGATATGCAGGTAGTTGCAAAAGGGCTGCCATTCTCATTTCTCAAAAAAGAATGGAGTTTGTATGAACCAGTCCGTTTGGCCTCATATGCAAAAGCGTTCTATGAATATGATATTGCATTAAAAAGTGAAGCGGTGCAAAAGCCATTGGACGTTTTATTCATCGATTTTTTTGAAAATAGAATAAAATAGGGAAAGGCAAGTTAAAAACTGCCTTTCCCTATTTTACTCTATTTTGTGGTAGTGTGTTGATTATTAGAACAGTTATTTGAATTGGTTTATTTTGAAGCTTCTCGCATTAGAAGTGTTTCTAATCGTTCTTTGACATTCGAAGGAAGACGATTTATAAATCTCTTTCGTCTGAGCCTTTCTAATTTTTCTGATTTGTTTTTACTTGTAGTAGCTTCGAGCCATTCTTTTTTTTCTGGTTCGTATCTTTTATATTCATGACTTTTTTCAGTTTCTTTGGATAATTCATTGATTTTATTTTTAAAGGTATTGTTAATTCCAAAAAGCTTTTCAAAAGCTGATTCGCATATTATTTTAAAAATGTCTATCAGCAATTTAGCCTCTGTTGTATCAGTTTTGTCTCCCACGTCTTCTTCGGATTTATCTACTAATTGCAATACTTTATTTGTATCGCCTAATAACTTCTTCATACTAGCTACAGTTGGTATTTTGTTGCCGCTTAAACATTCTTGGAGTAGAATTTGCTTTCTTTCAGAGATAGAGCTTTTGCTAGTGATGTCTAAATCATCAACTAAAAACTTAGTGACCTCCTCGCACTGTGTCTTTCTAGCTTCTTGAGCAAAGAAGCTATTTTGTGTTGAAAGTATTAAAGTTGAAAGCAATAGCATATGTTTTTTCATAAAAATCCTTTTAAAAATAGAGAGAATAGATATTTAGTATCTATTTAAGTATGATTAATTTTCAAAAATAGTCAAATTTTTTAATTAAAATCATGAATTTCTTTTATTTGGATTTTTTTGATTGCCGGATAGTTTTTTCTGTGCTGCTTATTTTTCAGTAGTTTCAAGCAGCTTCTGCAAAAATACGTTTCCACATGTTCATTTTATTCTGACTTAGCAGGTTATTTAAAAAGCCTATGGAATTGGTTCGTTCTGATGAGCCATATAATGAATTGTCATAATCGGAGAGGCCTTTTTCGCCCAATACATCTTTTACAATAGAACGCATTAGAGTCTTATTTTCAAGTATTGCGTTTACTTTTTCGATGCTGACTTGACCGTCAAGTTGTGCACAGTGATCAAATAACTGGTTATAGTCGCTTTTTGGATGTACAGGTAGAGGGACAAGTCCATTGCTTGCAGTTTTAAGATTAATGTCGTTCCTGATTAATGCTGTAATAACTTTAATACAGAAAGTTGTGTTTTTCAATTTGTTGTTTGTTTTTTCGCTTTCCATAGCATAATTGTAAAAATCTTTTATTTTTCCTGCTTTTAGAGACTCATAAAATTCCTGTGCGTCATCATCTGTATGTTTGAAACTAGACAAACAACTTTGACTTGAAACAATGAGTAATAAAAATAATACCTGTTTTTTCATGGCTTCCTTTTGATACTGAATGTATTACATTATTTTTAATATATTGATTATCAAAAAATAGTCAAAAATACGTACAGAGAAATTTTTTCATGTTTTGCTTGTATTTGGCGGGTATTTTTAAAATGTAGGAGGTGGAGCAAAGATTGGCCACCTCCTGGTCTGATTGTTTATTCTACTGATAAGATAAGTAGTTCCAAAAATGCCTTTCTGACTGGCAGTGACAGTGCATAAAAAAATGCTTTTCGTCTGAGTGAAGGGTTTGGGAGCAGTGCATTGGTAGACTTTTTCCAGTTTTCAAGTAATATTTTTTGATCTTGTGTCAAGCCTGGTTTGTTAAAAAATGAAAAAAATGATGGCGCATAAAGTTTTCTGAGGACATAATTGACCAGTTTTTCTACTTTTACTGGATCGTCTAAAATGGCAAGTACTTCATAGGTTGATTTTACATTGGGCAATTCAAAACATTTTTTGCGTAATAGCTTTGTTTCTTCATACGAGATGCTGAGATGCGTGTACAGTAGTTGTAGTAATTTTTCACATCTTGTTTTACGTTCTGACTCCCCTCGCTGAGTCATTGGAAATAAGCCTAAAAATGCACATAAGAATAGTATATATGTTTTCATAAAAGCCCCTTTTTTGATATATGATGTATACCAACGATTGTATATGATCTTGGGTGTATATCACCAGAACTTTATGTATTTCATTTATATTGCGGTATTGGCTATTACATTTTTCAACACACTGTTTGATGTTTTTAGGATAATACTTACGCGTGGAATAGTTCTTTTTCTTTTTTCATCTGAGATTCAGGTTGAATAATGCCACCTGAAATAATCATAGCCATTGCTTCTTGGCTTGATAGATTCGTGGGAATAAGCTCTTTTTCAGGGGCTACGATACAGAATCCGCTTGTTGGATTTGGGGTTGTCGGTATGAAGATCGTGTAGTACGGTTCCAGATGTGAGGGTGCAATTTCAGGACTTAACTGACTAGTCAAAAATCCTATGCTATAGATTCCATGTCGTGGAAAGTGTATAAGGACGACTCGCTGAAATGCCATCTTTTCTTGTGAGCCGAATGTTTTGACAAGCTGTTTTGAGCCAGCATAGACAAGGCGAACAAGTGGAATTTTTTTTACTAACAGTTCAATCGCATGCAAAAGTCGATCGAATAGAAAGTGATTATATAAAGTTCCAATGATAAATACCCCAAAAATTGCAAGGATGATTTCAGCATGTGGAATCATTTGTAAAATAGATGGTTTGATAAATTGTCGTAACGGGGTAAGCCATCCGATCAATAATCTTACGGAAGAACCTAATAAACTAACGGTGATGGTGATTGGTAAAATGGCAATAAGTCCGCTGCTGAAAAGTTTTGATGCAAAATCAGATAATTTTTTTAAAAATGAATGATGATTCATATCTAATCCTTAATACTATACTTTAGATTGTTTGCGTATAGCATTACAGTGTAGCACGTTAATTCCTGGAGGTACAATAAGCGACGAAAAAGGGATTGGGATATACTCGCCAGATGTATTTATTATATCTTTTGAAATAAAGGCACCACACTGTTTCCAGTCAGAAATCAATACAGTATCAGGACGACTTTTGATGGTGATGGTGGTGTGCGTGTAAAGATCCTGTTTCTCCTCTTGGTTGTCGCATAGGTAGACAGGAATCGAGATAGTTTTTTCTATGGTGATGTGCTCAGCTGTTATAAACCAGAGTGTGATTGCTGCTATGGTACATGTGAGTTTAGAAAGGAGAGAGCTCGCGAGTTTCTGTGGTTGGTACAACATAATTCATATCCTTTTGCAAATGAAACGTAGTAAGGTGTTTTTTTAACATGATTTCCATGTGATTGCTATTGACCTGTTCCAGTGTTTTGTCTTTGTTAATGTAAGTCCAATGGTGTTGTGCGTTGTAAAGTAATGCGACCGTGTCGGTTTTGCCGCATAATGTTTGAAGGTCTGTCAAATCTATTTTCTGTTGACTATTTTTTTTCAGTACGGTACTCAATCCTTTCAGTTTTGCCGAATATGAAAGCCAGATTGCAGTATTTTCTTTGTATAACGAGCTTGTGCATAGTGTGCTCAAGCTATTTTTTTGTAATGCCAGGCCTAATGGTAGCTCAGTATCCAAAAGTTGTTCAATCTGCTGTAATCCTTCAATAATAAAAATAGCGTTGATTTTGTTACGTGTTGTTTGAACGCCGGTTTGTACAATCTCATGTGCAAAAGTCTCTGGAGGAAGATTATGTTTGACTGATTCTGACACGGGGCATACGAGATTTTTTTGCAGCTGTTGCTCGTGTACAATCACAAAGAGCGTGGCAATGGTCGGCATAGTCCACCAGAGTAGTGTTGCCAAAACGGGTAGTTCAAAAAAATATGCTCCAAAGTGGCATAAAAGATAACCGATCGCATAACCAAGTAGATTGTGCTGTTTATCTTTTGACAGCCATATACTAATACCGTAGCAGCATATGCTCAGACAGATGATTTCAAAGACTGTTTTTATGAATGTGACTGTGGCTATAGTATGCATTACGCTCCTTTTTATTTTTCTATTGTACCGGTGTGTTGCCAAAAAATGTAGCTTTTCAAGTATCTGGCGTAGTTATGCTTTTTTTCCTATACTATCTGCATGTAGTAAGCTTTACTACTTTAAAAGTATGAAAACAAAGAAAGGACAACATGCGTCGACGTACAGTTTTGACGGGAGATCGACCGACTGGTCCGTTACATGTGGGTCATTATGTGGGCTCTTTGAAAAATAGGTTATTATTGCAGCAGGACAGTGATCAGTTTATTATGCTTGCTGATCTGCAGGCTTTGACTGATCATGTCGATAATCCAGAAAAAGTGCGTGAAAATGTCATTGAAGTATTGCTTGATTATCTTTCGATCGGTATCGACCCTACACAATCGACTATTTTCATTCAATCACTCATTCCACAGATTGCCGAACTTACCGTGATCTATCTTAATCTGGTTACCGTTAATCGCTTAAAACGGAATCCAACGATCAAAACTGAAATTGATCAAAAAGGGATGGGCACCAACGTGACGGCAGGATTTTTAATGTATCCTGTGCACCAGGCGGCAGATATCACCGTGGTAAAAGCAAACTGTGTTCCTGTTGGCGCAGATCAACTGCCAATTATTGAACAGACGAACGAGATTTTACATTCATTTAACAGAATTTATAAAGTCGATCTTTTTGAAAAAGTTGAAGCTTTGATTCCAAAAATTGGGTATCGTTTGCCCGGTATTGATGGAAAACAGAAGATGAGTAAATCGTTGAATAATGCGATTTTTCTTTCTGACTCTGCCGATAGTGTGTTAAAAAAAGTGATGAGCATGTATACCGATCCGACACATCTTCGGGTGCAAGATCCTGGAAAAGTTGAAGGCAATGCAGTATTTACCTATCTTGATGTCTTTGATCCTGATGAGCATGCGGTGCGTGATTTAAAACTGCAGTATCAAAATGGTGGCTTGGGTGATGTGACCTTAAAAAAACGGCTTGCCGATATTTTGAACAGTTTTCTTGATCCAATCCGAGCGCGCCGAGCACTGTTTGAAAAAGACAAAGAGGCAGTTTTTAAGATTGCGCTTGCTGGGTCTGAAAAAGTAAAAGAGGTGGCAGCTGGAACCATGAGAGAGGTGAAAGAGGCGTTAAAATTGGTATATTAAAACAATAAGAAGCATCGCTTTTCAACGATGCTTCTTATTGTTTTAATATTATTTGCAGATGTTAGTTGTTAAATCGTTCGACCGTTATTATCGTTTATATCTGTTTTATAATTTGTTTGATGACTACTAGATAAGTCATTAGCATCTTTGGAGACTGATGATGATTGCGAATAGTTTGTATTGAAAAAGTTAGTCACCATGTTTACAATGTTATATTTCCTTTCCAAAAATATACTTATTCCGGCAATGATACCAACCTTGGTTCCTCTCCAGGTATAATTTCGTATGCGCGCAATCCCTTTTGGATTAAGTTTGTTTTGTAGTGAAAAAATCTGTGTGTCTTGTTTTGATAAGACCTCTTGCGTAGTTGCAATGTGTTTATCTTTCAAATGTAAAAGAGCTTGCAAATTATTATTCTTTGCTGTAAGTTCATCGTTTTTTTGAATGACGGTTTTTTGTATTCCTTCAAGCATAACTTTTATCATCGATATTTCGTTATTGTCAGTTGCAACCATAGTTAAAGTTAAGGTTGCACCAAATATTAAATACATCTTTGATAAGTATTTCCTGTTGTTCATAAGGTTGTCCTTCTATTTGTGTTAATAAGTGAATTTCAAGCTTATTATGACGATTTATTTTATTTTAGTCAAATGATTGATGGGCACATCTATTTAAAGCGCCATTATTATTTGTTTTATATTTCTCTTAAAAAATCTGCAAGAATCTTCTTTGCACCATAGATAAATCGGACAGTAACATACCAGTTGCTTTCTTTTTTTTCGATCATTTCAACAGTTCCAATACCGTATGCTTGATGTTTGACTTTCTGTTTGATTTTGAATGGTTGATGTTCGATTATATGTTTGACTTGATTAGCATTGTGATTACTATTCTGTTTTGGTTCAGATGAGGTTTTGTGTACCTCTTTTTTCACAAACCTTGTAGCTACAGTTTTTGTTTTATCAAGCGATATATTTTTATGGTGTTGATTCGCTGAGGTACCATTAATAGATCCGGCAAACCATTGTTTAAAGAGGGTAGTATATTTTTCCAGATACCAGGTACTTGTTTCAAAAAATAGCGAGATGGTGGAGCTGATCTCCTGCAAAAAACGTGACTGTTGTTGATATGAGGGTGTGCCAAAAATGGTGCGATGTTTTGTGTAACTCAAGCATAAAAATGAGCGTGCGCGGGTAATGCCAACATACAGCAGCCTGCGTTCCTCTTCAAGATCGTTTTTTTCGTACAATGAACGCGGTGTGGGAATAATCTGCTCTTCAACGCCTGCAATCCAGACAAAATCAAACTCAAGACCTTTTGCCGCATGCAACGTCATCAAGTTGACCACATTTTTTGATTCATCTTTGCGTGTTATTTTTTCATTCATTAATGAAACTTCTTCCAAAAATGATTGCACCGACCCGGAGCCCTCCTGTGCAAAATGTACTGCCGCTTCAATAAGTTCGTCAATGTTTGCCAGCCGTTCTTGGGCATTTTCAGGTTCGTAGGTGTTGTAAAGATATTCTTTGTAACCTGTACGTTCGATGATACTTTTTAACGCTTCGGATGCGTTCTGTTGTGCCGTAAGTTCATGAAAAATAGTCAAAAAATAGTGTAATGTTTTAATTTTGCCTGGCGTAAGTTTTTGCTGCATGACTTTGACTGTAATCTCATAAAAATTCAAAAATGGTTCATGCTGCCATGCCTGTCTGAATAACTCCTCTATTTTTTCACCAAGGCCTCGCAATGGCGTGTTTAAAACACGGAAAAATGAAAGCTGATCAAATGGATTAAGTATAAGTTTTAAATATGCTATCAGATCTTTTATTTCTGCGCGTTCATAAAACTGTGTGCCGCCTATAATTTTGTAAGGAATGCTGTATTTGATGCACATCTCTTCAATCGGTCGTGACTGGGTGTGTGTGCGATACAGCACGGCAGCCGTATCTGTTGGATATTTTTTCCAAAACTGTGCAAGTGCTGAACCGATCGCATCACTTTCCTGATATTCAGAACCGCATTCAAGCTCCATGACACTCTGTTTTCCTTCAATTGAGGACCACAGAGTTTTTGGTGTGCGCTGTGGATTGTTTTTGATTAACTGATTGGCGACCGTAAGAATTTCTTGCTTTGATCGATAGTTCTGTTCAATTTTCACCAGTTTTGTGTTTGAAAAATCTGAAACAAATGTTTGGATATTGGCAACCGTTGCTCCTCGCCACGAATAGATCGACTGATCTTCATCGCCAACAACACAGACTGACCGTGCCGATGTATCAACCGGTTTTGCTGGGCAGAGGAGTTTTAATAACAGGTGTTGCACAACGTTAGTATCCTGATACTCATCCACCAGAACATGATGTACCGTTGCATGGATTTTTAGTTTAAAAGGTTCATCGCTTTGCAGTATCTCTACCGTTTTTATTAAAAGATCATCAAAATCAAAATAGCGACAGAGCTGCTTTTCATGTGTGTACAGTTTGTAAATGTCATGCATCAGGTCACTTTGCCATGGAAAATCTTCAGGTTTGATTCCGTATGGATGCTGGTTGCGAAGCAATGATAAGTGACCCAGTACCGTTTTTGGCGTAAGCTCCTTTTTTTTGCCAAGCTTTTCGAGCAGATTTTTAATTAATTTTTCCTGATCTGAAGAGTCCAAAATAGTAAACGGATTATTATGATAATATTTTTTTAAAAGTGATAAACAGTATCCGTGAAAAGTTCCAACAAACGGGTGTATGACGCGGGGTGCAAGTGTGCTCACCCGCTCTTTCATCTCCTTGGCGGCTTTATTGGTAAAGGTTAATGCAACGATCGCCGATGATGGCACCTGAAGATCATGCAAAAGATACGCTATTCTGGCCGTGATGACCCTGGTTTTGCCAGATCCTGCACCAGCAATAACAAGCAGGTTGCCCTCTGTGTGCAATGCTGCTTCCTGTTGACTTTCATTCAGTTGATTACATATAAACTGTAAGATGGACGTTTGTTCGTTGATCATCGCATGCCTAAACTGGAAAAACTGTTTTTAGTGTATAAAACCTACCTAAATCTTCAAGCAGTTTTTGTTACATGCCATGTTTCAATATATTCCGAAAGTGTTTTTATTGAGTCCTTGTGTAACGTTGAAATAAGTACGTGTGGTTTGTAACTCTCAACTTCGGCCAATAGAGGGTCATTTTCATTGATTTTGTCGATTTTGTTAAACACAAAAAGCGTCGGTTTATCAACTCCCAGATCTTTTAAGGTTTTTTGTGTAACTTTGATATGATCTTTCCAGTTTGGATCAGAAAGGTCGATTACATGCAACAAAAGATGTGCATATTGAAGTTCATGTAGTGTTGACTTGAATGCTGCAATCAGTTGGTGGGGCAGATTTTGGATGAATCCGACAGTATCAGAAATGAGTCCAATTTTTTTATGATTGATAAACAGTTCACGTGTTGTGGTATCCAACGTGGCAAAAAGTTTATCTTCAGCCAAAACAGTACTGTTTGTTAATGCATTCAAGATTGATGATTTGCCAGCGTTGGTGTACCCAACCAGGCAGACATGCGGAACATTTTTTTCAAGCCTCTGTTTTCGCTGTGTTGCGCGAATCTGATTTAAATGATCAAGGTTTTTTTCAAGTTTTATCAACAGGCCTTCAATGTACTGCATCTCCCGTTCTTTTGCAGTTTCACCTGGTCCTGCATAAAAACCAAAGCCGCCACGCTGTTGACCAAGATGAACTCCTTTTCCTGCAAGTCGTGATTTTCGATATTTCAAAGCAGCCATTTCGACCTGAATTTTACCTTCTGCTGTGTGTGCTGCTTTTTCAAAAATCTGCAAAATGAGTTCAGTTCTGTCAATGATGGTGCAGTTTAACAGATCCTCTAAGTTTCGTTCCTGTTGTGGTGAAAGTGATTCAGAAAAAATAACGCGCTCAATTTTTTCCTTTTCACAGTAGTCCCTGATCTCTTCAAGTTTGCCCTTTGTCAGATAATATCCAGCATCAATACTGCGAAGTTTAACAAATATGTTGTGTGTGGTGTCAACCTGATTGGTGCGCGCAAGGCTCAAAAATTCCTGAAAATATGCATCCGGATACGAGGGTGTGTGTTGTGGTGACAAAATCCCCACCAATAATGTTGCTGGTTCCTGAACAGAAGGGGTGAGTTTGAACTGATTACCCATCGATTGATCCTTTTTAAATGGCAGATGCAAAACAGTAATATTATTACTGTACCATTTTTTTGAGCAAAAAAGTAGCTTGGCCAAAAAAGTGAAGCCTAAATCTTCTTGATCTTTATGTTTTCAAGTATCAGTTTAGTTTGTCGTTGTTTTAGGTCCGTACATGCTAAATAGGTACATCAAAAAAGTTATTACAGTAAAACTACCTGCTTTGCTAAGCCATTCCCTGGCATATTTAGAGTTTTTCATCTGATTGCAAAATGATTGCCAGTGCTGTTCATGAATTTCGTCGGAAGATTCTTCGGAAGTAAGAAGAGTTGTGATATTTTTGCTTGTCTTCTTTGTTCTTTGCATCAACTTTGTTCTTTAGAAGTTATATTGAAAAATGCTGGTACAATTGAAGCATTTTTAGAAGAATATCGTGCTCAAAGAAATAAAGATGCTTTGGTTGGCTTGTGCATTCTTGGTTTAGTTGTTACGGGAGTTGTAATGATATACAAATGGTATAAAGGTAAAAAAGCTTCGCCGTCGAATACAGATCTACAAACATCAAAATGAGTTTGAACTGATTCTCCATTGATTGACCCTTTTTAAATGGTAGATGCAAAACATAAGCTACTTTATTGTAACATTTTTTGAGCAAAAAAATAGATTATGTTAGAATGCTGAGAAACGTTGTTTGATCAAATATTTTTTGAAAATAAAACTTTAAAAATCAAAGATCATTTATTAAGGTTAAAATTGGGTGAGTAGATTCAAAAAATACTCCAAATCGAAGCTGTTGGGTTGCAACCTATCCAAGGGTCGAATGTGGCATGCCATCTGTTCGAGCGTATGTATGGAAAAGCTGCTCATGCATCTGAAGCAAATTATACTGTACAGGTGGACGCCCGCCTGTCGTTGCAGGCCTCTGTTATCATCTTATTGCGATTGAGCTTACCAGTTGTGCTGTTTTGGTTGGCCTGCTTTATTATTTTTGTCCGGCCATTGCAAGGGTTATGGCAGAAAGAAGCTTTGAGTTTTAAAAAAGTCTTTTTTGCCAGAAGATAATTTCACCTCTTTCCCAAAACATGCTAGAATAATGTTTTAAAAATAGAAGGAATAACGATGTTTGATTTTTTAGCAAAAAAATTTGGTGATCTGTTTGAACTATTTTCAAAAGAGACTACCTTTACCGATGAAAATACCGCAAAGATTCTTGATGAAATTAAGGCAGCATTGATTGATTCTGATGTTCCCTATGATGTGGTGGTTGATTTTACCAGGCAGGTCAAACAGGATCTTTTGGGTAAAAAAGTTTTGAAGAACGTTCGACCTGATGAACAGCTGTTAAAAATCGTGTATGAACGGCTTGTCAAATTTATGAGCCAGGGTGGACAGGACTGTTTCTCTTTTGAGATTCCATCGGTTGTGATGGTCATGGGACTACAAGGAGCAGGAAAAACGACGACAATTGCAAAACTTGTTCATTTTGTAAAAACGCAAGCTGAAAAGAAACGCAAAAATCGTTCGATTTTGGTTGCCTCGGTTGATTTTTACCGTCCTGCAGCGGTCGAACAGCTTGAAATTGTTGCACAACAGGCAGCAGCAGTCTTTTACAGGGCACAGGAACAAAATCCAGTTGCTGCAGCAATGGAAATTTATCAGAAGTTTAAAAAAGATCGATATGACCTCCTGTTTTTGGATACAGCCGGTCGTTTGCATTTTGATGAACAGATGATGCAAGAGTTGCAGCAGATCAATCAAAAGCTTTTACCTCGTTATAAGATTCTGGTACTTGATGCAATGACAGGACAGCAGTCATTGTCGATTGCACAAACGTTTGATCAGAAAGTTGGTTTTTATGCATCTATTTTGACCAAAATGGACAGTAATGCAAGTGCAGGTGCTGCGCTTGCCTTCCGTTATGTACTCAAAAAGCCTATCTGGTTCATTGGAACGGGAGAAAAGTTGCCAGATCTGCAAGAGTTTGTTCCAGATCGTATCGCCCAACGGATGTTGAATATGGGTGATATGCAAACGTTGATTGAAAAGATTGATGATAAAATACATGCGGCTGAACAAGAAAAGATGAATAAGGCACTTCTTTCTGATGCTATGAGTTTGGAAGATTTTGGCCTTCAAATTGATATGATGAACAAGGTTGGTTCCCTTTCGAGTCTCATGAAATATATTCCAGGCATTGCTAACAAGCTTTCAGCAGAGCAGATTGATGCGGGTGAGCGAGAGGTAAAAAGATTTCGAGCCATTATCAGCTCAATGACTCCAAAGGAGCGTAAAGATGTTACTGTATTGAATGATTCTCGCAAACAGAGAATTGCGGTAGGATCAGGGACAACTGTTCAAGATGTTCTGATTTTGCTTCAACGATTTGAACAAGTTAAACAATATGCTAAACTATTAAAAAAATCAGGTCCTTTTGGTGGTTTATTTCGTTAAAAATATTTTTTAAGGGTTTCTATGGCAGTTAAGATTCGTTTGTCCCGTGCGGGCAGAAAAGGTATTCCTATGTATCGCCTTGTTGCGGCTGATTCTCGTGTGAAACGTGATGGTAAGATTCTTGCCAACGTTGGTACCTATGATGCGCTAAATGGCAGAGTGGTACAGTTCCACGAAGATATTTATACAACTTGGGTTCAAAAAGGCGCACAGGTAACCGATTCGGCAAAAAAAATTCATAAATTATTTAAAAAAAATGGTATTTATGTGCCGCAGTCAGAGGTTAAATCAAGGGTTCGTAGTACAAAACAGAATATCACAGAAGATGTTGCTTCAGAATAGGAACCCTTCAAGATGGCAAAGATGGTAAAAGAGCTGGTTGAATATATGGTGAGGGCTATTGTAGAAAAACCAGGCTCTGTACGAGTTGAATATAAAGATGGCGATGAAAGTGATTTTGTTGAAATTAGTGTAGACCAGACAGATCGTGGAAAAGTCATTGGGCGTGATGGGCAAACTATTAAGGCCCTACGTGTTTTGGTAAATCAGTGCCTGGTTCGAGACAAAAAAATCTTTATTGATCTTGCGCAACCTGCTGAAAACGTATAGTCATGCATATTTCTATTGCTACCGTGTTTCCTGAGCTTTATGCGCCGTTTTTAAAGACGTCGTTGATTGGCAGGTCTGTTGAATCTGGAATTTTGGATATTTCGACCTATGGTTTTACCAGTTTTGTAAAACCGAAGGAACACATTGACGTGCCTACGTGTGGCCCAACCCCTGGCATGCTTATTAAGCCAGAAGTTGTTGATCGTGTAATCCAGCAGGCAGAAGCGAAAGCAGGAAAAGCTTTTAAAATCTTTTTTTCTCCGCACGGTGATATGCTTGATCAAAAAAAACTGCTTTTAATAAAGCGCAAGCTTGACGATAGGGCCCTGAGCCATGTTTTATTAATTGCAGGGCGGTATGAGGGCATGGATGCAAGAGTGGAGGAGTATTATGCGGATGAGGTCCTTTCTGTAGGTGACTTTGTTCTGTTGGGAGGCGATCTACCAGCAATGATGTTTATCGAAGGCTTTGTGAGGCATATTCCCAAGGTAGTGGGTAATCATGGGTCGGTTGAAAATGATTCGTTTACGGGTCCGTTGGTTGATTATCCAGAATATTGTCTGCCTGTGGTGTGGCATGATAAAAATGTGCCAGATATTATCAGGTCTGGAAACCATAAGGCTATAGCTGAGTGGCGTACGCAAAAGGCGGTCGAAAGGACCGCGCTTTTGAAGTTCCCTTGGGCACGATCATTTCATTTAGAAAATGTGCAAAAAAAACAGTTTTTGGTGTCGATTCCAGCCCATTATGTGGTATTAATGCATTCTGAAGTGTTGGTGGGAAAAGAAAGGGTTGTAGGAAATACTTCAGTAACTTCAATTGATGTCCATGATATAGCGCGTTCTGCATGTACCTACGGATTTAAGAGATTTTTTATTGTAACTGCATTAAAAGATCAGCAAGTGATTGTGGCCAAATTCCTTGAGTTTTGGCAAGAGGGTGATGGAATTACGTATAACCAGACACGGCATGAAGCATTAGCGCGTGTCCAGGTGGTGCCTGACCTGAGTTGCGTACGTGCTGCAATTGCTGAAATTGAAGGTAAAGCTCCGGTTGTTATTGCGACGTCGGCACGGTTTTCCGGCAAAGAGCAGGAGCGTTTAATAACGTATGACCAGCAGGCGGATGTGTGGAAAAAGAAACAACCTGTTTTGATGCTACTTGGCACGGGACAAGGGCTTGCGCAAGAGTGTATTGACAAGGCTGATTACTGCTTGGAGCCACTGCAAGGATTAACAGAATATAATCATCTGTCTGTCAGATCGGCTGCGGCGATTATTTTTGACCGGTGGTTGGGGCTTAATGTGCAGCAGAAAAATAAAAAGTAAAAAAATCTGATTGGCATGTTGTGCAATAAGTAGTATAATTAAAAATATGTAAAGAGTTTTAAACGCTTGACAGGCGTATTGTTGAGGAATAGATATGCAAGCTAAAAAAATGACAAAAGAAACGATTATGCATTTTGGTATTGACCAAAATAAGGCAGTAATACCTGAGTTTCATGTTGGCGATACTCTTGCGGTTTTGCAAAGAGTGAAAGAGCTCGTAAAAGAAAATGAGAAAAAGCCAGCAGTTCTGAAAGAACGGTTGCAAAAATTTGAAGGTGATGTGATTGCCATCAGAAATAATGGGGCTTCTTCAACGTTTACCATCCGTAAAATCGGAGCACATAATGTAGCGGTTGAGAGGATCTTCCCCTTTTACAGTCCGGTTATTGAAGAGATCTCGGTAGTGCGCAGAGGTGATGTGCGCCGTGCTAAACTTTATTATTTACGCAAGCGTGTTGGAAAAGCTGCGCGTGTCAAAGAAAAGGTGGTCAGTAGCCGAGCTACTGTAGATAATACATCGGCACAATAAGTGTGAAGGTTGAAGATGCAATCTGAGAAAAAGCAAGCAGGTTGTATACAGAAACTTTCTTTTCTATGGTTGATGCTATTGCTTGGTGGGTGCAAGAAAAAAACTGTCAAGCGAGCGAAAAATTCAGAATCGGTCGCTCAACTTTTTGAGCGACCGATTCTTTTCCAAGATATTCCAGTGCCTTTTGGTGCGTACCTATTTCATGCTCCGTTACATCCGTCTTTGCTTGATGATATGGCTGGAAATAGTCAAACAGGGGTCTCAGAGGTTGTGGCTATGAAAATGAGCGTACCATCGCAAGAACTTGCTGTATTTTGTAATTTTTACAAAGATGCGATGGAGCAGTTAGGGTGGATTTTGCTCAAATCAGTGATTACACAAACGTCACTGCTTTTTGAATTTCAGTCGGTGACTCGTGCGTGCATTATCATTGCCGATATTGAGCAAAATCTTTCGGGAGCTTCTATTGTTAACGTGGCGCAACTTTTTATGTTTCAGTTTTCCAAATAAGTTTGCTGATTATTGTTTATTATGGTAGCTCTTCTGGTTCCGTCTCATTTTCAGTATTTTCTGACTCAACCTCTTCTTCGGCAACTTCCGGTTTGAGTGCTGCTTTTTTATTTGTTTTTTGAGCTATTTTTGTTACAGATTTTTTTGTCTGTTTGGACCCTTTTGCTGATGTTTTGAGGCGTTCTATCTCATCTTCAAGCTTGCTAATTTTTGCTTCAAGGGTGTCGTTTGTTTTTTCAAGTTTTGTGATCTGTTTGCTCAGACTTTTGTTTTCTTGTACCAGATCCTTGTTTTCTCGACGCAAGGTCTTGACTTCTTCGTATCGATCATCGTAATCGTCTCTGTGCCTTCTGCGTCCACTTTCTCTTGCTGAACTGACCATTGCACCAGTGGCAAGCCCTGTGATGGCACCGATTCCAGCGCCGCGACCTCCACTGACAGCGCCACCGATTGCGGCTCCTGCAACAGTTGGAAGTAAAATGTCTGCTGCGTCGCCAGCAAAACAGGAAGCATAGAGATTTAATAGTGAAATTCCGTAAAGAATACTTTTTTTGTTTTTAATATACATGGGTCCAGCCTTTTTATTTTATAATATCTAATATACATAATAGAAGACAGAGCTCTTAAAAAGCAACAATTTCATAAAAGTTAAAGTAATCAATCATTTTTTTTAATAACTATAGTTGAATGTACTATAGCCGTAAGCTTTTTCATAACTCGTGTAGCTCGCTGTGTTATTGATGATGTTTACTCAAGATTATATTCTTTGATTCTTCGGCTAACGGAAGATCGGTTGACGCCCAAATAGTGAGCAATCTTGTTCTGATTTTTTTCAAAGCGGTACCACAAAAGGGCAACGGTGTGCCTGTCTTTCAAGGCATTTTTGCCTAGTTTTGCAGCCCGTTCGATTGTGGCATCGGCGGCAAGAAAGCTTGCGGTAATGACCGGTCCAGTATTTTGGACTGGCGCTGTTGGATTTAAATAGTTTTCTTGCATATACACCATGATCTGATTGCGCAAAGCGGCAAATGAAAGCGGTCTTTGAACAAAAATTCGTTGTTTTTGTAAAGCGGTGAGTGACGGTTTGTTTTTGTAGTCACTGTTTTTTCTAATCTGCATCGTATATCCGTCAATAAGTTGAGCTACGTCGTCAGGTTCAAAGGTACTCAGATCGGGCGCGGCAAAAAAGGACTGTTTACAGATCTGATAGAGTGGTGAATCTTTGAGCATGTCGATATCGTTCGGTTCCATCGTGGAATGCAAGAACAGTCTGACGTCTGATTGAAAGACCTCGGTGCTGTAAAATTTGCAGAATGACCCTTTTTAATGTAATCAACCAGCTTTTCTGCCACCTCCGTGCGGAGCTGGTCAACACGTTCAATAAACAGGGAGCCGCCATCAAGTTTTTCAAGCAGGCCGGCTTCTTTGGGTGGATCATACGGAGATGCTTGTATGCCGAAAATGCCGTTCTGATATTCAGGAAAATAGATCGGATCGATATCTTTAAACTCTTTTCTTTTGGTTGCGTGATGAATGAGCTTGGCAATCGCAAGTGCATCGACTCGTTCGCAGCCAAAAAACACCGTTTTGTGTGACAGGATACTTTTTAACATAGCAACTTTTAATACAATGCCCCGTGGCGTGTTGATAGGAAGAAAGGAATGGAGCTGGTTTCCTAACTCGGTTGATTGTAGATGCAACAGATAATCAAACTCATCAACAGAGGGCAGTGCCAAAAGCTGCTTGTGCATCACGTCGGCAATGTTTGGGTGGGCGACCACCATAATAATATGTTTCTCGTCAAGATGCGGAATGGCCATGGCAAGCACGCCTCGACTGTCCTGCTCCGTTTTGATCAGACGGGTGATCATCGTTTTGTGTTCAGTCACCTTTTGAATGAGTGCTTTGCACTGTTTGGTTACTTCATGTTCATGATCTTTGTTCAGGTCAATGTTGATAAAGGTTGTTGCAAAATAGTTGCAGGGATAAAACAGTTTGTTGCGATAAAAAAAGATGCCAACTTCACGAGTTTCCTGCTGATTAAGAAAGGTTTTCACACTCTCTTTGAGCATTTTCAACTCCTGTTTATCTTTGAAGATCTCCTGGCGCAAAAGCCCAACTTCGTCAACGAACGCTTTTCGTTTTCGATGATAAAAGTTGGTAATGACACCTGAAAGATAGCTTCCAAACACACCGACTGCCTCTTTGTATGTCTCGTCGAAAAACTCACCACGAGGCTTACTTTTTTGAATGATGACATACGCAGTGATATCATACTTTTCAAAGACCGGAATAATCGCGTCACAGTTGATGTTTTCAAGTGTAGTCATCATCATCTGCAACACATCACTCTGATCATAAAAGTTTGCAAAATCAAGTTCGTGATAATCGATAATTCGTTTCCTTTTGAAAATCTTGAACATGAGTGAGCGGTTGTACGCAACGAGGTTATCAAGTTCACGCAAAATAAAGTCGATACGTTCACGATAGCCCTGAAACATGCCAAACGTGTAACTGTCTGTGGCCATGCGACTATTCATGAATGCACCGGTTGCTTCGTTTTCCTTGAGCCCATCTGAATCTTCTGCGGGCCTTACCAGCAGGTCGATCTGTTTGTATTCGATGTTTAATGCTTTTGCAATAAAACCACGTGTGTGCTGAATGAGCTGATAATCATGTTCAACCATGCTCAGATCGATGAGTATGTCACGAAATTCGTCATTAAAATCAGGATCTGCAAATGCAGAAAGCATCTTTTTTTTGTCGGGGAACATGTCGATATTCAGCACATGTCGCGAGCAATAATAGAGAAAATAGGCTAAAAGTAACGCCGAAAATCCGACAAATCCCTGATTTTGCACTGCTGATGCAAAATAACTGAATTTGAACGGATTCATGTTGACCAGATCTGACAACACATATGGAATGAAAAGGTGCGAAATGAGTAGCTGCGTATGTTGGCGGACCATGAACGGAATATGAATATCCGTTCGGGTCATCTGCCTGTAGACTATCCACAAAATATAGGGCACCATCATGCACATGGTATACACATTGTACAGACTACGCATGAGATACTCAATCTGTGGTCGATCCGGTCGGTCAACCAGCTCGTACGCCCAGAAGGCCAACGTCAAAAAGTGCACCGCAAAAATACTACTCACAACAGTAAAAAATCTGTGCTCTTTTAAAATCGCCCATCGTTCGCTGCTCAAAAGACTTTGTATTAAAAGTAGCATTGAGTGATACTGAATAATAAATGCTACCCAACCCAACCGTCCTAAAAAATTGCATTTTGGTGTGTGATAATATAAGGAGCACTTCGACTTATTACCCCATAAATCCAGCCAAAATCAACAAACGCACTTGAAACGATCGTGTAAAACATGATTGCTTGAGGCACCGGCCTGTTGGGGTTATCAAGTAGATGGCGCAGGAGCCGTACCATCAGAAAGAACTTGACGCAAAATGCGATCACGTTTGCTGTCAGGACGAATGCGTTATTATCAAAAATGTCTTTTAAAATCTGTATCATTTCATTCATGTGCAATCTGCGTTTTAAAACTGCTTGCAATTTCAAATATTGATGATACACTAACTTCTGTATTTTACAATCTTAATTTTAAGGAGTTCATCATGAATAAGCTGCTCAGTGTATATATGGCACTCTCAAAGTACCGCTCCATGGTTATGCTTGCAATCGCTGTGATTTCTGTTGTTATGTTAGATCCAGCAGGTCCCCATTTGACGGATTTGTGAAGTAAAATTAGATCAAGATTGATTAAAACAAGATAAGCTAATTTTAAGGAGTTCATCATGAATAAGCTGCTTAGTGTATATATGGCACTCTCAAAGTACCGCTCCATGGTTATGCTTGCAAGTGCTGTGATTTCTATTGTTGTATTGGATCCAGCAGGTCCCCCATTTATGGGTTAATTTGAATTTGAATTTATAGTTAGATATTGATTAAAAAAGGTAAATATAAAATAGACTTAAAGCAGTGAAAAAAACAGGTAGTATGTTGTCTTGGTTGAAGTCGATAACTGGATAGATGTAAGTATGAAAAAAGTATATCGTTCTATAAGGGTTCATCTAAAGTGACAGCTTCTTGGTGCCCGACTATTAAAGAATTGATATAATGCTTCAAAGCATTCAATACTAACACACAAAGTTTTTGACTTTCCTAGTAGAAAAAAGGAGGGTGGTAGTGAAGAGAAAGCACGCGCCCTTTTCTATGTGACTCCGGTCCTGGTGGCTAAATATCCATTCTATGTTTTTTGATTCTACGACTCACAGAAGAGCGATTGACCCCTAAATAGTGGGCAATCCTGTTCTGGTTTTTATTAAAGCGTTGCCACAATAATGCCAGCGTTCGTCTGTCTTTGAGGGCTTTTTTGCCAAGTTTTTTGGCTTCTTGAATTGCCAGATCTGTTGCAGCAACAGCTGCAGGGATCGCAGGTTTTTCTTCTGTTTCTGTGATAGTCGGCGCCGGTTTGCCGTCATTTTGTAGCATCAAAGAAAGTATCTGATGACGTAAATCAGTGATGGATAAAGGTTTGTGAAGATGGAGTTTGCGTTTTTGACTTTCAGAAAGAGGCAGGAGGCCGGTATGACCCTTTGCCTGACGAATTTGATGCATATAGGCATCCACGAGCGCGTAATAGTCAGATTCTGTTAAAGATTCTAAAGTAGGCAGCCAGAAGTAGTGTGTTTTGCATGTGGTGTACAGGAAGGAATCTTTTATGGTCTCAAGTGCATCGTAAGATAGTGGTGTGTGTAATATAATCTGTACATTACTTTTTACCTGTACATTGCTATTTATTTTGGTGAATGCGCCAGTTTGAATATAAGTATACAGTTTTTGTTGAGTAGGTATATTTAAATAGGTGATATTTTCAATGAAAATAGTTCCATTATCCAAGGTTTCCAACAGTCCAGCTTTCGGTAGCATATTGTAGGATGTATGTGTACCAAAAAGGACCGCTTCATAATCTGCATATCGCATAGGATTGAACTGTTTGAATTCTCTATTTTTTTTACTTTCGTGAATCAACTTTGCGACTATTAATGCATCTGTGTGTGGACAGCCCAAAAAAAAGACCCTGCTGTTTAACATATTTTTTAATATATGTATTTTTTTAATGATTCCCTCTGTGGTATTAAGGGGGAAAAAAGTATGTAATAAGTTGCCGACTTTTGTTGATTGTAAATAAAGAAAATAGTGCCAGTCTTGGGTAGATGGCATAGATAAAAGTTGTTTATTTAAAACATCTGAAAGATTCGGCTTTGAAAGTATCATGATTACCTGCTTCTGGTCAATATGAGGAATGCCAATAGCCAGGATACCATGACTGTTTTGTTCCGTTTGTATGACTTTTGATAGTACCGATTTTTGTTCAATGACCTGTGCGATCAGTTTTTTGCATTCTTTTGTAATTGTATGGCCTTGATCCATATTCAAATCAACATTAGTAAAGGTAGTTGTAAACCGATTGCACGCAGTGAATAGTTTGTTTTTATATAAAAAAACGCCCACTTCCCTTACCTCTTGCGGCTCTATAAATGCTTTTATGCTTTCTTTTAGAATGTCTACTTCTTGCTCACTTTTAAGAATTCTTTCCATGAACATATGTTCTTTTTCTGTGTGATAGGTTAATTGGCGAGCCTGAAATGAACATATGATTCCGGCAAGATAGTTGCTGAATACGGTGATGACATCTTTGTGTGTTTCATCGAAAAATTGGCCAGATTTACTATTTCTGTCAAGTATAATATAGGCGATAATCTGGTTTTTTTCAAAAACTGGAATAATGGCTTCTGAATTAATGCGGTGTAAGATCTCGATCATTTTTTGGAAAAAATCATTTTGAAAATAGAAATTTGCAAAGTCTATTTCGTGATATTCGATAATCTTATGTTTTTTTAGTGCGGTCAGTACTAACAACCTATTTTGATCGGTGAATTTTTCGATTTCCTGGATAATAAAATAGGTACGATTGGTGTAGTTTTTGAAACTATCGATTGAGGTTGTCCTTTTAATCTTTTTTGCAAGGACACTGATCATGTTGTCCTGTTCAGCTTCAACTGGTTTTACTAGAAGATGAATTTTATTATAAGAAACACCAAGTGCTTTGCTAATGAATTCTCGTGTGTATTGGAGAATTTCATATTCATTTGCAGCGGTACTTAAATTAATGAGCGTTTCTTTGAAATTATTGTTAAAGGTCTGATCATTAAATAAGGAGTAGGTCTCTTTTGTATAAGGGAAAACAGGAATATTGACTATATATCGGGTGCAGTAATAGAAAAATGCGGTGAGTATCAGTGATGCCAAAACAATGAACAATGGATAGGATATGATAAAATAAAATGATTTTTCATGTAACAGATTCATATTAATAAAATCAGATATGACATACGGAATATAAAAATAAATAAGCAGATTGCGTGTTCTATTTTGTATGGCAAGTGGCACGTTTGTTGTTGCATTACGTAAGTGGTTAAACGTAGTCCAGATCGTGTACGGTATAATAAAGCACATAATATATGAAGCGTATAGGTTATGTATGACATATTCTATGTACGTTGTTTTTGTTTGCATTGTGTTATCGCTGTTCATTACAGCACTGAGTATAAAATAGATTCCAAAAAAACCGCTTACAAAGTTGGGCAGTATATGTGTTTTTAAAAGAGATCGCGGTTTTTTTGTTAAAAGGTTTTTTAACAGAAGCATTATTGAATGATAGTGTAACAGGCAGAAAAATAGGCAGAATTTAGTGAAAAAAGTGCTCAGTGTCTGTGGTGTGGTGAGGATTTTACAGTGGTATAGTTGGTTGATGACGCCATGTGTATCAATATAAATGCCTGAAAAAATGCTAATAAGCAGTATGGTTAACAGATATATTCCATGGTCAAGTCGTTTTGAATAATCATGTATTTTAAAAAAGAGGTACATCTTTCCTCCTAATCCCAACGCATGCGCAATAAGGAGAAGGCTGGAAGGTTTTACTAGTTCTTTAAAAAGATATACAAGATGGTTCATATTCAATTTGTCAAAAATTAAGCTCTGTTACTAGTTCATAATACACTAATTTTTCTGTTTTATATACTTTCTATTATTAGCTGAGTGTTTTAAAAAATCTAGTAAAGAAGTAGTTGTATGGAAATCTTTTAGAGAATTACTGATATAAAAGAGAGTAGAATGTGGGGTTTAAACTTTGTGTTTTTTTTAAAAAAAGCTATTATAGTCTTCATATGACGTCTTTTTAAAACTAAGTTATTATATTGCAAAATCCAAAGGGGTTACCATGCCAGTACCAAAACGTAAGCGTTCTCGTGTTCGTCGTGATAAAAGATTTGCCAATAAAGGTATCAAAGTTAAAACAGTGGTTGGTTGCAAAACCTGCAACAGTCCGTTAAGTCCGCATGCGATATGTACCCAATGTGGTCATTACAAAGGTGTTAAGATTTTAAGAACAAAAGTCGATCGCAGTGAAACACGTGCAGTTTTAAAACAGATGAAAACATCCAAACGTGTGCAGACAACTCCTGATGCGGCAACGGAAGCTTCTTAAACCATTCAATCCGAATAGTTAGTCATGCCAAAAATAGCTGTTGATGCAATGGGTGGTGATTATGCACCCATTGCGGTTGTCAAAGGTGCCGTAGCTGCCGCAAGAAAAGGGGTGAAGGTAACCCTTTTTGGTGATCATGATCGTGTAGCTGAGCTTCTTTCTGACGAATGTTCAGATTGGCAATTAAGGTTGCCTATTACGGTTGAGCACTGTTTTGATGTTGTTGATATGGCTGAGGTTGCAATTAAAAAGATGCTTATTAGAAAAGCATCATCGATGGCATGTGCAATTGATGCAGTTAAAATGGGGCGATTAGATGCATTTGTCTCTGCAGGTAATTCAGCAGCGGTACATGCATTTGCAATGTTTCAGCTTGGACGAATCAACGCAGTTTTGAGGCCTGCATTAGCCGGTTTTTTTCCAACTTTAAGTGGTGCGCAGGTCTTTTGTCTTGATTTAGGAGCAAATACCGATTGCAAGGCGGACTATCTGGTACAGTTTGCACAGATGGGATCCATATACGTTCAACATGCTACGGGGGTTAAGAATCCGCGGGTTGCACTTGTTTCAAATGGTCATGAACCATACAAGGGTTGCTCGACTGTGAAAAAAGCATATGAAGTGCTTTCTTGCATGCGTGATATTAATTTTATTGGTAATGTTGAAGCGCGTGACATCTTCCAAGGTGGTGTTGATGTGCTAGTGTGTGATGGCTTTATCGGAAATGTAATGCTAAAAACGGCACAAGGTACGGTTAATATGATGATGCAGATGTTAAAAAAATATGCTGAGCAGTCATTGTTTGATCGTTTTTTACTTGCTTGTAGTGGTCCATTGCTGCAAAAGTTGAAATCTAGTGTTGATTATGTCCATGCAGGTGGGGCCTTGCTGCTTGGTGTGAAAAAACCTGTTATTATTGCGCATGGTAGTTCAAATGCACAGGCGATAGAAAATGCTATTTTATTGGCTGAGCGTACGGTTAAAGACGGTGTTATTGCAAATATTAATAATGCAATACAAGACTGTTTGACAAAAAACCCTTTGTCTGTAGGGTCAAATCTGAATTTTGTTGATAAAGGATTACTGTAAAAAGCTTTTTCTTTATCTTTTTTATCCCCTGTGGTAATTTTGCTTTCATGATTTGTTTAACGTTAAAGATGGTAGGATTTTTATGAATTTTCAAACAATAAAACAGGAAGTATTAGAGCTTTTTAATGGTAGTTTCAATATCTATGAGCAGAAATATATTCAGTACGTATTAGGTTTTGTTCTAGCAATCTTAGTAGCTGGTGGCTTAGGGTATGGATATTCTGCTTATCGAAACATTCAGAACAGCAAAGCATTTGAGGCCTTGTCTGAATGTATTGTACGTTTAGATGAGTTTAGTTTGAAAAAAGAAACCGTTGATTGGCAAGAGTTAGTCACATTTTTTGAGCAAAAAAAACGTGAACATGTTGCGTCGGGCATTGCTCCGTATTTTGATATTCTCATTTCTGATGTGCTGATCAAAGATGGTAAAATAGACGGTGCGTTAGAACTGTTGAAAAATCTGAGAGTTGAAAATAATGCGTTGCGTGACATGCTGCGCTTAAAATATGCGCTTATTCTTGTAGATCAAGATGCACCTGAGCGCCAAAAAGATGGCTTTGTGCTTATTGATGAACTTACAAAGTCTGCTGATCCGTTAGTTAAAGATGCGATTTTGTATCAATCAGCTCGTTGTTATTTTGCTCATAACGATCAACAGAAAGCAAAACAACTTCTGCAGCAGTTAGTTGATGATCAGGCATACAATCAGTTGACGGCGCCTTCATATTGGTCTTCATTAGCACGAGTCAAACTTGGTCAACTTTTATAAATTACATCGTTAGTGAGTATTCATGGAACATAAAACTGTCCGTGTACGTTTTGCCCCGTCACCAACGGGGCATCTCCATGTTGGGGGGTTGCGTACTGCGTTGTTTAACTATCTTTTTGCAAAACATAATAACGGTGTTTACCTTCTTCGTTGTGAAGATACTGATCTTGAACGTTCAACAGAAGCGTTTTTTGATTCTCAGATGCGTTCGTTTGAATGGGTGGGTCTGATTCCTGATGAACCGGTGGTAATTCAGTCTACACGGTTTGCTCAGCATTTTAAAGTTATTGACTCATTAATTGAGCGAAAAAAAGCATATAAATGTTATTGTACGGAGCAAGCGTTGGCAGCACGCCTTGGCAAAACTGATGAAAATGATTTTATTCGTTATGATAGATACTGTTTTTACAATCAAACGGCACATGATGAAAAAGATCCATTTGTTATCCGTTTTTGTATGCCAGAGTCTTTGTCGGAGTATATTTTTGATGATCTGATTAGAGGTCAGATCAGTTTTTCGCCTGAACAGTATGATGACTTTATTATTGTACGTACCGATGGTGTTCCTGTGTATAATTTTGTGGTTGTTGTTGATGATGCTTTTATGGCAATTACTCATGTGATTCGAGGTGAGGAGCATATTGCAAATACGCCAAAGCAGATAGCCATTTATAATGCTTGTGGATATAAGGTTCCATTCTTTGCACATTTACCAATGATTTTGGGCGCTTCTGGGGCAAAATTAAGCAAGCGAGATGGGGCGACTTCGGTAAATGATTATAAGGAGCATGGATATTTACCAGAAGCACTTGTTAACTATCTGGCAAAACTCGGGTGGGCATACAAAGATCAAGAGATTTTTTCTATGCAAGAACTTATTACACATTTTTCATTAGAAGGCGTGGGTAAGAAAGGTTCAATTTTTGATCCTGAAAAACTCAACTGGATGAACGGACTCTATATTAAAAATATGTCTGCACGCACATTATATGAATATATGTGCACTGAGCTTGAGTATAGGTTCGGCGAACTGTTACCAGGTTGGTCACAAGAGCGTATTGAAAAGGCGATTGACGTATTCAAGGGCCGTGTTATAACGCTTGAAGAGTTAAAGAATGAGTTAGGTACATTGCGTGGTCAAGGTAATGTGCTTATTCCTGAATTTACAAAAGAGATGAAGCAGTATGTAGCAATGGTGAGGGAGCGATTTTTAAAGGAGGGTATTTCTGCAAATACTATTAAAGAGGTAGCCAAAGAAGCGGACGTTCCAATCGTTTTAGTTGCACAGCCAGTACGCCTTGCATTAATAGGCAAATTACACGGACCTGGTATAGGCGATTTAATACATTTGCTTACGACGCAAGAGGTGCTGGAAAGACTGAAAAAACTGGAGGACGTCCCATTTATATAAAAAAGGAGTAGGGCGTAATGAAGGTTGCAGTAGTTTTTCCTGGGTATTCAGGACAATATGTGGGTATGGGCAAGGATTTTTATGATAATCATCGGTTTGTGCAAGAATATTTTGAAGAGGCGTCAAGCTGTTTGAATCTTAACTTTGTTAAGTTATGTTTTGCTTCTTCTGATGCTGAACTTGGCAAAATCCATAATGCCTATCCTTCACTATTTCTTGTAAGCACGGCAATTGGTTTGCTGATGATAAACGAAGGCATCATACCATCTGTTTTGGCAGGATATTGTGATGGTGAATTTGCAGCGCTTTCAGTTGCAAAATGTATTAACCTTGCAGATGGTCTTTACTTTCTATCTAAATACAGTGTTTTTTACGAAGATTTTATTAAAAAAAGTAAGTTTTCAGCGTTGCGTATCATGGGTGTTCCTGCAGAGCTATTGCAAGAAGGATGTCTTACAGTAAGTAATGGTAATGAGGTTGTATTTGTTGGTATCTGTTTTTCAGGTACTGATCATATCGTTTCTGGTCATCGCGATGCGCTTGAGCGACTGATCGATTTTTTACATGGACAAAAGGCCATTAAGTTTGAGCATGTCAGCATCGGAATGGGTCTGCATTCTCCAATGATGATCGATATTGTTCGTTTATTAAAAATGTACTTAGAAAAACTTGATTTTAGGCCATTGAAGACTCCGTTTGTGAGTGCATTAAATGGCGAGTTGGTACTTGATGGACCGGCAGCAAAAAACTTATTGTTGCGTCATATTGATGGATCTTTATACTATTCAAAGATTGTGTCTTATTTGGCAGATTATGACCTTATTATAGAGATAGGAAACAGGGTTATGTTACATCACCTTTTGAAAAAAGAATATCCTGAAAAAAAGATATTTGAGGTACGAAGAAGTTCGGATTTACTTGCATTACAGCGATTAATACATAATCAATAACTATGGAGTTGCAGTGGCAGAAAAAAACAGATTAGATACATTTACTAAGATTGCAGAAATAGTTGCAGACAAGTTGAACATTGATAAGGGATTAATTACTGGCTCGGCGACACTTGAGGGGCTGGGTGCTGATTCACTTGATGTGATCGAAATTATTATGAAGATCGAAGAGCAGTTTGAAGTACAGATTGATGATCAGGAAGCAGAGACATTGCATACATTGGATGCAGTAGTTGATTATGTGCAAAAACTGCGTACGTAGGCAAGAAAGTTTTTATTACTATATGTTTTAAAGGAAGTGCATTGAAATTTTGCAATGTGCTTCCTTTAAAATTTTAATCCAAAGTTTGCATCAAGGCTCCAGTGACACGCAGTTTGTAGATTTTTCACACTCCTTTTATTCTGATCATGGTGACCATCAAAACTGATTGCAGTACCGATTCTGTAAAAAGAGTTTACCGTTTCTGTGATGAACTGTTGATATTCTAGTGCACTGAAAAATCTGTGTATCACTGTTAATGGATTTCGAGCAGAATGTATACTTACATCTGAGGTCTGTATATATGTGGTAATGGGATCTGAAAAGCTTGCTTGATCAGTGATAGATCCAGTAGTAATTGTTGTTGTACTTGCAGTTGTGTTGTCAATAGTGTTGGTACTTGTATTGAAAAGATTTTGCGTGCCTTTTATGCCGTATCGTTCTGGAGTGACTGTTTCTTGCAGTTCTATTTTGTCTCGGCTTTTTATATAACCGTTATATCCAATGTGTCCGTTGATATTTTTGTACTGCATGCCAAACATGCATATGCCTTCAAAAATGATGTCGTTACTCACTTTGCATGACAGTGTGGTTACATTGATTGCAGGAATAATGCTGCCTGTTGCTTGGCCTTGATTGAACTCTTTGAGGGGTATATATCTGCTGAGTGGGCCATTTTGTTTAAAATCAAATGAGCGTTTTTCCGTTTTTCCAAATCCGTGGGCAAGCGTGCAAGAGACAAAAAGCTCAATGGTGCTTTCAAAATTTTTGTAAAGTTCCGTATTCCATATGCCAGAAATGCCCATGACTGTCTGACTTCCATTACCAGAGATTGGTTCAAAGACTGTTTTATTTTTTGAGTGACGACTGGTTGGAAATGTAAAGTGAACTTCTGAGGTCAGTTTGTGAATCGGAGTTTTGACCCATTGCAGTCCTAGTGCCCATGATATGTCACCAACTCCTTGTCTGTTTTTGACTTTCAAAAGTCCGTTTTGCAGCGGTTGGAGACTACCAGTTGTTTTTGGATAGGTCACTGCATCGGTAAAACTGGTATATGGTGATCTGGTCGTTTGATGTGTGTTGATTATGTTTCCTGCTGGAAACGCGGTTGATCTGTTTTCTGCGTCGATAATTTCATGCATATGAATGCCAGATTTTTCAAACGACCATGGTATTACTGTGTAGCAGTACATTCCTTCCAGCATAACGTCCAGGAATGTTCCAACGATGGTAGAAACTGTTACGTTATAGTTGATCGGTTTTAACTGTACAGTGCTCGAAAACGATGGAGAAAGACCAAAATAATCGGCAATAAGCGCGGTATCGTTGCGATTGACAACTGAGCTGCCTTGAATAAATAAGGTATCGGAGCCAAATATCTGATCAGCAATCCGTTCGTTTTTAAAGAGGTGTTCAAAAGTGACATCGATGGAACAAAGGTAGTGTGATTCTGTCATGTTTTTCTTTTGGATGTTTTGATGTAGATAAAGCTGCCCAATACCGCTGTAAACTGTTTTGTTTTGATTAACAGATGAAATAGTGTCATGCTTGGTTTGTGCACCCAGTTGACTGTACATGATTATTAAAAAGGTGATTAGCATAACATACATAATGGGTTGCGTATTTTTTGCGACGTTGTTCATCAATGTGACTTTCTTTGGCCTTTTTTAATAGCTTACTGCACAGTTTAACCAGATACCCCATTGTGACACCGGCGTGTGGTGATACATCTTTTTATCCCTGCTTGCGTGTCCCCATTCAACCTGCCCGCCCAATCCAACTGTTGGATTCCATCCATGTATTGCATCAAATGAATAGCTTGTGTTTGCAAACAGTTTGCATGAACCGGCTTGTGTTCGTGCACCTTCAATATCAAGATCATTGAAGGTAATAAATACTGGTGGATTAGAAGTTTTGATTTGTTCTCTTTCCTTTGTGGGATCTAGGTTCGGTGCGTTTGTCAAGCCGGTTGCGGCTGATGTTCCAGTTGTATCTTGAATCTGTGCAATACCAGGATTGTCAATCAGACCATTTTGTACCACCGCAAGGTCTGTTGGACTGTTTTTCTTTGTAAATCTAAGTCCTGAAAATATGGTTGCTTTATTTTGTGTTGCCGATAATGGAATGGCATCCTCTGCTGAAAATCCGTATACCTGTGAATCACCTTTCAATCCGATATCAAAGGTTGGATTGGTGGAAAACTCTATCTTATCTTTGCTGCGCATCCATACGTTAAAACCACAATTAAATGACCAGTTTTTCTGGCTGTATTGTAACATGCCTAACAGTTCTGTTTGAATACTATTTGATACATCAACTTTTAGTGCAGTTGCGTTTGCAACAGGTAAGAAATGTTTTGCAAACTGGTAACCAACTGCTTTGCCGGTTGCCGCACCCTCTCCGGCTCCTGTTTGCAACGTATCGGCAGCTACTGTATTTACTGATTCAAGTTCACCTGCGAGCATATATCGTGACAGTGGTTTATCTTGCAGATCAAATACACGCATTTGTGATGTCCTGAACAGATGGCCAACATAGACATCAAAAGCGAAAGTAAGATTCTGATTTTGATCTGCATTCTGCCACAGTTGCATAGATCCGTTCAGTTTGCCACCAATTTCCCAATGATGTCCATTTCCAGTTACCGGCTCTAAAAGATCTGTGCTTTGAACCTTTTTTCCAGTTGGCGCAGTTATTTCAAATGCAGCACCGAGTGTAGTTTTTTCTGACCATTCTCTGTTGACACCGCAGGTTATGATGGTGTCTGCCATACCGTTGTGTTTTAATGCTTCTTTTCTTATCTTTGCATATTTTAACGGTTCAAATAACGTTTGACTTGTATTTGGAATTTCTGAGCCTGCAAAATAGTCTGATGCTGTTGCAAGTAGTTGTGCGGGTGTTAATAAACTATCCGAAACAAAATAGCCGGCAGGGTGTGTTTGTGTGCCTTGATTCGTCACGGTTTCTTTGAAATTTAAATGAGTCACCATATGTACAAAGGAGGTTCGTGCAGCAAGATATAAACCATCATACCAGCTGTGTAAATCTAATCTGAAGGATGGAGACAATGCAAACTGTTTTATTTTTGGATGAAGGGTGACGATGCTTTCAAAATTTTGCGGCAGATAAAAATAGTCGGCTAACAGTGCTGTATCAAGGCGTTCAGTAATCTGTGAGCCGGAAATTGAGATAAACTTCATGTTATCGTCATCGTTGCTATTAACAGAACTTAATACACCATCAAACAGACAGTTGCTCATAGTTCTTTCTTTAAAATTGCTATTCCATTCGCCAGCAAGGGATAGTCTGCCATTGAGCCCTTTTTTGTTTTGCGTCGGTTGATAGATTGCATAATCTCGTGCATAGTTTCGTGTTGCGGATCGAAATGTAAAATGGGTTACGTTTGCAAAAAGCTGAACAGAAGACAGGAGTCCAATGAATAGCAAGAACTGTGGATTATAAAGTGAGGTAAGCATGTCTCTCCTTTTTATGATTAAAAGACTCTTGACCAGGTATACCTCATTTGCCCAAAAAACGCAATCGATAATAAAAAAGGCTGATTGATTATGCACCAATCAGCCTTGAGTACTATTGCTTTACCATTTGGAGATCTAACACATTAAAAAATGTTACATCTACCTTTAATTAAAGGACAATCCGCCCTTCAACCATACACCCCACTGGGACAACGCGCCATTTACGGTTGAGCTTATGTTGCTTGTAACCGTTGCAGAGGTATTATCATCGTTGTCATTGTGGTGACTTCCACGGCCGAATTCAACTTCAGCACCGATACCAATGAATGGAATCCAATCTTCACGATCGATCCAGGTGTAGTTTACATGGGTGAAGATTTTGTGTGATTGAAGTTTGGTTTCTGCGCCTTCAAAATCAATATCAGTTAATGCAATTAACACAGGAGCTGATGATGTATTGATTGCTGTTCCACTTGGTTTATCATTTAATGCTTGACTGTTAGTTGCGTTGTATGCTGCAACGGCGGAATCAATTCCAATATTTGTTGTTCCTGTTACTTTTGAGCTGTTTACTGTTGCAGCGCTGTCTGTTGCTGACAATGCAATGGTGTTGGTGCTTTCAAATCCGTACACTGATGAAAGGCCTTTTAATGCCCAGGTGTTTGCAGCAAAGGTGATCAGCTTGTCATCGGCGTCGGTATCTTGATGGATTGTTTCGGTGCTTCCGCCAAAGAACTCATAACCAAGATCCAAGCTCCAGCCTCTGCAGGTGAAGTTGAACATACCAACCACGTCTGCCTGTACGCCTACGCTTGTTTTTACATCAAGGGTAGTGATGTTTGCAACGGGAGCATATTCTGCTGCGAACTGATAGTTTGGTTTTGTGGTTGCATTTCCTGCGCCAAGGTCAACGTTTTTCATCATTTTTTCAGCCAAAGCATAACGGCTTAATGGTTTACCTTTTAGATCAAAAGTACGTGTTTGACGTGCTTTTAATAGATGAGTGAAATCAGCTTCAAATACAAAATCAAAGCGTTTTTCGTCATCTTCTGATCTCCACACGGTGTAATGTGAAGTTACGCCACCGCCAACTTCCCAGTGTTTACCGTTACCAGCTGTTGGTTCAAAAAGCAATACTGCATGTGGTTTGCGGCTTGTTGGAGCAGCTGCTTGGAAGTTCAATCCAAAATGGTAGTCTTCATCCAACAAAACGTTATAACCGACTTCAAAACGCAATTCAAACTCATTTTCTGAATGTTTTTGATTGTCTATTTTTGCATATTGCAATGCATTTGCTTTTACTGTTGAGCTGGTTACTGTTTTTGTTCCAGCTGCATAATCAGCAAATGAGCTTAAAAGGTTGCCAGAGGTGATCGCTGTTTTATCAAAAAAACCGGCCTCATATCCAGCGGTACCTGCTTTGTTAACCTGTTCATTAAAGCCTAATTCATGACGTGAATGAACAAATGGTCCAAATGCTCTGAAGTACAAGCCTTCTACCCATTCATCAAAAGCCATATAAAAATTGAAATCTACTTGGAAGCGTTGAACTTTTGGCTTGAATGTTAATGTGCTTTTGAAATCTCTTGGAAGATAGAAGTTTTCAGCAAGTAGATCGCCTGATGCACGTCCAGCAACAGCAGATCCTGAAACAATCACTTGTTGATTATCGTCAGCAGTACCAGTAACGATTGATGATCCTAAAAATGCTTTTGCAATTCCACTTGATTTTAAAGATTCGCTATATTTAAAACGTGAGGACAAGGTACCGTACAGTGCTTCCATTTCTGGGATAGCTGTATGATGACTTGTTGTTCCGACGATTTTGCCAGCAGTGTCGCGTGATGCTGGACGAAGATTTATAAACGGTGCGCTGTTATTATTGCTATCTGCAACTACTGACAGCATGCTTGTAAAACCTATTGCTGCACCTAAAAATTTAATACGTATTGTATTCATAAAACTAACTCCTCATTACTCTGAACTAGATAGATAAACTGTAAAATAAGACATCTTACAGTGACGTGTTGTATAGCCTTTTTTTAGTAGGTCGATTGGCCTCCTTTCGATTCTTACAATGGTGATATTGCCCTTGTCAAACGTAACTTTTATTAAAAAAGTTGTTTGGACATTTTGCAATATCTTATCGATTCAGTCATGCAATTCAAATACTTTATCTAACCCTCCTACAATATATAATGATTTTTTTAAAATTGTAAAGAGATGTTTGATTTGGAGAAGCCATCAGTAGAGCAGTTTCCCTGTTTTGAATAATTATTTAAAACAGCTAGAGCCAATTTTCATTTTACTAGACTCTTTGAATGCGATTGGGTCGTTATTTTTTGATTTTAATTCTTTTGAGTATCTAGAAAGCTGGTTAACAGTTATTAAAGGATCTTTTATAATTTCGATGTGATCGCATTCATAGTTTAGTCTGTGTGTAATATTCTGATTGTTTATCAGTTTCGCTTTATCTTGTGCTATCAATAAATCCTGTTGTTGCATTAGAGTGCCAACTTCTGTTTTGCAGCTACCACTTAAGATAGGTTCATTGTAAGAACTATTGTGCAAAGTAAGATTCATGGCCAGATTTTTGGTAACGGTTAAAAGTAAAAAAATGTGAATAGGGAGGCATATGATTTGTACATTGCAGTTCTTTATCCGTCATTAAAAACAGTACTTTAAAAGTATCTTTGATCATACGGTCTTTGATTCAGTTTCAAATTTTTTTATAAAAAAAGCAATTTTTTAATCTGCTGTAGTTTGCCTTGCTTATCTTGCGATTATTTCTGTACATATTGTAGGATTGAAAAAAGAATGATTAAGGTCTTATTAATGTTGAAAAATATTTTTTTGCAAAATTCTATTTTTGCGTTGTCTACCGTTTTGGTTATGTTTGCCGTTTTCGTGCATCGTTTTGAAAACAATTTCTTTTTGACTGCTTCTGATAATTTTGGTCAAGGACATCCTTTTTTTATTATCTGTAATGCAATTAGTTCTTTCTTATTTTTTTTAGTAGGTTCTATTGGCATGTACGCAGTGGCTTTTGTTTGTGGGGCTATGATGTATTTTTATTTTTTTCAAAACGGTTTTTATCCTTGGGAAAGATTCTTCGCTTTGTTTTGTCTGCCGTTTTGTATTGCAATACTATCTTCACTGGCTTCGTTCCAACAACTACAGGTTTTCTCTTTTGATGCAGGGGGAATCGTTGGCTTTTTCTTTGCGTCTCTGTTAAAAGATCATGCTTCGTTTTGTGATTACATTATTCAGGGACTGTTTTTTATACTGATTCTGTTGATTTATCAGTGTGCGTACATCGAGGGGTTATTGTTTGTTTTAAAAACAGTTTTGTTTCAGCTCTGTGCTTTTTTTCTTTTCTTTTATCAGTTTTTAAAGGGTGTAGTATCAAATGTATATCGAATGTTGTCTTCTGTTACAAAAACCGATTTACAGGCTGAGGATTCCAGATCTAAGCAAAAAGAGGTTTTTGGTCATATTCAAACAGATATTTCTACTAATCATGTTAAAACTGGCAAGCACTATGTGGTGTTGAACGAAAAAAAGAGTGGGTATCATCCCTGTCTTGCAGCTGCCCATTTTACAGAGACAGTAGTGTCAAGCAAAATGGAAGAGCAAGCGGCTCTGCAGATTGATCAAAAGATAGTCGTTTTGGAAAAAAAATTAGCATGTTTTGGGATAGAAGGTCATGTTACTGAAGTTCATATTGGACCAATTCTTGTGTTGTTTGAATATCAGCCAGCTATTGATATTAAGTTGAGTAAGATTATGGCATTGGAAGATGATCTTGCAATGGCTCTTGAGTCAGTTTCAACGCGAATTTTGGCACCCATTCCAGGAAAAGCGGTAGTTGGATTTGAAGTTGCACATACTGCCAGAAGGTTGATTCTGTTTGCAGATCTGTTTGTTGCTGATCAATATTGCAATAGTGACAAGCTATTACCATTAATTTTGGGTGTTAATGTGTTATCCGAACCTGTGATAGTTGATCTTGCGGTGTTGCCTCATTTATTGTTGGCAGGATCGACCGGTTCTGGAAAGTCTGTTGTGCTCAATACGATGTTAGTAAGCTTATTGCATAAAAATAGTTTTGATAAAATGAAGTTGATACTTATTGATCCTAAGCGGCTTGAGTTTTCGGTTTTTGCAGATATACCACATCTGTTATTTCCCATTGTCACTGAAGCACCTGAAGCGGTACGTGTTTTGAAATGGGTAGTTCAAGAGATGGAGGACCGTTATGAAAAAATGGCCGCTTGTGGTGCGCGTAGTCTGTATGAATTTAATCAAATGCATAAAAATAAAGGCAGTGCAATGCCATTTGTTGTGATAGTCATTGATGAGTTTTCTGATCTGATTTTAACTGCAGGTAAAGAGCTTGAAACGCTTATTATTCGTATTGCACAGATGGCAAGAGCATCCGGAATTCATATGATTATTGCGACACAAAGACCTTCTGTTGATGTGGTAACTGGAATTGTGAAAGCAAATTTTCCTGCACGCATCTGTTTGCGGGTTGCTTCTCGGGTTGATTCTCGTACTGTTTTGGATGTGTGTGGTGCTGAAAGGTTATTAACCAAAGGTGACATGCTTTTTTTAAATCCAACAGCTGGAACGTTAGATAGAATACATGGTTCATATTTCAAACTGCATGAGTTAGAGTCTTTTCTTTCTTGTATTCGTAAACTTGGTTCACCTTCTTATATACACTGTGTTGAAACTTCTGTTACAAGCTTACCTGATATGATAGAAGATTCTGATTTTTATAAAGAGGTTATAACGTTTGTTAAGCAGGAGCAGGCCGTGTCAATATCCTTATTGCAAAGAAGATTTCGAATAGGATTTAATCGATCAGCTCGAATTATTGAACTACTTGAAAAACAGGGCATTATCATGCCAATTGAGGGTTCAAAATTGAGGCGCGTAGTTCGTTAATATTGTTTTTCTATGTTTATTTTTTATTTCTTTACTTGACAAAGGATAAAAAAAAGGACATGTTGTTCCCCAAATCAAAGGAAAATATACAATGGTGTGTTATCTAGAGTAAGAAATAGTATTACGTAAAAAGATTGGTAGTAGTGTTCATAAAAGACGGGGTGTCCATGCAATTTGATGAGAAATTTTTGATCCATTCTTTATCGAATGTTTTTATTAAACAGTATTTTTTCCCTAAAGAAGTGTCTGTTTCTATAGATTCAAGGACGCTACAGGTAGGTGATATTTTTATTCCATTAAACGGTAAATGTGTTGATGGACATATGTTTCTTGAAGATGCGCTAAAAAAGGGTGCAGCTGGAATTTTTATAGAGCAGCATAAAGCTGATATCTTATCAGCTATCGACAAGGCATTACTCAAAGAAAAGTTAATAGTTATTGTTCCTAGTACCTTTGATGCGCTCTTACAGTTGGCGTTTGCATGGCGGTCTGCTTATCAGGGTAAAGTAGTCGGCATTACCGGGTCTGTTGGAAAAACGTCAACCAAAGAGGCTTTGTCACATTTATTAACGAGTGCTAATATTGAAAATATTGCATCAATTAATAATCAGAATACACTGCTTGGGAGTGCTATAAATATTATGCGCATACGACCACAGCACAAGGTTGCTATTTTTGAAATGGGTATTTCTCATCGAGGTGAAATGGCTCAGATTGCCAACATTGTTCGACCTACGATAGGTATTATTACCAATATTGGACATCAACATATGGAAGGCCTTGGCTCTTTGAGTGATATTGCAATTGAAAAAAGGGATATTTTTAAGTTTTTCAAGGAAGATAATATCGGTATTATCAATGGTGATCAGTCAATTTTGAGCGATGTATCTTATTTGCATCCTGTCATAAAATTCGGTGCAAAGATGAGTAACCAGATCCAAGCAAGAAAGGTGAGGGTTGTCGGTGCACAGATTAATTTTATTATTAAACTATATAATAAAAAATATACTTTAAACATAAAAAAACCACATGCCGGTATTGTTTTTCAGACCTTAGCGGTTGCTGCAGCTGCACAGCTTCTTGGTGTTGCCGATGAGGTGATTATCAAGGGTATACAGTCGGTCGTGACGGTTGAGGGTCGCTTTCAGGAGATGAGCTGTAAATTTGGTGGTGGCGTTTTAATTAATGACTGTTATAATGCCAATCCTGAAAGCATGAAAGCAGCACTTATGGCTTTTGAGCAGCTTGAAGGCACGGGCAAAAAAATTGCTGTGCTTGGTGATATGCTGGGCCTTGGTATCAATAGTCCATTTTGGCATAGACAGATAGGTAGATTTTTACGCAAAGTTCCCTCCATCAAGAAAGTTATTCTTGTTGGAAAAATGGTCTGCTGGATCCAAAAAACTGCACCCTTTTCAGTCGAAGTTATACAGGTCCCTGATTGGAAGATGGCTGTGGATATTCTCAACCAAGAGATGTTATCGGCTCCTTTTGTGCTCGTAAAGGGTTCGCGTGACGTTGGACTGAGTAATCTGGTTGAGCAGTTTGGCTCTAAAAACTGATTTTTATATTTACATGGGTCATGTAAAGCGTTATATTCAATTACTATAGTGTTGATGGGCAGGGATTAGATTGGGATATACGATTGTTCATGTTTCTGTTCTCAAACAGGAAGTTATTTCTTATTTAATGCAAGATACAGGTATCTATGTTGATGCAACCTTTGGAGCAGGTGGTCACACACGGGCTATCTTAGATTCGGATCCTTTTTGTAAGGTACTTGGTATTGACTGGGATAAGGACTCGCTAGATCAGTTTGGCATGTTAATACATAATGATTTCACCGATCGCTTTATACCGGTCTGGGGTAGTTTTGCACACCTCTATAAACTTTTAAATACGCAACAAAAAGGATCTATAAAGGGGATTTTGGCTGATTTTGGAACATCGTTTATGCAGATACATGAGAAAGATGGGTTTTCTTTTGGTATTGATACTCCATTGGATATGAGAATGTCGGCAAGTCATTTTGGCCAAACAGCTGCAGATTTTGTCAATAGCTTATCTGAATATGAACTTGCGCAACTTATTTGGGATTATGGCCAAGATCGTTATTCAAGGGTAATTGCAAAAGCGATAGTGCAGGCTCGCAAGAAAAAGAGGTTTTCAACAACTGGTCAGCTTGTACAGGTTATTTTATCAGTATGTCCTTGGAAAAAAGATACAAAAATTCACCCTGCAACCAGAACGTTTCAAGCATTGCGTATCAGGGTAAATAATGAACTTGAGAATATTAAATCATTTCTAAAAGGCGCATATGATGTGTTGTTGCCAGGTGGGCGTATTGTATGCATCAGTTTCCATTCATTAGAAGATGAGTTAGTGAAGAGGTTTTTTAAAGACTATGAACAGCTTGGCCATGGTACGGTGATAACAAAAAAGCCAGTAACTCCCTCTGACGATGAACTTAAGCAAAATCGTGCATCTCGCTCGGCAAAATTGCGTGTATTTCAAAAAAAAGCTTAATGTATAGATTTATCAGCTTCAATCTTCGTATAATCAGAACAGGTAGATGATTAGTATGGATTGCAGATATGATACTTCTGGGAGCTCTTTTTTTGTTTGTAAATGTGTTACATAGTATGGACAATCAGCATATTCCTTCACAGGTTACAAAGTTTTTTAGTATTGTGGCGCCAGGAGGAACTATTCTTTATGATCAAGAAAGAGAAGGATGGTCTGTTTTGCTTGATATTGATCAGAACATAGTTGACCTAACCTTTTGTTTCAATAGTCCTGATTTTAAAGATTTATGGTTGACTGACTATAAAGATGAATGTCAGATACTTGATGTTATGGTTAATGATAAGTTAACCGATTTTTCATGTAGCCTCTTTTCTGATGAACTACCAATAACTTTGAGTGATGCTTTTCCTGTAACCTATTTTAATACAGAACGGCTTAAAGAGGCTTGGAGTTATATTAAAAATTATAATAGATTGGTTTTTCTTAATTTTTTAACACATTATGTCCCCAAAGATGAGATACCAGCATTTGACAAAGTTTTGCAGGCCCATAAAAGTTTTACGGGTGCCTCTAAAAAAGATCGGCATATGGAGTTGAAAATTAAACATGATATTTATGCCATGTTGTTGTCAATTGAACTTTTGGTCATTAATAGAGAGTATCTTGATAGGTTAGAACTTCTGAAAAAAACTTTTCAAAATGAATCTTGTCCGTATCCGGGTGAATATAGCAAATTTGATAGGCTCCTTAAACGGAGCTTAAGGTTTGCTTATGCCATTGCAGACACGATAGTAGGTAAAACGACTGCAGCTGGTTCTTCTGAAGCAGAAACAGAGTGTAATTCAGATAGTTCAAGCACGCAGGAGACTCATGAACCGTTTGGAGGAGGTGCCGAAGTTCTTCAGACGGTACCTGTCCCTGAGCATGAGATAAAGCCGCAGGATGAGCAAAAGCTACAACGGAAAGATGAGTTTGTGTCTTTAAAAAAAATGCATTTATTAAGGCTCGTTTTATTTTCGTATGTGTGTAGTTATGGACTCTGTTTTTTTGTGCGTCAATGCAATATTGCTCAGTCTAATAATCAATATGCTCTATTGTTATCCTTACAAGCCTATGCAAGCTTAATTGTATATCTAGGACTCGCTATCAAAAAGGGGTAAAAATGTACCTGTTTTTCACCCCTTTTTTCACCGTTTTATTTTTAAAAAAAGCCTTTTATTAAAAGATAATTCAAAATGTTTGACAAACCTTATAGTTGCGGTACAATAATCTGCGTGTTGGAGTAGTAGAAAAGAAGCACGAAAAGGTTCCGCTTAAGGATTTACGCAATGAAAATATCAGAAGTAAAAGTTTTTCCAACTAAGGAAGTTGGGCGTTTAAAGGCATATGCAACAATAGTCTTTGACAACAGCTTTATCGTTCGTGATCTCAAAGTAATTGAGGGAAATAAAGGTTTGTTTGTTTCTATGCCGTCGCGTAAACGAAGAGATGGTACTTTTCGTGATATTGTACATCCATTGAATGGCGAAACACGTCAGATGATAGAAAGTACCGTGATAGAAGAATACAACAAAGTAATGCAATCGGGTGGTAGCTACAGCTATTCTGATGAAGAAAATTACTAATTATTTGAAAAATCATTAACTGTGGGGCGTGGCCAAGCGGTAAGGCAACGGGTTTTGGACCCGTCATGCGCAGGTTCGAATCCTGCCGCCCCAGCCATGTAGTTTTTAAAATTTATGCTTATCGCATCAGGCATTGTTTGTATGTGCAGATTTTTAATCGCATCATTTATTTGGTAATTTAAAAAAATATGAACATAATAACATAGATAGTCAGGGCGCGATCTGTTTGGCAACTGTGGATTTTCAGGTTCCAAATGGGCAAAAAATGCATTAAAATCATTGTGATTAACTGTTTGTGAACAGGATATACGTGATAAACATTGACAACTTGGTCAAGATTTTGACTGTATCTACCAAAAGTTTTGAGCGACCTGCGGCAGAAAAGATTATTGAAATCTATGGTAAAGATCCATATCTTATATTGATTAGTTGCATATTGAGTCTCCGTACGACGGATAAGATAAGCTTTGAGGCTTCGCGGCGACTGTTTGCAAAAGCCAAAGACCCGATGGCCATGTCCTGCCTTTCTGAGCAAGAGATAGCGACTATTATTTTTCCAGTTGGTTTTTATAAAAAAAAATCGTATACTATAAAGACGATTTCTTCAATTTGCCTAAAGCTGCGCTTTGAAAAAATTGTTCCAACCGTCAAGCAACTCCGGGCATTGCCCGGAGTTGGTCTTAAAACCGCTCATTTAGTTCTTTCGTATGCATATGGTATTCCCGCTTTGTGTGTCGATACGCATGTGCATCGTATCTCAAATCGTTTGGGTCTTGTGCAGACAAAAACAGCAGAGCAGACCGAAGCTCAATTGTGTAACGTGATTCCAGAAAAATATTGGATACAGTTTAATAGTTTGTTAGTAATGTGGGGACAGAACGTATGCCGTCCCCAAAGTCCCAAATGTTCAACCTGCCCATTGTTTTCAATGTGTGCGCGTGTTAGTGTTACAAAGCATCGCTAGTTGTGTGCGTGTGCCTTTTCGATTAGTTTTTCAATTGATAGGTCAAATTCCTGTTTTCCATCAAGATATCGTAATGTTACACTGTTTTTTTCAAGCTCCTTTTTGCCCACAATGATTGCCCATGGCACCGCTTCTTCGTATGCCGTTTTAATCTTTGCTGAAATCTGGTCAGACGATTCATCAATGGCAACGCGAATGCCAGCCTCTTTTACGAGTCGTGCAACCGAATGGGCATAATCGATCTGCTGGTCGGTGATTGGTAATATTTTCATCTGAACAGGCGCAAGCCAGAATGGTAGTTTGCCTTTATAATGTTCAAGCAAAATGCCAAAAAAACGTTCCATTGAGCCGTAAAGTGCGCGGTGAATGATGACTGGTCGAGCTTTTGCCCCAGTCGCTGTGACATAGGTAAGATCAAAATTTTCTGGCTGAAAAAAGTCAACCTGAATAGTTCCGCATTGCCATGAACGTTCCATCGAATCTAAAAGATGAAATTCGATCTTTGGTCCATAGAATGCACCTTCGCCTGGTGTAATTTCAAACTCATACCCTACTGTTTTGAGTCCATGAATCAGAGCATTCGTTGCTGTTTCCCAAAGTTGGTCACTGCTCAATGATTTGGCGGGTTTTGTGGCAACACGAACTGAGGTCTTTTTGAAGTCAAATTTTGAAATCAGCTCATGATGGAGACGAATAAGGTTGGCAATCTCATGATCAAGCTGTTCTGGAGTGCAGAAAATGTGTGCATCATCTTGAGTAAATGCGCGTGCACGAAACAAGCCGTGCAGTACGCCGGAAAGTTCATAACGATGTACGTGTCCAAACTCTGCAAGTCGCAGTGGAAGATCGCGGTAGGATCGTGGGCGCTCTTTATAAATTAACATGGCGCCTGGGCAGTTCATCGGTTTGATTGCATATTCGCATTCATCGATGGTTGAAAAATACATGTTGTCTTTATAAAACTGATAGTGCCCAGACCGTTTCCAAAGCTCATCGCTCAGCATGGTTGGTGTTTCAATCTCAACGTGACCGTAGCGATCAAGTAGTTTTTTTAAAAAACTGGTTAGCACATTTAAAACTGTTTTGCCACGTGGATGATAAAATGGAAAACCGACGCCTTCTTCATGAAATGAAAACAGGTCAAGTTGTTTTCCGATGCGCCGATGATCATATTTTAAGGCATCCTCTTTCTGTTGCTCATAATTCTTTAGCTCCTGTTCCGTCCAGAATGCGGTGCCTGTAATTCTTTGCAACGCTTGTCCATTTCGATCTGCTCGCCAGTAAGAACCTGAAATTGTCAGTAGTTTAAAGTATTTAATTTCTGATGTGTTTTCAACATGGCCCCCGCGACAAAGGTCATAAAAGTCACCCTGTCGTGCAATGCCTACTGTTTCATCGGGTATGCCGTCGATGAGTTCAGTTTTAAATCGATTATCTTTGTAAAGTTCTTTGGCTGCAGTCCTTGCAATTTTTTCATGCGTTAGCGGTAAATTTCTTTTTGCAATCTCATGCATCCGTGCTTCAATAATTTTTAAATCTTCTTCCTTAAAATTCTTTTCTGGCAATACGTCATAAAAAAAACCTTCTGGCGTTGCAGGACCGATGGTCAGTTGTGTTTTTGGAAAGAGCTCTTTGATTGCCTGTGCCAAAAGATGTGCTGCGGAGTGCCTTAGTTTTTCAAGTTTTTCAGTACTGTTCATAACAGCCCTCTATCTATTTTAAAAATGATATGAGATAACTCAAGCATATCTTTACTATGATATTCTTAATAAAGTATAGCGACTTTTGGCCAAAAAGTAATGACAAAAAGAATGACGTATCTAGCTGGCAGGTTGCTGAATATACACTATTTTTTTCTGTTGCAACGGTTTTGGATCCATCTCAAAAATGCACCGCCAAAATAGCCAACAAAAAATCCACTTACCATGAAATCTATATTTTTGCATACATCATTCATGCGTAACATTTCAGTGCCTTGCAATGTTCCAAGCATATATTTTATGCCCAAAAACAGTGCCAGCATGCCTGTTCCATGATATGTGCCCGGTGTCGTGGTCGCACGAAATGCGCGCCAGATCATAAAAGGGGTTGCGTAAGAAAAGAAATATCCGATAAAAACGCCAATGCCAGAGGCGGTTCCAAAATACCAAAGCTGTGTGACTGATGCATTTTTAAAATATTGAACGCTCAAGGTGAGTATGGTTGTTGGCAGGTTGACCAGTGAAACGAGTGTGCTGGCAATACTTTTCGTGCTTTTAATGATCAACGAAATTCCACAGACCAGTCCAATCCATACATACCAGGGTGCTTGGCTCAAGCTAACGAGTGCATATTCCATTGTTTCCTTGCTGTTTGTGATAGTGTTGTTTAGAAGTAAGTAAACCAGAAAAAAATAAAAAATCTATATTTTTAATAAGCTTTTACCGTTTTTTGACAGTTACAGATTTTAGTTTTAGACTGAAAAATAGTAAAAAGTTTTAAGTATTAATGGGTGGAGAATATGGGTAAAAAGCTACTCGTAATAGTTTTGATTGGCCCGGTTGTTATACCGATTACTTTTCAGGCATATAACCGAAGAGTGGTTGAAGATGCTTTAAATCTTGCTGTATCGATCACTTCAGATTCTTGCCAGTCCGAAGCATGGTTTAGAGAGATTTCAAAGCTAATGATTGGCAAGGGATTTGATTTGCAAAAGATGGAAGATTTATCATTAGATCAGTATCTGCGGTTCTGTTTAACTCATCGTAAAACAGAAATGGTGAATATGTTGAATTCGGGGTTCCGAAAATTAGAGGGCTTTGAAGATAGTAAAAATGAAATTAAGGTTGCTGTAGAAAAGGGTATAGAAGAACGTATCACGAAAGAACGTTCTGATGAGTGTAATGTTGAAAAATTTACCAACATAAAAAGTGAAGTATTAAAAGAGGCTAAAGCCGGTGCGGCGGATTATCAGCAAAAGAATTCATTTATAGTTTGGTTTTGGAGTTGGGGAACATATTTTGGGTCTGCATATTACAGTGGTGTTTTGAATGCGTATCGTAGGGATCATGGACAAGCGACAGCTTTGAAAGATAGCCAAAAGGCCAAGGTGTGAACCAAACGAATTGCAATTATGTGAAATTATTGCTTTTATGCGAGGTAAATTGGATAATTGACGTACGGTTGCGAGGTTGTACTACGATTAAAGATGGCGTAGTTAAGCTTTGAGAAGGTGAAAGAGGAAGTTTATGAATAATCTTTTAAAAACAGTAATTTTTATTAATCTAATTGTTGTTTCTGCGATTTTTCAGGCAAACGATCAGGTAGTACCAATGTATGATGATGTCGATGTAGTCGTCCGTATCGGGTTCCAGGCAGATGATCGGTCAGTATTGCTGCTCGATTTCTATAGTGCTTTTGACACATGTCAGTCGGGCGATTTTTTTCGATCGAATTTAAATCTAAAAATTGCTGCTGGGGAATCTATTGAAAAAATCGAAGCTACCTCTATCGTAGAGGATGTGCGGCGTTGTATGCAACATGAGGCAAAAAAAATCTATCCGAACGACGCTGCCGGAAGAAAATTGGTGAATGAACTGATCATGAATGAAAAGCTTGATAAAAAGAAGTTGGAAGAACTTGCGGGTATAAAAAATGAAGTATTGCGAAAGGCTAAAGCTGGTATTGCAGAGTATCCCACCATGCATCCATTGATAGCTGAGTTTTTAATGTTGTGTGGTTACTTTGGGTTTGCATATGGTAATGGTGTTTCGAATGCCTATCGCAGGTCCCACAAAAAAGCTTATATTCTCCTAAGGCCTCTTTCTTTTATATCAGGTCAAAGTTTAGAACGCTAATCTTTTAGTATCAAAAAATCAAAAGATGCAGCACCAACAAGACCCCATGCCATTAAATGTCCAAATGGGTATGTATTGTTTGCTAAAAGCGAAAGCGTTGTTCCTGTACCAATAGATGTTGCAAGTATGTGTAAAATAACAGGATTATGTGGCGTGCGACACAGCTGAAAGAGAGCAGCGACAGTTACTAATGAGACTGTGCACAGGTCAGTTTTTAGCGGTGGATTGGGCAAAAACATACACTGTGCATTGCCAAACGATATAATCAGTCCGAAGATAATGAGGTATTTTTTTGAAAAATTCATTTTGTATTCCTTGAGCTATATTTTTGCGGCTTTTATCACTGATTGGAACATGAACCAATTCAGTGCTGTATGAAGGGTAATAGCTCCGGTGGGTATGAAGAAATAGGATAAAGCATTCTTAGCTGAGCTTTTAATATTATTCTCTGTACAGCTGTTAACAATAAAGGCATACAGAAAAAATGCGGTGCCAGTCGAAAGTGCCAATCCTATCTGCATCTGCCAAAAAGAGTTGTTGACAAAAGTCTGTCCGATCTGTGCAAGGGCCTGTAGCTGATTATTATCATTCAAGTTAAAATTGGTAAAGTTAAAGTTGTTCAGCTTGCTTGAATTCATAAAATTTTCGACGTTTTTAGTCAACCCGCCCCGCACATTGCCAAACGATATAATAAGCCCAAAAAAAATAAAATATTTTGAAAAATTCATACACTGCCCTGCTGGTTGTTGTTGAAAACATAAAATTATTAATGACATATTGTAAATTGATTATAAAAAAAAGCAAGATATTCATTATGTTCAATGAAAAATGTTCTATTTTTGATTACTCTGCTGAAAGCAGTGAAATAAATCTGATGCTACTTGTCTGTGTTACTATTCCTGCTGCATTCATTATCTGAACTGGCTCATTGTTCAAAAAACATTCAAATAACTGCTGATAGGTTGTGATGCCGGCAAATCTCTCATGCAGGCTGCATTCATACACATAGCCACGACCGCCATGATAACCAGCAGCTTCGATGAGTTTACTGTTTTCAATGTCTGAAACAATCATAACATGCCCTTGCACCCAGATGATGTCACCGTTTTGAAGGTTTTCGTAGTTGGTTACTTCTTTACCTTCTGACCCGATCAGTTTTGATACCTTCCATGGAAAATTGATTCCTGCAGTTTGGGCAATCCGCCACACCAGTCCTGAGCAGTCGTAACCGGTATACATTTCTGTCTGTTTGTGTCGGTGCCACACGTCTGAGTCGAGCCAATAATCAGCTTTTTCATGAGCTTCAATGTAGCTGCATCCGCCCCACACATACGCAACGATGCCAGCCTCTTTTTGGGCTGCTGCGTGTTGGATAAGATGTCTTAAAATGCCAAGAAATAAAGCTCGTGTCGTTCGTTTGTCCCGTTTTTCAACCAGAACTGCATCGGCTTTATTGATGTATTCGATCGATATTTTTTCTAGTTCAAACTGTGGAATGTAACATGCATAACTTTCTTGTGTATCACATTCTGGCGCTCGTACGAACCGCGTGCCAACTGAAAAACCGTTCCATGGCGTTATTAAAACAAGATTTTTTTGATTTTTGCGTAAATCTGGAATCGCTTTCATGAGCGAAGGGCTTAGGTCACGTAGCGGTTTGATAGCATTTTTTTTGACCCACATGGTTGAATAAGGCTGTCCGGTGTATTCATCAAATCCATAAATACATCTGTCGTAATCTATTTTTACTGCCTCGGCCCATCCGTAGCAACAGTCAACCAGTTCACCAAAAAGTCCTTGATTTGCTCGCCTGCAACTTACATCTTGTCCTGCAATGGGAGCGTCGTAACAGAATGGAAAATGACTGCTCATGTCGATGACCGGTTTGACAATGACTGCTTTGATATTTGCGTAATCGATCGACTCGGTGACTAAGCGCAACAATCCAACACATAATGCTGTTATCATGCCGCTTTCTTTGAGTTTCATGCAATCTCCTCTGTTAATCTTTTGCAGTATCATAGCAATACTGTTTCAAGGTTGTAAACCATTAGTTTCAGATGAAAAAGTCAAAAATAGGTTTTTGTTTTATGATCGTTGTTTTTTTTGCTATTTTTGTTTTTTCTTTTTTTTTTAAATGATTGTGCGAATTTTATTTCATGCTCGTTGTTTTTTTGTTTTTAATAGTTATGTGTTTTTTGTGGAGGGTTATGCACGAAACCCTCCACGCAGCCCGTGCAACCTGTGCAGGTTGATCGCTTCATTAACGCCGAATATGCGACCTGACTACTTTGTATTCAGATTGCATGACGGCTGCTAAGGTCGACTCTTTCTTGATGTTAAAAAAGTATGTTTATGTGTCTGGTGGCAATCTTTCTTGATTTAAAATGAGGTATAAAATCCGAAGAAGGTGGATGTCCGAATTTTGTTTCATGATCACTGTTTTTTTTGTTTTTAAAGTTGTGTTTTTTTGTGGAGGGTTATGCACGAAACCCTCCAACCCGCCCCGTGCAACCTGTGCAGGTTGACCGCTCCATTAACGCCGAATATGCAACCTGACTACTTCGTATTCAGATTGCATGACGGCTGCTAAGGTCGACGCTTTCTTGATTTAAAAAAAGGTATAAAGATTAAAAATCCGATGAAGGTGGAGGTCCGAAGGCGATGCAGCGAATGAAATGAGCGAAGCGCCAAGTTCACCTGCAATAAAGCATTCAACCTGCAAGGTTGTGCTGGGTGGGTTGGAGGGTTGGGCACGCAACCCTCCGCAAAAAACATGTATCTACTTATTAAGATTGATAAATCTTTTCAAAGCTATGTTTGTTTTTTCTTCTTTTTTCTTTTTTTAGTGATTGTGTAAGTTTTATTTCATGATCACTGTTTTTTGTCTTTAAAGTTATGTGTTTTTTATGGAGGGTTATGCATGAAACCCTCCAACCCGCCCCGTGTAACCTGTGCAGGTTGATCGCTTCATTAACGCCGAATATGCGACCTGACTACTTCGTATTCAGATTGCATGACGGCTGCTAAGGTTACTTTTTGCTTGATTTAAAAAAAGTATGAAATCAGATGAAGGTGGATGTCCGAAGGCGATGCAGCGAATGAAATGAGCGAGGCGCCAAGTTCACCTGCAAAAAAGCCGGTCAACCTGCAAGGTTGTGCAGGCTGCGTGGAGGGTTGGGCACACAACCCTCCGCAAAAACGTTATATTGAATAGAAAGAAAATGAGATCATAAAATAGTTACATGCACTACTTTATTATTCCTAGCGATCTAAGAACTGAATATCCAAGCGCAACAACACCAGAACCGTACATTATAACTATCCCTCTATTTTCTACAGACTCTCTTTGTCTTTGGTTATACTCTTTTAGTCTCTGTTCGGTACTTGATGCGATAATTTCCAAAAGGTTTTTTCCTTTTGATGCTGCTTGAATGATAGTGTACAGATCTTGATCATTAATGAGTTCTGGTCCTTCGCTTATCATTCTTAAAATCTCTTGCTGTTGGCCAGCTGCATCCAATGTTTTTGCATGAGCAATGCTATCATGATAAAATTTCAAACGATTTTCGTATGCTTGATCATTCATTATTCCGGGACAGTATAGATTTTCTACGCCTTCTAAAAGTCTTTCTATTTCTGTGATATCATTCAAATAGTTATGTAGTCTTTTCTGCTCTGCTTTTGTTTTTGATACAAAGATAAGATCTTGGGCATAAAGTCTTTCATCTTTTTTTATGGTAATCTCATTATAATAGTTTTTGTCACTATACTTTTGATAGGCAATAGCTTCGTATTCTTGTGCGTGCGTAGCTAAGGTGTGTCCTCAATTTGAAATGAGGTAATGACGTTGCATTTTTACTACAAAATGATAAGTTTTTTTGTATCAGAAATCAGCAACGAGGATGAGCAATGGTACGTCGAGTTATTACAGACGGTATTTGGTCACAACTAGAAGAGATACTATGTAAGCATGGATGCCACCTGTGGGGCAATGAGCGGAATATAATGGAAGCAATTCTTTGGAAATTGCGGACTGGAGGACCATGGAGGGATATTCCATCCGAATTTTGTCCGTGGCAAACAGCATTTAATCGATTTAATCGTTGGTCAAAAAAAGGGCTATGGGAAGGTTTTTTTTATGCTACGAAAAGAAGTTGATAAAGAATGGGTATTCGCCGACGGAAGTTATGTTAGAGCTCACCAACATGCGACTGGAGCTCAGCGTGGTCAAGAGCGAGCAATTGGAAGATCCGCTGGTGGACTTACTACAAAGATTCATATGTGCACCGATGCGCATGGAAATCCGCTCAATTTTAAAATCACTGGGGGTCAAGTGCACGACGCAAAGGTTGCAAACGAATTAATCGATCTGGCCGAAGGAGCAGAATATTTTATCGCTGACAAAGGCTATGATGCTGATAGTATTCGTATTTATGGACGGACAAAAGGGATGCAAGTAATTATACCAAAAAGAAAAAATAGCACTGGGCTAAATCCAGAATTTGATCCTCATTTATATAAAAATCGGCACGTAGTTGAAAATCTTTTTGCACGACTCAAGCATTTTCGCGGCATTGCTATGCGTTTTGAAAAACTTGCTAGAAACTTTCAATCTATGCTTTACATCGCATCTATGCACATATGGTTGAAGCTTTTATGCCCTGCTAATTAAATTGAGGACACACCTTAGTGATATGGTTGTTGTCAGCAAAATGATATTTTTTAAATTGAACATATGTGTCTCCATGATTTTTTAATTTTTTTGAAATACGGTATTACAATATTTATTGATTTAAATATTTCATAAAAATATAAATCTGTCAATTATTAATGAAAAACTGTTCAAAGCTATAAATATGTCTTTCTATTTGAAATATATATCTATTCACTGATTAAGCGGTCGTTTTGCAAAGAATCCTGAAAAAAATGATCCATAAGGATAGCGCACCTAGGATATAATCAATTCTATTGATTACCGTGGTATGAATATGTATAGTCTATATTTTTGAAGTAGTGTAGATTGTTATAAATCTACGATAATCAATAAATAGGGTAAAAATATGCAGAATAAAACATTTTATTTTGGTATAGTTCATATGTTTTTTGTATCACCTTCTTTGTGTATGTTTGAAGAGCCAGTAGGCTGCATGTTTAAAATGGTAGAAGAAAAACGATATCAAAGGAAATGGGATCAGCGGAATCATGATCATTTTACATTTGTCATTTCTAATTGTGGCAACATAAATAAAAACTATGCCGAACGTTTTAATGATAGAGAGAAAGGACAGGCGTCTTTCACGTATCTGGCAAATCAGGTGGGAAGGACGAACATAAAAAATAAGCCTGTTATATATTCATTCATTGATGGTTTTGCGAACCACTTCAATTATTTTCCCAATAGGCTTTTTGTTGGATTTAAGGAAACAAGAGAATATTTTACTGGGAGGATTTTACATAACAATGCTGATCGAAGCCCTCAAGAAGATAATGAGAGCATATTTCATCAGCACTCACCTCTCAGTAGAAAAATGAAGGGTGCGCTTGCATCACTATATCTTGTTGCATTACTGAGACCACAGCTGCCATTGAAGGGGGAAGCTAAAATTGCGATACTGTTTGATAGGATTGATCAGGAAACTGGGGAAGAAAAAACAGGCCTTGAACGCTTTTTTGTAGCAAACGATGCACCGGTTAAAGGTTGGTATTTCAGATTCAAAAAGGTTAAAACGGAAATATTGGATGAACGTTTATATAATAAACAGAATAAAAATGTAAAACTATTCAATGAAGAGGAAATAGAGTCCTTATGTGTTGAACCTGATATGGAAGAGCAAACGGAAGATCAAAATTTTTCTGAGCAAGTTGCAAAGGTAGAAATCCAAGAAAATAACAAACAAAAAGTTGAAATGCTTGCGGATATTTTTGAATTGTTACAAGAATGCTCAACAGACAGAGGTTTTTTAAATTTTCTCCGACATGAGCAAAATCTTATACTCGACGTTTTGAAAAAAGGACCCGAGTTTAACGCAACTGAATTAGAAAAACAGTCTTTTTTATGGTCACTGGTCATGCTTGTTACAAAGTCAACTGATGAGCAGTATCAAAAAATGATTTTGAAAATTTTAAAAAAGATTAGCAGTAGGAAGTTAGAGGTGGATCTTGCGGTAGAAGAAAAATTTAAACTTGATCAGCTTGATAACCTTATTCAGGTTGAAAATATTGACGATATCAAGATTATAAGTGACTTTCTTCAAGCTGAAGAGGTTAAGGATGAAGAGGTCGAAAAGCTATTAGAGTTACCGGCTGCCAAGCATGTGGAGCCAGGTGGTAATGGCGCACCAGCTGATCAACTTAATCAAGTTGCTCAAGGTTTAACTACAGATGGAAATGGTCAATCAACTGGCGCTGCTACAACTCCTGAAAATCCTCAAAGTCCGTCCGAGCAGCCACCTTCATTATGGAAATGGTTTTTGCAAGCGCCAGTTCGTTTCTGGAAGTGGTTAATGAGTCGCTTTTCTGAGCTATCTTTTTGAAAAATAGTAGGTTATAAAAAATGTCGTTAAATAGATGAGAGGAGCAGTTGCAGGTTGTATTTGTGTCTGTAACTGCTCCTTTTTTTGTAGGTGGATGTACATTTTTAAAAAACATGATACAATAGAAAATTGTTTTGTTTTTTAAAAATGGTTCAATGATTATTTATATTATAAATTTTATACTTTTCTTTAATTTTGTTTTTCTGTCTGCTGTTGTAAATACTGATCCCTTGCACGTATCACAGAATGAAAAACTGGTTCATCTGTATTCCCATGGGTTTGGTGAAAATGGACCGTTTGGCAAAGGCACTGAGTATACTGCAGACGTTGAGGGCCCAGCTTATCCAGATGCGCCCGGTCGGCTTGACGCAGCTGTTTTTTATACCAAGCCTGCCGTGGATGTTTTGGCTGATCATGTCAAACAGATTGTAACGCGCTTGCCAGAGCAGGAGCCGTTTTTACATCCACTGCGGGGCAAAGACATTCAAAATAGGCTGCTGGTTGAGGGGCGTTCGTGCGGCGCCGGTACTTTCATTAATTTTTTGGCAAGGCTCTATGCTGGTGAGCATGATTCTGTAGAAAAAGAGACCATGACAAAAATTGATGCAGCGTTCAAGGGCTTTATTCTCGATGTGCCGTTTTTGGATGTTAAACGTGTCGCATCTCTCTGTTATGCAGCAAAAGTGGTTGCGATAGGCATTGCTGCTGGTTCTTGCAAACTCCTTAATCTTGTTTTAAAAAAATATAGCACAACAGTCGATACTGGTAAAACAACCGATACGGCCAAAAAGCTCGCAGCCTATTGCATGGTGTTGCCATTGACTTATTTTGTTGCACACAAAGCTTTTATGCATAGCACAACCCGCCTTATTTTTCCCTGGTTTACCGGCTACCATTTTGATCCAACCTATCCAACGCCACTGGAAAACCTGGAAAAAATAAGAGGTAAGATCAAAGTGCCTGTATTGCTGCATTTTTGCAAAGACGATGGTACTTTAATCAATGAAAAAGATGATATTCTCAAAACATACCGAGCATTCAGGGCTGGCAATGAAAAGCAGACGTTTATTGTTTTGACTGAACCTGGCGAAGGTTCGCATAACCAACTATCTGACCGGTGGAAAGTAGCACGCAAAGCGTTTATCAATGCCGTCAAGCAGAATCAAAGCTTTGATGAGTTAAAACAATATTGCATTTCGCCAGAAGAGCTTGAAAGGCAGCTTGGTCAATAGTTTTTTAGCTTCGATTATTTTAAAAATCGGCTATACTTTTAATAAAGCATTTTGTTTTTAGGGTATGCTGTGCGAACTTACTTGGTGGCTGGACTGCTAGCGTTCTGTCTGTTTTCTTTTATTGTTTATAAAACGGTTCGTTTTGAGAGAACAAAAGCAGACAAACTTTCAATTGTATGTACAACAGGGATGATTGCATCAACGGTACAGTCGATTGTTGGCAATGAAGCAGACGTGTTCTGTTTGATGGGCCCGGGAGTTGATCCGCATACGTTCAAAGTCCGTCCATCAGATGTTGCACGTATTCGCTCTGCAGATCTGTTGGTTTTTAACGGGTTGCACCTGGAAGGCAAGATGACCGATCTATTTGAGCAGTCAGATATTGCCGGCAAATCCTGTTCCGTCCAAACCTGCATTGATACAAAACAGCTTATTGAAGTGGCGCCTGGTGTATATGATCCGCATGTGTGGCATGATGTTTGGTTGTGGGCATCTGTGATTGATCCGTTAGCCGAACGTATTATACAGCTAATGCCTGAGAAAGCAGATAGTTTATATAAAAATGTTGCTGAATATAAACACAGGCTGCTGCAGCTGCATCAACAGCTGCTTGAAACGTATGCAAAAATTCCGGTTGCACAAAGAATATTAATTACCGCGCATGATGCGTTTGGCTATTTTGGACGAGCGTATGGGTTTCAGGTTGTTGCGCTGCAGGGGGTGAGCACCGATGTGCAGGCAGGATTGGCTGACCTGCTTGGATTAGCAAACTTTATTGTAGATCACAAAGTGCCAGTTGTTTTTTTGGAATCATGTATTCCGTCAAAAAGTATGATTGCGGTAGTCGAAAAGGTCGAAACGCTCGGTTTTAAAGTTACTCTTGGAAACGAGCTACTTGCAGACGCGGTGGGCATGCAGGGTGCCGATCCGGCGGCGTATCAACAGATGATGCTTGATAATATGCGTACCATTGTGGATGGGTTTGGGTATCCAGTTTTGCCAGAGCCTTTTGAAAGGAAATAAGCGATGATTGATACAGCGCCACATACGTGTATCTTAGACGTGCAGGGGCTTACAGTTTCTTATGATGGGAGCCCTGTGTTGGATGATCTGTCATTTACCGTTCCTCGCCACAGCTTTGCAGTCATTGTGGGGCCAAACGGTGGTGGAAAATCAACGTTAATGCAGGCGTTATTGGGTATTAAAAAGCCAGTTTCAGGATCGATACAGTTTCACATGCAAAACAATCTGCCCGCGCCCGTTGCGTATGTGCCGCAGAAAAAAAATATCGACTGGCATTTTCCAATTACGGTATCTGAAGTGGTGATGATGGGGCGTTATCCGTACCAAGGTTTTTTGGCGCGAGCATCAGAGTATGATAAACAGATCGTTTTTCAGTCACTCAAAACAGTTGGCATGGATGTATATGCGGATCGCCCAATTGGACGACTGTCCGGGGGCCAGCAACAGCGTGTCTTTTTTGCTCGCGCGCTCGCACAGGAGCCTGAACTGTATCTGCTTGATGAACCGTTTGCAGCGGTGGATGTGGCAACAGAAGCTGAGCTTTTGGCTGTGCTTGAAGCTGAGCAATTGAAGGGCAAAACGATTATCATGGTTCACCACGATCTGAATACGATTTCGACGTATGCGGATTACATAGTGCTTCTGAACAAAAAGCTCTTTGCAGCGACCGACCTTGCTTCCTGTTCATATGCTGATCTGGTCCGCGCGTACGGCAGAGCGGTGGTTTCCTGGCACAAGGATAGTGTATGATGCTTGCATGGCCAGTGTACGTAGGTATGAGTTTTTTTGCCGTGTTTGCAGCCTTTTTTGGGGTTTATGTTGTCCTGCGTCGAATGAGCTTGATGACTGATGTACTGTCGCATGCGACCTTGCCGGGCGTGGTGCTCGGCTTTTGTCTTTTTCAAGGCAGTTATCTGTGTATGCTTGTGGGTGGTATGCTTTCCGGTTTTCTGGGTGTTCTTTTGACCGGTTTTTTGGAACGACATAGCTTTTTAAAGATGGATGCGATTTTAGGTGTTATTCTTTCAATTTTTTTTGGATTTGGGCTATTTTTATATTCCTTTTTGCAGCGTTATGCGGGTGCAGATCAGGCGATGATTATGCGATTTTTGCTTGGCAATCCGGTGCTTTTGACGCGTCAGGACTGTATCTATATTGTTGGTTTGGGAATTATAGTATTTTTTGTGTGTGCGACTTTTTATAAACCTTTGCAGTTAATCGCTTTTGATCGACTGTACGCGGCTTGTCTTGGTTACAATATTGTTTTTTATGATTTTCTGCTTCTGTTTTTCTTGCTTGCGATTATCTCATTGGGGCTGCCGCTGGTTGGTGTGATGTTGACAAGCAGTTTAATGGTTGCTCCCGCAATGGTTGGGTTGCAGTTTTGTTCCAGGATCCGTGCAGTGCAGATTGTTGCAATGTTGGTTGCATTCTTTGGCAGTGGGCTTGGCCTATTGCTGAGTGCGTCTTTCAAACAGATACCTGCAGGGCCGTTGATCTCTATCTTTGTCATCAGTGCAGCTCTGTTTTCGATTGCGTATTGTTCTTTTAAGTCCATGTACCACAGCAAAAAGGGTTAAGATGGTAAAAAAGCTTCTTCTTGTTGCAACTGCAACGTCGCTTGCCTGTAGCTCAGTCGGATTTTTTCTGGTTTTGCGAGGCACTGTGCTTGTTGCTGACGCGATTTCACATGCGCTCGTGCCGGGCATTGTTGTGGCGTATCTGTTGACCGGCTCAATGCATCCTGTTGCCCTGTTGATCGGTGCACTTGTATCTGGCATTGGCACTGTTTTGTTTACAGAGTTGTTGAGCTCTTTTGTTGATGAGCGCAAAGAGGTGGCGCTTGCGTTGACCTTTCCACTGTTTTTTTCAGTCGGCGTGCTGCTCGTGAATCTGTACACATCATCCTTGCACCTTGATATTGATATGGTACTTCTGGGAGAGATCCTGTTTGCAAGCATGCACAAACTGTCTATTTTTGGAGTTGACGTCGGACCGCAGCATTTTTGGGTGATGTTGTGTATTTTTTTGGTCAACGTTTTGGTAAGTACGGTTTTGTTCAAACCGTTGCAGTACCTGTTATTCGACAAAGACAGCATGTTGCTTCCTCGTCATATATCGCGATTGCTGTTTCTGTTTCTTACGTTTGCGACCGGTTGGACGATCATGGCAACGTTGGAGGTGGTCGGTTCTCTGGTCACCGTCTGCCTCATGACTGTTCCTGCAGCATCGGTCCTGCTGTTTTCAGGTTCAATGAAGTCCGCGTACCTTTTGACCCATGCTTTGGCAGGTTTAGTTGCCGTGGCCGGTGTGTTGACCGGTTTGTGGTTCGACTGTTCAATTGCCGGATCCATGGCGTTGTGGGCAGGCCTTTTTTTTGGAGGAGCGTATGTTGCAAGCAGGGGTTATTGAGGTTGGATTTTTAAAATAGACTTTTTGTTTTTTTAACCTGCGTTTAAAGGTTGTCTTCTTCTTCTTTAATCTTTTTTTGCAGGGCTGCTATTTCCCGAGTTAATCTTTTGATTTCCTTTCCGTTTGGCTTTTCGTTTTCCTGGTCGTTTTGCAATTCTGCTTCTTTTTTCTTGAGCTTTTCTTTCAATTGTTCTATTTTCTTTTGTGCGGTTTGCGGTTCATGTCTTATCATTTTTTTTACATTGTCTTGTTCGATTTCATGTTCTTTTTGTTTTTTAAGTAGTTCCTGCTCCTCTCTTGCCATTTCTTCCGCGCTTTTCAACGTGAGCAAATACAGTTTATCATATTTATCAACCAAAAAGCTTGTTTCATCCAGTGCTACAAACTGATGCATCGCATTGTGGATGGCAAAGCTTTTTTCTTTTGCAGTTTTTAAGTTGGTTGTATCTTTAAAAAGTTTTTTCTGGTCGTCTGGTTTGAGATGGATAAACGCTAGCACATTTTTATCTATTGTTTTTTCTTGCTGTTCTGTTCTTGGTTCATCTGATGGGTCAAGCAGATACAGTTTGTTATTATTTTTTAAAATGTATGGATATGTTATACGCGAGGCCAGAAGTTTCATATTTATAGTATCATCATTATCGTTTTGATTTATGAACAGATCCCTTGCTTGATTTAAAAGTAGCTCTTTGTTTTCAGTTGTTAAGTCACCACTTGAACCTGTCTGAAACATATATAAAACATGATTGACAGTAGTAGCAATTACAGGCATTTCTTCAAAAAACTGGTAGGATTGTATTCTGTATGTTTCGTTAGAATTACTGTTCAAAATTTCTTGAAAGTGTTTTGGGTATTGTAGTATTTGTGGGAAACCTCTCTCATAAATGCACAAATCCTTTTCAACGTACTTGAATAGTTTAAGGTTGAGCTTGTGCGTGAATGCACTCGTTGATGGGCTGGCAATAAAAACACGTTTCGCAGCAGTATCTAACAGATACGCATTTTCAAACTCGAACGGTTTTTCGTTTTCCTTACTTATTTTTGTCATGAGTGTGTTTGCATAGCCGGATGAGGTGAGAATGTAATCATTCTTTTCATAAGTTATGTGCCTGATAATGTATGGCCTGCTGTTATGATTTCTGATCGGTTTTTCAAAAAGGGGTTGAAAGGAGGATGTTTTTTGTTCATCGTTTGATATTCTAAACAGTTGTAGTTTTGAATGGCTGATCATGGGCAATAAAAATTTGACTGATTCATCTTTCTCTCTTGGTACAAATGGCTGTCCAAGCAGAAGTGATGGAATATCATTTTCAGAATCGGGTTGAAAAAGTGGGTCGTGGGTCATGTCATAAAAATAGCCATCGATCTGTTTTTTTGTCCTTGTTGTTCCATGTGTTTTTGAATCTCTGATACCGTTGATACTGTAATATTGCAAACGACAAGATAGTTTCCCTGCCTTTTCATAATAGTTTGCTGGGGTGGTAGTATCAGTTGTTACTAGATCGTTTACAACCTGATGAATCAATTGTTTTTTCTGGTTTTCAGAAAGATCGGAGGTCGGTCTTTTCTTTTGATCACTTGAACGTATGAGTTTATCTAGCGTAGTCTTTGCGATCTCAACAAAACCGTAAACATACGAAGGGATTTTCTCTTTTTTTACGCCAAGTGAGGTCAGAAAATCCTTTTTTTCTGGTGCAAAACAGAATCTGAATCTGCCGACAAAATAGACGTTTGTGTCACTGGTGACAATGTTTCCCATGATTGCATCAAGTTCATAGTGAACATTATGCTTCAAAGGTGAAAGTTTCATTTTAAATCCAATGGGAAGATGGTTTTTGAAATCGAACTCTTTTAACGTGTAACTGACATGATCAGAGGTTGTTGGTGCGACTGGTGATCCTTCAAGTTCCATTGCCTGCATGAAGTAATTTGTGCTCATGAGTAATGCGAAAGTTGTTATGCGTACTGCGTGATAGATTTGAAGATATTTCATAATCATTCCAGACTTTAAAATAGAGATAATCAGCTTGTACTAAAAGCTGTCCTCAAAAATCAATGATCGGTGTAAAGAGCCACTTGTACTGTTTATGCAGCGTGTCAAACCATCTGACAATCGTATTGTTGCCAAAGTATGTTTTTTGACTTGAATACTATTTGGCGGTACATTGTATTATGTGAAAAACTGTTATTTTAAATATAAATCCTCAGGCGTTATGTCTGGGCACAGTGAGTTGCATTATGAAATTTTATGTCACCACGCCAATCTATTATGCCACTGCAAAGCCGCATCTTGGTTCGTTGTATTCAACAGTGGTTGCTGATGTGCTTGCAAAAATAGCAAAACTTGATGGTAAAAAAACGTTTTTTTTGACCGGAACTGATGAACATGGTCAAAAAATTGCAACAGCGGCTGCCAAAGCGGGAAAAGATATAAAAGAGTTTGTTGATTCATTCATTCCTGCATACAAACATGCCTGGCAGCTCTATCATATCGATTATGACCATTTTATACGGACCACTGATGTATCACACAAAGAGAATGTGCAGAAACTGGTTCGTGCACTGCTGGCAAAAGGAGATATTTACAAAGGTTCATACGAAGGCTGGTACTGTGTGCCGTGTGAAACTTTTTTGACCGAAAAAGAGGCAGAATCGGCTACACAAGACAGAAAACCTCTGCATGCATTGTGTAATCGTGAAACGGAATGGTTAAAAGAAGAGAGCTATTTTTTCAGGTTATCGGCCTATCAACAGCGGCTGCTTACGTTTTATGAGCAAAATCCGCACTTTATTATGCCAAAAGAGCGTGCGCAGGAGGTGATCAGTTTTGTTCAAGCTGGACTGAAAGATCTTTCTATTTCACGTACTTCGGTAAAATGGGGCGTTGCGTTTCCTGATGATCCTGAACACGTTTTGTATGTTTGGATTGAAGCGTTGTGTAACTATATTACCGGTGTTGGTTATGGTCAAGATCAGGTACTGTTTGACACCTGGTGGCCTGCAGATGTTCAGGTGATGGCAAAAGACATTGTGCGATTTCACGGTGTGTTCTGGCCTGCTCTTTTGATGGCAGCCAATCTACAAGCACCAAAACAGCTTCTGGTGCATGGCTGGATTAAGGTCAATGATCAAAAAATGTCAAAATCGTTGGGCAATGTCGTTGATCCGGTTGAGTTGGCCCAAAACTATCATCCAGACTGTATTCGGTATTTCATGATTCGCTATCTTTCTTTCAATCAGGATGGGGAGTTTAACATTCAGCTCCTTGAAAACTCCATTAATGCAGATCTGGCAAATGATCTGGGCAATCTTCTGAACCGCATGATTATGCTTGCAGACAAAAATGGATTAAAGCATATCCCTATGCCGACAAGCTGGTCGCCAGAATCTGAAAAACTTCAGAAAAGTGCAGACGAGATGATAGAACAGTTTTTCAACCATGCCGATGAGTTTCAGCTGCATCTGGCATATGCGCGACTCTGGCAGTTTGTCAATCAGACAAATGCCTATTTTCATGAGCAGGAACCATGGAAGTGTGCAAAAACAGATCAGGCACTTTTTGCGCAAGTCATGAGTGCGACGGCCCATGCATTGTATACGATTGCAACGTTATGTTTGCCGGTAATGCCCACCAAAATGGAGGAGCTTTTTGTGCAGCTTGGTGCTTCAAGGACTGAGCGAACGAAAGTATCGATAGATATGCCGTGGAATATGACTTTTCATTTTAATCTGCAAAAACCGTTATTTGAAAAAATACAACGGGAACAGGAGTCGACCGCTCCAGGACCTGCAGAGCAAAAACAGGAAAATATGCCGCAAAAAAATCAATCGGATGAAGCAATTAGTATCGATCTTTTTGCACAGATACAGCTGCGTGCCGGTACGGTGATTGCCTGCGAGCCGGTTGAAAAGACGGATAAGTTATTAAAACTTACTGTTTCGTTTGGCGCTTGTGGTACACGTCAGATTGTAAGTGGTATTAAACAGTTTTACAAACCGGAAGGGCTTGTCGGGCAGCAGTTCATTTTTCTTTATAATCTTCAACCGCGCACCATGGTCGGTCTTCAGTCACAGGGCATGATCTTGTGTGCACAGGATGCGACTGCAAAACCGATTCCTGTACGGCCAGTACAACATGTTGAAGATGGAACGATATTAAAATAAACATTGATCGATACGTATTGTTTGGTTGGACTTCGTATGAAATCTTTCTATTAGTTTCCACTTGAGTTTTCTGTTTTTATTTGAATTATAATTGATCGATAGGTAAACCACCAGTTAGACTGGTGAGACTGTCAAGGCTCGGCCCCCGGATTCAAGAAGAAAGATGATGTTGTAGAAATGATAAACTATTGTTGGGCTTGACGGGCCAACAATAGGAATTAGCAATGGAAAACAGAACAACATCATCATATGCAAGTTTAAGTCATTCGAAATGGAACTGCAAATATCACATAATATTTGTTCCGAAATACCGGAAGAAAATTTTGTACGGAAAAGTCAGGCAATTTTTGGCGGAAGTATTTCATGAATTGGCGAGTCAAAAAGGATGTAAAATAGAGAAAGGGAATATGGTTCAGGATCATGTTCATATGTTGATAAGTATACCGCCAAAATATTCTGTAGCAGAAGTTGTAGGATTTATCAAAGGTAAAAGTGCGATAGCTGTTGCGCGAAGGTTTGGTGGAAGAGCAAGGAATTTTAACGGTGAACGATTGTGGGCACGAGGTTATGCTGTTTCTACTGTTGGTTTTGAAAAAGCACAGATATACGCTTACATCAAAACCAAAATCAACTTGATTCTCTTGGTTACGATGAATCCGGTGAATTTTAAAACGACTTAGTATATTTTTTATCTGGCAGTCTTCGAGACTGCTCCCATCCGCTAAGCCCCTCATTTTATGAGGGCGTTATAACTAAATTTGAAGAAATGTCTATTTCTTAATATGATAAAAAATAGACATTTGCAGTGTCAAAGTGGATGTTTATATTTTTTCCTATTACATGAAGGTCATAATATAATGAAATTGTATAAAAAAGTAATGGTTCTTGTTTGTTTTGCGTGGACGGGCAATCAGTTTGGTAATTTTGGTTTATTGAAACAATGTTTTAATAAGTTGTTTCTATTCAATGCAAAAAGTTTGTACCAAAAAAATGGAAAATATTCGGCGCCCATAATAAAGCATCGAATGCCAGAGTTAAATGAAAAAAATAGATTAGTGGCACGTATCAACTACAAGCAAAAAGAAGCAGCTGATATTTTGAAAATCAGGCAAGCTGAGCTTGAAAAAAGTGAAAAAAATATTGTAGGTTTGCCAGAGTCTGAACTATTGAAATGGGAACTTACAGCAGTGACTTATAAAACTCCGGCGCCTTTTGTATGGACGCAGCATTCTAGACCCTATGATCTTCAAGAAGATAAAGATAAAAATCTGATAGATATGTGTGTAAAAGAACCTGAGACTGGTAAAGAGTTCAGTTTTTTTGACTATGGATCAGAAAAACGCAATGAGCAGTTTATAAAGCAACGATATTCAGATTTAAGCTATGCGCAGATTAAAGACTTGAAAAATATAGTAGTTGATTATCATACATTAAAGGCTAGTATTACTGAGGGTAAGCGTATGGCTGCAAATCAGTCATCAGAAAATAGCTCGATGGAAGAGTTGAACCAGTTGCGTAAAAACCTTGATCTAGTTTCTCAAAAAGCTTATGATCAGATGAGTTTTCATGTACAGGTTGATGATTATGTTAAAGGGCGAAAAAAAAGTCACTTAGCTGAAGAATAATAATAAGTTGATTAAAAACATAAGCGAGACTGAAAATAGTACACCGTTTTCAGCCTCGCTTTTTTGCTCTTCAAATTTGTAAAAAGAGGCAAAATGAGCTACTTTTAAAACTGGTGTGTTTTTATATCCATTTTAAATGTTACAGATTTAAAGGGGCTTTCGTGAGCAAAATTATTCTTTTTTACAAATATGTCGATATTCAGTATCCAAAGCGCATTGCAAAGTGGCAGCAGAAAATCTGTTCGGATTTGCAGTTGAAAGGTCGTGTGATTATTGCGCACGAGGGCATTAATAGTACCCTTGGTGGCACAGACCAGCAGATTGAGCGATACAAACGATTAATGGAGCAGCATGAGCTGTTTGGATCGATCGATTTCAAAGAAAGTGCGGGTGGTGCAGACTGTTTTCCACGGCTTTCTATTAAAGTAAAAAATGAGATTGTGCGCATGGGCGTTGACCCTGCTGTTTTGACAATTAAGCAGGGTGGGCAGCATCTGATGCCAGAAAAGGTTCATGAACTTTTAAACAAAAATCCAGAGGATCTTGTTATTTTGGATACGAGAAACAGGTGCGAATCGGATATCGGTGCGTTTCAGGGTGCGCTTAAAGCGGATATTAGATATTTTAGAGAGTTTCCTGACTATATTGATAAAAACATCGATCTGTTTAAGGACAAGCAGGTTTTGATGTACTGCACCGGTGGCGTGCGTTGTGAGCGTGCAACTGCCTATCTGAATGTCAAGAATGTAGCCAAAAAGATCTATCAGTTGGAAGGTGGCATTCATCGGTATATTGAAAAATATCCAGACGGTTTTTTTCGTGGTAAAAACTATGTTTTTGACGGTCGTCTGTCAGTTGCTTCAAATGAGGATATTTTGAGCCGTTGTGCGTTGTGTCAAAAGACCTGCGATGAATATAACAACTGTCTGAATGCATCCTGCAATAAACATTTTGTCTGTTGTCAAGGCTGCAAACAGCAGTTTCATGGTACATGCGGGCCAGCATGTCAAACCCTGGTCAGTCAAGCGGCCGTGCCGATCCGTCCTGAATTTAAAGTAGTAAAAGTATGAATGAGCACCTTTTGTTTGATCGTTTTGATGGGCTTATTCAGGAAAATGTCAGTTTAAAAGATAAAAACTGGTTTCAAACGGGCGGCTGCGCATGGTATTTTGCCGCACCTTCAACCACTGAGCAGTTTCAGGCTACTATTGGCTTTGCCATTCAAAAGTCAGTACCGCTTTTTATGTTAGGGCAGGGTGCCAATATTCTGGTAAGCGATGATGGATTTGCAGGGCTTGTCATTCAGCCCAAGCTCAATGAGATTATTCAAACAACTGAAAATCGGGCCGATATTGCACATATTGTTGCAGGTGCTGGTGTTTCAATGGCCACGTTGATTGACTGGTGTCTGGAGCGAAATTTTGTAGGACTTGAAGAGTTTAGTGGCATTCCCAGCAGTGTTGGTGGAGCTGTGTATATAAATCTGCATTATTTTGAGTTTTTGTTGCAGCAGTTTTTGGTTTCCGCCAAGCTCATTCATGCCAAAACTGCGCAACTTGAAGTTGTTGGTGCCGAATGGTTTGATTTTAGGTATGATTATTCAAAACTTCATACAAAAACCCACTATTTGGCATCAGCAACCTTTGCAGTCAAACATGTCAGTAAAATTGAGGCTGCGTATGCAAAGGGCAGAAGTGTTGAGATTATCAGGCATCGAGCGTTTAAATATCCACAAAATAATACGTGTGGCTGTTTTTTCAGGAATTTTCGGGAAAGTGAAGTTCCTTTTGAAATCAATGGCAAAAAGATGTTGTCCGCAGCCTATTATCTTGATTCAGTAGGTGTTAAAGGCTCCCTGCGTGTTGGTGGTGCAGTTGTTTCGCAAAAGCATGCGAATATGATTGTCAACGATGGTACTGCGACCAGCCAACAGATTATTGAACTTGCTTTGCAGATGCAGGAGATTGTCAAAAAGCGATACGGGCTGCTGTTGCAGCCGGAATGCCAGTTTTTGGGTATTGATAAAACGATTTTTGGTGTTTAAAGATTGACATTAGCTGTTTGATCCCAATAAGTAATGGGTTGGATCGAGTGTAAAATATTCTGGATGATTTGTCCACTCATTTAAAATAAACTGCCAAGGGGTTTTGCCTTTGAGAGCCTTGAGGCGTTTAGCAAAGTTAAAGGCCATTAAAAAGGAATGCAAATGCTGCTTTAGCTCGCAATTTGAAGCGTAATGAAAAGTCTTTACAGTAGCATCTTTGAGAGTTCTATTCATTCGCTCAACCTGCCCATTGGTCCAAGGATGTTTCACTTTGGTTTTTCTGTGTACTATCTGATGTTCATTGCAAACACGCTCAAAGATGTGAGGCAATGCCTTTGTATGATGAGCATGATTAGTAAATTGAATACCGTTATCTGTAAGTATTTTATGTATTTTGTATGGGACGGCTTTAATAAGATTGCGTAGGAACCCTGCCGCAATCAATTTGGTAGGACTTTCATGAAGCTCTGCATACGCAAATTTTGATGTTCTATCGACTGCGACATACAGATACAACTTACCTTCAGCTGTTCTTACTTCTGCAATATCTATATGAAAATAACCGATGAGATACTGCTTAAATTTCTTTTTGTCGCAGAAGCTGATGTCGATTGTTTAGGTAAAACAGAACAGCCATGACGCTTCAAACAACGATGAAGACTCGATCTGCTCAAATGAGGAATAGTTTCTTGTAAGCTATATAAAACATCATCCAAAGGCAGCCCCGTCGTTTTCCTGAATGCTACTATTGTTTCCTCTTCAACTTCTGAAAGAACCGTGGATTTTACCTTTTTGGGGCCCATTGGCAGATCTTTTGTATCGTTTCGCTTTCTCCATTTCATTATTGTTTTTGGGTTGACATTAAATCTTTTTGCTGCTTTTACTATACTTTCTTTACTATTACGGATCTCTCTACGCACAGCCTCTGTCGTTCTGGCCTTTGGATGCAATACTTGTCCCATAAGTTTTTTCTCCATAAATCATTATCTTCGTAGTATACACCATAATTCTCAGGGACCAAACAATTAGCTGCTTTGTTATGATTAGCTTATTCAGATTGTAATTTGGCTAGGAGCGTTTTGTGTTGAATGATTTTTTTAGCGCTTTTTTTTCAGTATTCCATGTGGTTATTCGCTTGTCATTTGGTTGCACGGCCTTCATTTGGGCAATGCATCAAATTACTATTCCTATCCAAACTACAACACTTGCTAGCCTCGCATCTAAAGAAATACAAAAAAATGATCTGATAATTGCTATGGCAAACCAAAATTTTAATATCAATATGCCATTCGTTCAGTTATGGAATCAAATGATAGATGAAAATTGGGATCAGAATATTGAGAAAAATATTAATATGTTTAAAGTGCCACTTTCTGTATTTAAAACTATTTTTGAAAAACATGTTCAAGTATACGAAGCGAGAGTCTTTTTTGATTTTTTGAACTGGTTTACTTTATTAAAAAATCTTGTGCAACCAAAAAAAGGGAGAGCTCAGGCTGATATTTATTTTACAACCTTAATAGGTTCGACTGCTGAAAATAAGGTGTTTTATAGTCAATGGGTGCCGATGACCTTGTACCTTGGAGTTCGTCAGTGGACTACATATAGTGGATATCAGGAAGCTCGTAAATATTCTAATTATTTCCAACAACTTGCCATGTGCCAGCATCGTGCAGAGCTTTTTGATAGTTCAAAACCACTTAAGAAAAACATTCATACGCCATTTTTTGATTTTAGAGAAGGAATGTTTGATGATTGGATCGGCGAACTCTGTTTTAGAGGTAAAAAAATAGACCGAACTTGGCTTGCAAAAACGTTATATTCAAGTAACACTGACACATTAAATATTATTAACCCCGCATTTTATAATCCACAGTATATTGAAAACACCCAAGTTAAAAAAAGTTTTGATGCCGAATCTTTTAAAAGTCTTTCAAATTTTCTTCAGAGTTGCATAGCCAAGCATTTGAAAGACTTAGAGCCTTTAATGGCAACTGAGTTACAAAAGATGCGTAACACTATTTCTCAGGCTTTTGCCGAGATTGAAGGTGGAAACGTGTCTGTAAAGATGATGGTTGATGCTAGCTTGCTTGAGGTAGAGAGGGATACGAAGGCTGCAAATAACTTGAAAAATGATGATCCGCAAATTGTGTATAGATATTTGGCAAAATTTTTTCGTAGGATAATGATTTTAAAATTTAAAAAAACGGATGAGCAAGAGATGATAGGAGGGTTTTACAAATCATTGAATGAAAAAGAACGTACTATATTTAATACGTGTAAAACTACGCTTTTGGGTGTAACTTCATTTTTGGAGTTGACGCATTTATTGAATGTTGAGGGCTCGCTTTTTGAATCAAAAGTACAATATGAAGCTATAAACGGATTCTTAAACGACTATATCTCAGCTATTTCAAGTCTAAGTGTTTTTTTGGATAGTCAAAAACATTTAAAAGAAGCAATTGAAAGTCTATTGGTTGATGAATATAACATTTTAGAATTACTGTTACCTCAGTTACAAAGCGCTGTAAAGAATGATTTTGAAACATTAAAAGATGGTGGCTATCAAGTGCCAACAAGTTTACAGTTACGCTGGGGATTTGCTTCGGTGAGTGGCGTTGATGATATTATACAGCGTGTTCGTAAAGATGAATCAAAATTGATGATATTATTTAATAAAGAGATAGTGATAAAAAATAAAGGTGAGGTAGATAAAAAAGTATCCGCACTTCAGTATCTTCTTGACTTGTTATACTTTAAAATTATCAAGAACGACGATCAGTTTGAGGACGTTGTTGAGTCATTATTGAAGAGCACAGATAAAGCATTAGAAATATTGTATACCGAGCTTTACAAAACAATAGGTCAGGGGAATGCTGACGGAGGAAAAATTGAAAAGATAGTTGAAGCACCTGTGCTATTGCTCACGGGTGGTGGTACTGAAGCGAATGAATGTACGGATGATCAGTCAACTGCAGGACAAAGCGATGGTGGCGGAGTTAATCAAACGGATACCAATCGATTTGACCAATCAACTGATCTTAACAGGTTGACAGAAACACAAAATATCAATACAGAGCAAATGCCGGTTGATAAAATTCCTGAGGTCCAAACACTTCATGAAATAGTTCCTGAAGTGAGTGATGAAAATAATCGATTATCAGGTCAAGTAAAACCAGAAACTGCAACAATCAATCCTGTTGAACCAACCGTTCCTCCAATTGAACAATCAGCAACTCCAATTTCACCTGCAACTCCGATTGAACCAGAAGCTCAGAATGCGTTTTTAGTATTTTTAAACAAGGTGTGGAATGCTTTGGTTTCATCAACCTTTGTGCAGTTCTTGGCTGGTTTTGTGAGAGGACTTTTTTAATCTCACCATTGACTTTTTGATTAGTTAGGAAGGTACGCCCAGTACATGAAAGCTCCAGTTAATAAAGAGAGAGGTCCATATTTGCCTGGTCTCAGCAGATTTCTTATGTGTTTTTGTTTCATATATTGGGGAAAATTATGAATATTTTTTTGAAAAGCCTCTGCATTTGCATTAAAGTTGGCTTCTGTGGGTGATAGATTTAGTGCTTTGATTAATGGTGCATCTTTTCCCCGCAATGTTGCATTCTTTCTTAAGTGTTCTTGAAACTCATGTGTATTCATATTTTTTGCTGGTTCTATCAATGTTTTTTCTACTGTATTATTATAATTCTTTTCTATCGCATCATTGTAAAACTCAGCTTCTATTCTCGAACTAAGGTAAGTCAAGCCACCTTGGAGCAGGGTATCAGGTGCTAGAGTGTATTTAATAATTCTTTCTCCATATGAGGTTTTTTCCGGTTCTGCTCCAAAAAGAGCTGATGTCATGATACCTGCTATTATAATTTTCTTCATATGTATCCGCATGTATTTAAAAAAGTTAAAATTTAAAATTATCACATTAGTTTAATTATACATTGTAAATTTTATTTTTCAAGCAAAAAACGATCCTTGTTCGATATTTTAATAAAAAATTGACAATTTTTAAATTTTAATTATAATTAAGCTAAGTAGTATCAAAATAAGGTTTAAAATGAAACGTTTTATCAAAATGGCATTGTTGCCTTTGGGCCTCTGTTTTGCTTCTTTTGTGCAAACAAATCCTCAAAAAGAGTTTGCTCGTAGCTGGATACAAGAGCTAATCTATTGTGATGGGCTACCATGGTTGCATTTTCTTGGACTAACTGGTACGCGAACAATTTCAGAAAAAGACGCATGGATAATGGCAAGAAACAATATTGATCTGATTGTGCAAAATTTTTATGTAGAATATAAGGATATTTTTGTTGGTCGACTAAAGGACCGATCAAGTCATGCTCAACTACCCTATCAGCATATCATGGAGCAAGGTTTTGAGGTTTCAAAAGCGTTGCAGGCTGGTCAATCGTACGAGGCTTTTGCCCATGACAATAAAAACAACTCCTTTATTTTATATAATGATATCATAAGATTAGAGGCGATTAGAAATGATGATGCTTTCAGTAAAAAAATCCGATCTTATATGATCAAAACAGTCGATGCATATGCGGCAAAAGAGGGCTATGAGCATGATCCGAAAAAATTTAGTGAAATTGCACAGACAAAAAGACAAAGGTTTGTTGATCTTTTAAAATACGGGACCGATATTGCAGAGCAACAGAAAGTGCGTTCTGAAAAGGAAGTTATTTCAGAAGTGCCGATGGCGAACGGAGTCAAGCTTGTAGGATTTGTCTCTAGTGAGCCTTATTGTAACAAAAACTGGGATTCGTTTGTTGGAGAGAATATAGTTCCACCATCCTGTTATTATGCAAATTATATTGACCCCAAAATAACCTCAACACTACCAGGATATGACGATTATTCTGATTTAGAAGATAAAAATCAGGTGCCCTGGTTGCTTCATCCGTTTGAAAAACTTGCAACCACTTTGTTTGGACAAGCTGCTTATAAACCGTTGCTGTTCGGGTTGAATAGCATTTATATGAGTGCCTTTGGAACAGGTGCGATGATTGCCGGAGCTATTGCTTGGGTAGCATATAAGTTCAAACAAAAACGTGCCGAAGAAAAGAAAAAGCTTGCTGAAAAGCAATAAGAAAAAACAAACAGGCGAACAGCGTTTTGTGTCTGTCCGCCTGTTTTAGTTAGTTAAGTTTTGTTTTACAGGTAATATCAAGTGTTGTTTTTTCCATTAAATGGTTATAAAACGGTTCAATGGTGCAGGTGGTATTTTCATCAAGTTGTACTGTTTGTGCCGTTTCAAAAGTAAGATTCATTGCGGCTATGTCATTCAAAATAACCGTATCCAACTCATTCCGTTTTTTTTCTGCATACGCTTTGGCCGAGGTACCAAGATGTTTTTTCAAAAGAGCGCGTGCAAGTTTTTTACCAATTGAGATTCCAAATATTTTCATATGTTTGACGTTTGCGTCATTAAATATTGTTCTAAATAACTCTTTTGTAGGAACGTTTTCTTGTGATTCTTGAAAAAGTATTCTAGCGTTTTGCAGCACAGATTCGATTGTCATCCCCATTTTTCTCATCCCATTGATTGCATCCACCAGCAATATTGGCCTTATGATAGATGGATACTGTTCAGGCTTTTCTGAAAATAGAGTTATATTCTCCTGCATCGATTCAACTATCCGGTTATTAGTTCCGTCTTGCGATTCAAAAAGTTTCAGATACTGTGGGTTTTTGAAGAACTGTTCTTTTTGATATCCTTTAAAATAATCAATGATGGCATCTAAAAACTGCTCGTCAGTGAAACTGTTAAAATTGCGGAAAATAGCTGTCGATTTTTCAAGGTGAGGTCTTAGCTTTTCTTTTAATTCTTGATCATCAATCTGATTGAGAAAGGTCTCATTTGCAATTTCAGTTAGACTACAAGCATCTTCAAATTCTTGTTGTGTGAATTCTGAAGGAGCATCGAGTAGTGCGAAAATTTCATTATATTCAGTTTCTTCATCGATATTTTTCAGTAGATCGATTGGCGTGTAATGTAATGTGGTGTATAAAAAATTCTGTCCATTTTCATTGTTTGTGTACATGCTATAACAAAAGGTTTTTTTATCAGCTTTATAGGTATCAATGATATACGTATCCAGGCTTTGAGCTCGCGCATTCACCTGTTTTAATTTGATATTTGTGTTTAAAGTAAAAGTTTGACATTGAATGATTAATAGAAATAACATAATAGAGTTGTATATTAGACCTTGCATTAGCACTCCTTGATTGATAGTGGTAGTGGTGGTGAATATGTAACTATGAGTATAAAATATCATTGATTCGTCCAAAAATCTATACTCTAAAAATGGGTTAATAAGTATAAAAAAGATCGACTATTTTTCAATAAAAAACAAAAGAAGATGGTCAACAAGATGAGTGGTTTGATAGAAGAACGGATCGAATTTTTTATCATTTTAAATTTTAAAAATCCTTGAGTTTCGTCTAATTTTTGGGTTGAAAAATCAATAGATGCCTGAGAATATCGATTGATTTGTTTTTCCTGCCGGTCAATGAAATCGTCTATTTCGTTTTGAGGTAACTGTTTAATGATTTCAATTTGGCTATTGCTAATATATTTTTTGTTTGCTTGTATTACAGTTTTTATCTGTTCTAATGAAATAGTATTATTTTCTTTTCTTGCTTTCTTGATTTCATCAGTAAGATCATGTCTTATGAAGTAGTCAAAAGATCCTATGTCGCAACTGTTATTATTTCTGAAATCAATGCGATTTAATGTATATTGTGGAAGCGCTTCTGTTGATTGAGTATCAGATGCAGTGGTAGTCTCACATTTTTTTTCTAAATCAGTTAACGTTTGCAGAATGGCGTTCTTTTCGTTGTGTATATTTTGAATATAGCTTTCAAAGGTTTTATCTATCTGTTGCTCCAAATAGGCTTCCTGTGCTGATGAGTGAGAGCTTTTGTCAAAAAGTATGTAGAGACAATAAGCGAAAAGAATCTTATCTTCAGTTTTGCATCGATTGAAACAAATGTTATTCAAATAAAGATCGCCTGAAAAAGTATCTAATTGCCCGTCCTCTTTTGGCCTCGGAAATGAGATCGGTTTTGAGTTATGTACATTATTTTTAATTCTTATTGTACGGAAAGTTTTTTGGTTCCTTGTAGGATTTAAGCTTGTAGGATTTATAATGTTACTTAGCATAAAGATGTATTTAAATTGTTCAACAGTGCTTGTGTTGCTATCTAACTTGTAAGCGTTGTGCTGCTCAGTGATATCAAATGTTAACAAAAAGATTTGAATTAAGGATGGATCTGATCTGTTTTTCAACATTTCTAAATGTGCAAAAAACTTTTGGTGGTCCGGTATTGTAATCTGTTGTTCAATGAGAGCGCAGATGTATGCATATACTTGTATCTGTGCATTTTTCAACATAGCTTTTAGTAATGTTTGATATTGAGTAGACAAAAACTGCTTTACAACTGTTTGAACAGTTGTAAAGCAGTTTTTGTCAAAAGCATATATCAGCAACGAATGATAAATCTCTTTATCGATTTTAAGGCTCGCTGAAACGCTACAGTTTCGAGTTCGAAAGAAACAGTTTTTTTTGTTTGTAATAGCTTTTCTAGCATTATCAATGTGCCATGCGTAGGTGAATATTTTTAATAATTCTTTACTGAAATTTCTGCAATGATCGTCCAAAGATAGGTCTGCATTTTGATATGAGGTGTCAAAACTGATTTTGCAATCTTGTTCTATCTCATTTTGTACCTTGAGTAACTGTTTTTTTGCCAGCGGTTCAAATAGCTTATTCAAATCTGACTGCTCAAGTTCGGTGACTATCCTTAGGTACCATTGAATATTTTCAGGTGACACAGTAACTAACCTGTTTGTAAGGTTTGTGAGCGACATGATTTGGCACGAAATATCTGTATCAGGAATCTGTTCTTCAAAATAAGATTTGCCATGTTCTTTATATTTCTCTGCCATGTTTTCAAGTCCATTCAACATGACCTCTTTTGAAAGTGGTACGGTACTGAGAAGTTGAATTTCTCGATCCATACTAATCAAAATAAATGATTGTAAAAAAAGAATTAATGATAGGCCGTATAAAATCATAATGAGTACATGTTATTTTTGACATTCTTCGTAAAAATAGGAAGCCTCTGTTGCTGGATCCTGAGCTTTCAAAATTGCTGATCCAACAATAATTCCTTCCGGTTTGAGTGTATGCATTGTTGGCATGAGCTGTCGATTGATTTTGCCGCCGATAAAAATAGGTAAATTTGTATTGCCTCGTACCATCTCCCATTTTTCAATAAGTGTCATCGGTTCGATGTGGTCTTCCGTGTTGTGAATAATAAGACCATGAAAGCCGAGTGTTTTTGCCTCCATTGCCGATTGCCCTGGTGTATGGGAATCTGAAAGATCAAGCATCAGTTTTATTTTTGCATTTTGAGCATGGGTGCAGGCTGTTTGCAGAGTATCCTTATTTGCTTCTGCCATGACAGTGAGAAACTGTACATTAAATGGCTCAAAAATGGCTATCGACTCTCGTGCGCGATCAACGATTTTTGTATCAACAAGAAGCTGTTTTTGTGGAAACGTTTCCCTGAAAAGCTTGACTGCTTCAATACCATATTTATATACAAGCAATGTGCCAATTTCAAATATATCGGCGTGTGATTCAACATTTTTTGCTAGCTCAATCGCTTTTTCTAAATCTGTTAAGTCAAATGAGATTTGCATTTTCATAAGTACCGTTCCTTTTATGATACGATATTGCGAATTTTTATAATGGTAACATATTTTATTCGGTTAGTATATGTATCAAAGTTTATACCCTCTTTTATGGCGGGGTGATAAGTTGATACATATTGAACTGTTTGTTCTGTGTTGGTTCTGCAGATGCAAAAAGATGTCTGACTGATAGTAAAAAGAGCGATGATTTAATCGGATTAGCCTCTTTTGTTATCATGAGTGGAGGCAACGCAATGTTAGGCAAAGTCATATGTTTGCTTTCTTTTGTATCTGAACTGAAATAAAAATGCGCTGGATTGCCAAACACGATAATAGTTTCTGAAGGTATGACTAAGTTTTCTGGAACTTCTATTTCTATAATATTCCAGGTGGCCTGTGCTGCATGTTCATCTGCAGTTAATTTGTAAAATGTGACCGGGGCATCCTTTATAAACTGCCAATGACTTACCGTGTTTTCGACTCTCATTACAGGTACGATTTCCTGTGTGATGGCAAGATAAATAACGGGAGTTGCGTGCTTGCGGGTGAAATTGATATAGCCTTCATGATTTGAAACACCAATAAAGCCTGCATAACAGGCGCAAAAACCTGCTGTTTTGTTTTTCCCAATCAGACTGCTTAACTGCTCTGAGGCTAGCTGATTTTTTGTCTGGAGTTTTTTAAGCATTCGTTTTTGTATCGCATCTTTATCTTGGACAAAGTGGAGCTGTATAATTGGTTGAGCTGATAAAGCTATTGAAAATAATATATAAAAAAAAGAAACTAAAGCTTTTTTTAATTTCATAAACCGTTATTCTTTTAGTGAGCGGATAGTTATTTATACTTTCATACAAAGTTTACTTTCTGTTGTGTGATAAAAACCACATTTCGTTTAAAAATGAACAGTAATGTGTGGTGGATAAGGGAAATTTTTATGTCAGGTCAGGTTCAAAAAATAGTACCAGAAGATTTTTTAGACGAACGTCAGAGGGAACAGCTTTCTGAATATGCGAATCTGCTTGTAGAATGGAACAAAAAGTTTAATCTTACTGCTATTCTTGAGCAACAATCAATCATGCAAGATCATTTTCAAGATTCACTTTCTTTGGGATGTATAGTTGATTTGCATCATACAAAAGGACTTGTTGACGTGGGGAGCGGCGGGGGGTTTCCGGGATTGCCCCTTAAAATTGCTTTTCCAGATTTACGTGTAGTATTAGTTGAAGTTAATGAGAAAAAGTGCCTTTTTTTAGAAGCAGTTATTAAAGCATTAAATTTGAAGCATGTTGAACTATGTGCGTATGATTGGCGCTCCTTTTTAAGAAATACCAGTTATCCGATAGACCTTGTGTGCGCCAGGGCATCTTTGCAGCCTTCGGAATTAATAAGAATGTTTAAAACATCTACGCCATATTATCAGGCAACGCTTTTTTATTGGGCCTCATGTCACTGGAAGGTTGATAGGCAAATTGCGCCCTTTGTTGATCTGGTATGGCCCTATCAGGTTGGGCAAAAACAGCGAGCTTTAGTACGTATGAAACGTGTATTGGACGAAAAATTTCCTATGAAAGAACAGCAATGAAACAAAATATTATTTCACAGTATATTGAGGATATTCGTAGTGATGAAAATGGTCAACCGTATGCAGCAATTTTAAGGTATTTCATCCCGGAATTTATCACTAACTTAATTGTATATTCAATGCCAATCTGGTTGGACTCATTTTTTGTTGCAGCATTAGAATCCACTGCAACATATGCAACACTTGGTGCGACCAATAATGTTATCCATTTGGGAATTAAAATTGCCGAAGCTTTATCCGTAAGCACCATTGTTTTGAGTGGCCAGTTTAATGGGCAACAGAATTACAAAAAAGCAGGTGAAACACTTCGAGATGCATTTTGGGTCACCTGTTTTGTAGGACTTTTTTTTGCGGGCATTCTGTTTTTTGGGTCAGGTTCGATTTATCGCTGGTATGGTGTTTCAGAAGATATCATTGAAATAGGAACGCCCTATCTGCGCCTGCGGGCGATTGGACTCCTTTTGATGTTTGTTTATTTTGCCTTTGTTGGTTTTTTGCGGGGTATCAAAAATACGCATTCTCCCATGAAAATTTTTGTAGCCGGTGCAATTATTTTTACCATTTCTGATTATATTTTAATATTTGGAAAGGTTGGTTTTGAACCTATGGGGCTGCAAGGGTCGGCGATTGCTACCATTTTGCAATACGGTTTTATGGTTATTGCTGCACTATTTTATATTCTGTTCAATGAAAAGAACCGCAAATATGGAGTTGAACTGTTTTCTATTTTGCACGCAAAACATGAAATATACCGTTTTTGTACAATCAGTTGGCCTATTATTTTGGACAAGGCTACGATTGCGTGTGCATATATCTGGTTGGGAAAAATGATTTCACCATTGGGAACCGAGGCGGTTGCGGCTTTTAGTGCGATTAAAGATATGGAACGCATGGCTTTTCTGCCTGCCATTGCGTTTGCGCAGATCATTACGTTTTTAATTAGCAATGATATCGGCGCAAACGATATTAAAGCGGTGAAGGTAAATATAAAAAAAACACTACTTTTAGCTGGATTCATGGTGAGTGGTATTCTAGTGGTAATGGTTGTAAAAACAAATTTTTTTTTGAGCCTTTTTGACAGACAGGGTGAGTTTACATATCTGGTTTTGCAGACATTTCCTTATATCAGTGTATGCGTGATCTTTGATCTTACTCAGATTATATTGTCAGCTGCTTTACGTGGATCGGGAAATGTGCAGATAGTTATGATGATTCGACTGTTTGTGGTCATTCTTTTTTTTGTGCCGATTTCCTATCTATTTAGTACGATTGAACAGTTTTCTATCGCATCAAAAATACTCTTGGTCTACGGATCATTTTATATTGGCAATGGGATTATGAGTCTGTTATATGTTTTGATGTTTCGATCAGAAAAATGGAAGTCGACAATTGTTGAAAATGCTTAACCTTTTTGCTGTTTAGCTTGCTGCTTTTGCTTTTTACATTTCGACACTAACTTCTTGTACGCCTTAATGGCAGGTGCTGATAAAACCAGTGTAATACATTGTGCAGCAAAAACGATTTTTAAAAGCTGTTCGCTTTTTAGTTGTGCTTGTAGCAGTGTTTGGATCGATGATATCAGTTTGCCGTTATCAGTTTCAGTTGGTACATATATTTTTTTTGGTGTTGTTTTAACTTTAGCTTTTATGTTTTCTTTGAAAACTATGCATTTTTCAATCTCATTTTCCAGCTTTTCAATCTCTTTCACGTTTTGTATTGGCATGTTGTTTGAGAATGTAGCGTCTTTTCTAGCTATTTTTAATATTCCTTTGAGTCTTTTTAACTCTTTTCTGGAAAGTTGGTCATACAATTGTCCACCGGTCTCTATGAACTTTCTTGCGTCCTGATAAAACAGTTCAGAGTTACCTGTTGTATTACTTTGTTGTTCTAAGATAAATCGAATGAGTTCTTTGTTTTGATCGCTCATTGCATAAATATTGATAAAAAAGTTGTGGAACGTTAACACTATGTACAGAAAAAATAATCTGTTTCTATTCATGGATGGCCTTATTAGTAATATTTTTTTACTAGTTACAAATAATTTATACCGTATTATGAAAGTTTGTAAAGTGTAAGCTTTATTTTTATCAATCTACTCAATTTCTGTTTTTATGATACAATGAACCGAAAGTGTTTAAAAAAATATGCTGCGAGATTAACTATGATTAAAATATCAAAAGAAGAAGTTTTAAAGATTGCTGCGATTTCTCAGATTTCTGTTTCTGACGCTGAGGCAGATTCTTTAGCAGGTGAGCTTGAAGCAGTTTTAAGTTATGCGGAGCGGGTTGCGCAACTTACGGGCGATGCACCTGATACCCTGCCGGTAACTTTTAATGTTTGCCGTCCAGATGAGGTCAAAAAGGCTGATAATATCATCATAGAAGGTCAAGGCGTTGATGCCGCAACCGGATATTTTGTGGTGCCGCTTATTCTTGATCAACAATAAAAATGGGAAAAATACATGAAAGATCTAGCGTACTGTTCAATAAAAGAGTTGCGTACTCTGTTGGATGCTAAAAAAATCTCTGCACAAGAGCTATTTGATTTTTATAAAGGACGTGTAAAACAGTTTAATTCAGAATTGCAAGCACTGCTTGAAGATTTTGAGTATGAATCATTTGGGTTTGATCATAAAAATATGCTCTCAGGCATTCCGGGTGTTTTGAAAGACAATATCTGTATACAAGGAAAAATCGCATCATGCGGTTCAAATATCTTAAAAAATTACAAAGCACCATACGATGCAACCGTCACTAAACGACTCAAAAAGGCGGGGGTTACCTTTGTAGGTCGTGCAAATATGGATGAGTTTGCAATGGGCAGTTCAACCGAAACTTCAGCCTTTGCAAAAACAAAAAATCCTTGGGATGTATCGCGAGTGCCTGGTGGCTCAAGCGGTGGTTCGGCAGTCGCGGTTGCTGCTGGGTATACGCCTTTTGCATTAGGAACAGAAACGGGCGGATCGGTCAGGCAACCTGCCGGTTTTTGTAATATTGTGGGATACAAACCAACGTATGGTCTTATTTCACGTTATGGCCTTGTTGCATACGGTTCTTCACTTGATCAGGCGGGAATTTTTGCACGTTCAGCAGAAGATGTGGCGGTTGTACTGTCGGTTTTGGCTGGTGTTGATGAACATGATTCCTCTTCGTTGCAGGTACAACCAAAAGACTATGCACAAAATATCGATTCATGTGAGGTTGCAGGTTTGAAGATTGGCATTGTTGAAAATACACTGCAGGCTGAAGGCATGGACCCTGAAATTGCTGCCGCCGTTGAAAATGCTGCAAAGTTTTATGAATCAAAAGGTGCGGTTATCAAACGTATCAAGCTTTCAACGCTTGATTACGGAGCTGCAACCTATTTTATTATCAGCCGAGCAGAGGCAGCATCAAATCTGGCTCGTTTTGACGGTGTGCGCTACGGTCATCGTGCAAAAGATACGCATGGCATTGCTAATATGTATCAAAAAACGCGCTACGAAGGCTTTGGTGCTGAAGTTCGCAAACGAATTATGGTGGGAAACTATGTTCTGTCTGCAGGGCATGCAGGTCAGTTTTACGAAAATGCCCGTCGTGTGGTGCGACTAATGCGTCATGAAGTGAAACAGGCTTTTGCAAACGAAGTTGATATGGTTATCATGCCAACAAGCTCAGTTCCAGCATTCAAATTCGGCGCTTTTGAGATGAACAAGCTGCAGATGGACCTTCAGGACTATTTCACCTGTCCTGCAAACTTGCTTGGTATTCCAGCGGTTTCGTTGCCATGTGGATTTACAAAATCGGGTCTGCCGATCGGGTTCCAGCTGCTGGCAAGTCATCTTGACGATGAGCGTATGCTGCAGGTTGCGCACTATTATCAAAAACATACCGATTGGCACAGCAAAAGACCGTCTTTGGTATAAGTATGGTTGTAATTGGGTTTAGTGTGATGGGTGACTGGTTTTTGCAGCATGTAAAGCCGGCTGTGTAACTTTTGCTTTGTTCTTTATATTCTATTATAGAATTATTCTATTTTGTTTTGAATAATAATGCAAAACCATTTACTTTTTTTTTGTACATGATACAATATGTTACATATGGAATGGTAAATCAAAGGTATTGATGTATGAATAACATAAAGAAATTTTTTTTATTCGGATTTCTGGTTTGGTTTATTGAAAATTTGAGTGTGATTACTGACCAACCGCTGGCGGTCCAATTGTCGGTGCATCGCAGGCCCCTTCCTCATGTGGTTGTTGAGGTATTGTGCCGCAATAAGGTGGTTTTTTATATTCCTATATCTGAGTTAGAGAAGGAGCGTTCAGGCAAACCTGCAAAGGGTTTTATAAAAGATCCTCGGTGGCCAGAAGAGGTACAAGACCTTTTAAAAGCGCAAGCGAGAGCCGGGTACAGCGAGGCCTTAAGGTCTGGCCTTGTACCTATGCCACCAGTTACTAATCAGATGCGGCCTGTTGATTCAACGAGTGATCAGCTTTATGTAGTTTTTCAGGGTAATGATGAAGCTTCATTAAAGAAGGCGGTGTCGCTCTTGAAAGAGAAGTACAAAATACAAAGAGCTGAGAGCAATGTAGCTCATTTCCTCCTACCTAAAAATGGTAATGAAGCAAATCTCTTAAAAGAACATGGCCAACTGGTGGCTCAGGAAGATGAAGATGTGTATGTTTTTAAAGTAAATCAGACAAAGAATGAAAAACAAAAACCATTTCTTCAACTTAGTTTCTTTGCATGGTTCCAAGCACTATTAAAGAATGCTTTCTATGGACAGTGGCACCACTCCGCGTCTTTTCATAATGAGCGTAAGTATAAGCCAGGTGCAAAATTTCAATCGAACGTAAGCGTCAAGGATGACATTGTAAAGCTTCCCGAAGAATAAAGCGTTGCCACTTTGTTCATGTATTGCCTTTTAAAATTGGAGAGATAATGATGGGCAGGATTGTTATAACAATGAGTCTGTCAATCTATTGAACCGTTTTTTAAGAAGGATGATGAATGAATTTTGGTAAATGTTTTTTTCTGTTTATTTTTTGTATCAGTTATGTTGAGTTTGGTAGAGCTGAGGCTCCCAAAGTTGAGTCTGTTAAGCAAGATCGATATGCGAGAGCGCAAAGACAAGGTAATAGAAATGTTTATTATGGGCGTTTGATTCTACTTGATGAGCCCGTGCGTGCGATTTTTGAAAAAAAATCGATAGATTTGGCAAATGTGCAGCATTATCCTTTTCCAAAAGGTGATTGTGTAGTCTATACCGATCAAATGAAAAACGCCTTAGAAGCAAGTGGGCAAGTCAAACTACGTGAGGTTAGAGAATTTTGGAATAGTCGTAAATTGCATCGTGCAGACATCCATGTTTTTACACAGGAGGACACCAGGGAACAATCAACAATAAGTGGCAACAGTAGTATATCAAGAAATGGGCTAACGGGTATGACAAAACCAACTTCTAGGCAGCACAAGACTTCATCTGGCGGTCTATGGAGTTTATTTTTACCATTCTTTCAATTGTTTGGCTGGTCAAAAGCTTCGAACAAAAGTGTCCACCACTGGGAATGCCAGGACTGTCACCAACATTACCAAACTAAAAAAACTAAACGAAGTTAGAAGCACTTATTTTTAAAAGTATGTGTTCATATTTATCACATCTCGCTTATCGATGATTGCGTCGTTTTTTTGACGTTAGCCACATTATGAACTGGTCTGTCTGGTGTTGGTCGGCTATTTTGCCTATTTTCTCGTTATTTTTTAATGGCTTACTTCTGTAGTTTAAATAACCGCAAGACCACCAGATAGGGACAAGCGCGTACAATGTCTGTTGCTTTACAGGTGATCTGGTCTGAGTGTGAATAAAATGTTTAACATCGGCTACGGTTGTTTTTTCACTATAGATCATCTGTGCAAAATCTTTTTGAAGTGCGGTGCTCAGATTAATATGTTCATTCTTCATTGAAAAACAGAAATCAGAAAAAAATAAAGTGAAGATAAAAAATAGACACTTCATATGTTACGCTCTTTTTTTTGCCACCGATTATAAGATGGCGGGGCTGACGAGACTCGAACTCGCGGCCTTCCGCGTGACAGGCGGACGCTCTAACCAACTGAGCTACAGCCCCAGAATAATTGTTGGCTCCCCGGGCAGGATTCGAACCTGCGACCCAACGATTAACAGTCGTTTGCTCTGCCTCTGAGCTACCGAGGAACGTGTATTTGGTGGGCGGTGTAGGGATCGAACCTACGACCCCCAGTTTGTAAGACTGATGCTCTACCGCTGAGCTAACCGCCCCTTACAAAAACTACTAATGTCCCAAATTTTAAATTAATTTGAGGTGAATGTCAAAAAAAATAAAAAATAAATACATCTTTATTTTCTTGAAAGAATAGCACAGTAACGAAGGTTTTTCAAATCCGTAAACAGTTTAAGAGAATATGATGATCCCTGTTTGTTTTTAACCACCGTTCCGATCGCAAATCCATAGGGAAAAATGGCCCCTTGGCCGCTGGAAATGACAAGGTCACCATTTTGAATCAGCTCAGGTTGTTCAATATACGAAAGATGAGGTCCTAGCTGGTCATCTACTTCGTATAATGCACCTGTTTGTTCAGTTCCAACAAAAACGGCTAGTTTGCAGTTTTGATCGGTAATAAGCGCTGCTTTGCTGTAAAATGGATAGACCTCGGTAATTTTTCCTACTAAACAGCGTTCATGTACCACGAGCATGTCGGTTTCAACTTTCATGTTCATGCCGGCATCAATGAGAAAAAACTGTTCATTTTTTAATAAAGAGCGCATCATGATACCTCCAATTGCTACCAGGTTGGTGTGGTCGTATAAAGATGCAGAAAGTCTCAGAAGTTCGGTCTGTTTTGTGTAACTGAGAGTTGCTTTCAGTTCTACCAGCTCTTTGACAGCTTTATCGCGTTCTTGTGTTAAAATAAGTATGCGGTTTTGTAGCTGATTAAAGTCGCTCATGTAAAGTAAGAGTGGTAAAAAGAAGAATGAATAGACCTGTGATACAAATAGTAATGGATAGATCAAGATAGATGATAGATAGGCAAATACGCTGTTAAAAAAAGGAGCTGTCCGCAAGAAAAAAATGAAACAGAGTAATAATAAGCTTGAGCGCAGTAAATTTTTTGGTTGTCCTTGCTGCATTGCAGAGCTTTCTTTACAACATACCTACTTTCAAAGAGTACATGGTACCTATGAAAAAACAAATGAAGATCAAAATTGCCAGGAAACTTTCAGCCCTATCTGGTTATCACTGTATTGCGGTTGAATGGTAACTGATTCTTCAAGATGATAATCGACTACTTTGTTTGCAGCAAGTCCGTAAGCAGCTCCAAAGCCTACTCCTGCGCAGAGTTGGGAAAGATAATGTCTGTTGTTTACCAAAAAGATAGTTCCGATGAAACATGACATACAGCTTAGCGGTAGTGCGTATTTGTATCCATGTCGTACTCCGTATAAAACCGCCAGATAGGTTGCGTGAGAAAGATGACCTGACGGAAAACCTCCGAGAGACCTTTTGTGACGACTGAAATCTTCATGCCATGGCCTGCGGCAGATATCGAGGTCAAGTTTTTTGATGAACTGGTTCATAAAATTTAAGATGGGTACACCAATGAGCATGATGTGGCTTGTATAGTTTAAATCTTTATTGGTCGAAAATAGCCCTTGTAAAAAAAGAAATGCAATGGTTGGTCCTGTTGCATGTTGTGCAGCTCTGTGTAACCAAAAAGGAGTTTGATGTATATTTTTGTGATGTGTAGGATCATAAAAATGAGATTGTATTTTATCGTCAAAATAATAGGAGGTCAGAACTGCTGGAATAATGGGGGCCGCAACCTTGAGTGTATCCAGATGGAAAAGATTTTTATGTAACAAAAAAATGTTCTGTCCGCAGCTGGTAATAAATCCTGATATATAGTTTGTTTGAGCTGCGCGCTGTTTTTTTGCTCCGTTAATTCGTCGGGCAACATAATCTTTTGATTTACAAAATTGCAGCTGTGAAAGGCTTAAGAAGCTCAAAAAAATAAGATAATGGTAGAGATTTTTTTTCTTAGCGCACATTTTTATGAAATACTAATTTAATATAAACAGTATTATCATAAAAAAATAAATATCAATTTTTCAATAAACTGCAAAAATAAGAAAAATAGTATATGCGTGATTCATGCAGTTTAGTAGTCAGTTAGTTGGTGTTCTAACTGTATATGATAAATAGGGCGTTTTGATTTTTAGTGCCTGTTTTTAAGCTTTTTCGACAAGTGTCATTGAAGCACCAACTGAGTTTAAACTTTGATCGAGCTTTTCAAATCCCCGTTTCCAATGCGCTACGCCATAGACGTGTGTATTTCCTTCTGCTGCAAGGCCTGCAAGTACCAGTGCGCAGACTGCTCTGATATCCTCTCCGGCAACGGAAGTTCCGCTAAGTTCGTCAGCGCCATTGATGACAGCTTTGTTATTGTGGCTTACGTTTATTGATGCGCCCATTCGATGTAACTCGCTTGCATGTTTCATCCGATTTTCAAAGACTGTTTCGTCAATAATACTCGTGCCCTTTGCAATCGTGCATAATGCCATCATTGGCGCTTGCAGGTCAGTAGGAAACTGTGGATATGGTCCAGTTTTGATTGAAATGGCTTTTGGCCTGCTGGTTGCTTTGATTCGTACGCCAGGCTTTCCGTGAGTATACGTTAGTGCAAACCCCATCTCTTCTAGTTTTAGCAAAGGGACGTCCAATAGGTCTGGTTTTATATTGGTTACCGTAATATCGCCCTGTGTCATTCCAGCTGCAATGAGTAATGCTCCCGCCTCAAGTCTATCAGGCATGATCGTATATTCGACGGGTACTAACTGTTTGACACCATTAATTTTTATAGTTGCTGGGGCTTCAATGGCAATATGTGCACCCATTTTTTGTAAAAGACGTATCAAATCAATTACTTCTGGTTCGATTGCAGCATTAATAATGGTTGTTGTTCCTGTTGCAAGCGTTGCTGCCATGAGGCAGTTTTCCGTAGCTCCTACACTCGGGTAGGCCAGTACGATTCGTGCTGGGCAAAGTTTGTTTGTTTGAGCCTGAATGTAGGTTGGATAGGTATTGGTGATTACCCCAAGTTTTTGTAAAGCCGAAATATGTAGGTCAATAGGACGCGCTCCAATGCTGTCGCCTCCTGGAAATCCTAACTGTGCGTAACCAAACCGTGCCAAAAGGGGTCCAAGCAAAAGAATTGAAGCTCGTGTTGTTTTCATCTGTTCATACGAAAGGGCAGTAGATGTTATGTGCTCCGTATTGATGATTACAGTTGAGTGAGTTGGATCATGTACGACCTGTGCGCCTACGTTTGTCAAAAGTTTGCAGATTTCTATGATGTCAGCAATTGCAGGTACGTTGCGAAACACAGACGTTCCTTTTGCCAATATTGAAGATATGAGCATGACCATGCTTGCATTTTTCGAACCTGACACGGTCACCGTGCCTTCGAGTTTTGGGGAGTGTGTGATTGAAAAAAATGATCGATTCATGCGCTGTTTACAGATAAATGATGAACTGGTGTCAGTATATAAGAAAAGGGTATAAAAAAAAGGGGGATGCCCCCCTTTTTTAATTTTTTATGAAAATCAGATTTTCAGTTATTCATGATTCAAGATATTGTTTTTTTTTAAAAAAGCTTCAGCTGTATTTTTCATTATGTCCACTTGGTTGAAGCGATGTTGCAATGCATTTTGATAGATATTTTTGACTTCAGACCGTTGCTCAGGGTTCAAAGTAGCCATAGCAGATCCTGTTGCTCCCATGAAGCCAAATCCAAATGCACGAGTTGGCTTTTTGAATGACCATTGTGCAAGTCTAAATGGTAAAAAGAACATATTGCATGATAATTTCATTAATCCTGATCCAAATTTTCCTCCGGTATAGCTCAAGGCATTAACAAGAGGATTAGCCTGTGTGCCGATAGTTATAAGGTTGAGTAGTAGTGATAGCTTTATAAAATTCTTCATGATAATCTCCATTTTTATAGTATTTACTTCTATAACCTCATCTATTTACAATCATATCATTAATTTTATATTTGTCAATTAAATATTGAAAAATGGCTATCCTGCGCCTTATGAGCCTTGAAGCAGGTGAAAAGGAGTACTTTAGGCCTTTGATAAGTATGAAAACTCTATTTTCTTGATTTAAAAAGGTTCATTGAGATAGTTTGCACAAGGTATATCGAGTGAAAAGTAGGTTAAGATGAGCAATAAAAATGGTGTGCGATCTGGATTATCTGTTTTGATGCTAGTTTCGTGTGTTCAAATGATCCGGACAGGCGAAAGTAATACGCAACCGGTCTTGATAACAGATTCAAAATTTTTAAAGAAGGCCGTGAATATAAAACAGTGCAGGCCAAATGATAACAATGGTTTTGATATACTGACAGAAAAGAGTGGCCTGTTTTTATTTACAGATTCTGAAATAATTGGTGATTCTCGGGTTTTTAGTAAAGCGCAAAAGCCTGAGTTTGCCATCAAGCATCGTCCCATTTTGTTTGTAAAAAATTTAGATAGAACTTTGGTTACTGTCAATAGTGATAATCAATTAATAATGGGCAATGAGATTACAGCGTCCATTTGTAATTCAAAACCGTACAGGTTGGAACTTTTGCACTCGCGTGATAAGCAAACTGTTTTTGTTGTTGCGAGTAGTTGGCCTACTATTCATTTTGTTTTTCAAAAAGCCTTTTGTGATCACGAGCTTTTTATTGAAGAGATGTCTTTGGGAAATAGATTGCGTAATGCATTATCAGATTCTAAAACAAGACAATGTGAAAAACTAAGTGACTCTCGTAGTAAAATAGAAGATGCATATCTTTTATCAGTTGGGCAAGAAGAGGGAGATTCATACATTATTTATGCACAGGTGAATAAAGGTAATACAGATGCAAAAAATGAAAGTTCTATTGTGCCCTACAGAAAGTTCAAAACTGACTATTGTACGTTTACAGTAAAAAAAATGATAGTTAATGACATTTTTAACCTCTTGTCTTCTGAGCTATTAAAACAAACAGCAACTGAAGAGCTGTGTACGATTGAAGATGTCCCCGTTGATGGTACAGATGTTCCCTTTATAATTGATTATAGAAATAAGGCAGAATGGGCGGTTGTGTGCAAAAAAAAGGATGGTTATCATGTCAAAGCGAAAGCCTGTTCTGAAAGAAAAATACGTTTTATTGATTCAGAGAGGCAGCACGTCAAGGATGCTTTGATTGCAATCCAAGTGCAACAACAACAGGTTAAGTTTTATTGCAAAAATATGGAGAGTGAAGCTTATGTAGATTTTAGTGATCATTTGCAAGATGTGCTAGGTAAGCAGATTGTTTTACAAAAGTATGCTGACAACAATCTATTGATAGGATCGTGGGGAGATCAAGAAAGATTACATCTATTATTTAAGCCGGATTCAGGTTTTTTCTATGAATTTTTTCGGGGTGTCAAACAGATATCGATTACATCAATTTCAAGAGCTCAGGATCAAGCAGACTTAACCCAAAAAATTAAAAGCGAAGCAGAAGTTCAAAATAATGAAAACATTCAGTGGAAAATGAAGCTAGCAGAGGAAAATCGAAAAGAACAAGAAGGACGAGCGCTAATCGAATTGCAAAGACAGCAAAAAGAAGCATTAGCCCAAAAAAATCGGAAAGCAAAGGAAGAGCGCATAACGATTGGAGTGGGCTTTGGTGAGCAAGTGGTTGAGAATGATGACCATTTCTTTGATCATGCTGCTGTGAAAGAATTGGAAGAATTTAAAACAAGGAATAATTTGACAGAGGAAGCTTATCTGCTATTAAAAAAAATGTTAAAAGAACAAAAAGTTGCTTCAGGGTCAGGCTTTTACGCTATGTCTCCTGAGGATCAGTTGGAATGGTTCAATGAACAAAAAAAGCAAGCACAAAAAAACAGATAAAAAACTGCAAACAGTATCTATACTGGGTTTAAAAAAGATTTTTAGAAAGATATGCTCTGCCAGAATCACCAAAAATCATAACTGCAAGTGAGTCTTTTGGTAGGTTTTGGCAATAGTGCAACGCACCGTATGCTACTGCTCCGCTGCTCATGCCCGCTAAAATGCCATACTTTTTTGGCAACAGTTTGAGCATTACCAAGGCATCCTCGTCTGCAACAGGAATAATCTCGTCAACGATCGAATAATCCATGACTGGCGAAACAAAATCTATTCCCATTCCTTCAATTTTATATGGTTTTGGGTTGCCTTTGCTTGAATAAAATGAGGTCTGTGCGTCCAGTGCAATTACTTTAATCGCAGGATTCTGTTCTTTCAGATAGCGGCCTGCGCCACTGACGGTGCCTCCGGTGCCTGCTGCTGCAAAAAAATGGGTTATTCTGCCGTTGGTTTGACGCCATAGTTCTGGTCCCAATAATGCATAATGTGCTTTGGCATTGACGATATTGAAATATTGATCAGGCATAAACGATCCGGGTGTTTCCGCCGCGATGCGACGAGCGACCGAGTGATATCCCTGCGGATCATCAATAAAAGAGGTTGCGGGGCAGACCACTACCTTGGCTCCGTATGCTTTGATCGTTTCTAATTTTTCAGTGCTGATCTTTTCTGAAACGGTAATAATGACTGGATAGCCTTTGATAGCACCGATCATGGCAACGGCGACTCCATGATTACCTGAAGATGCATCAACTATCGTTCCGCCCGGCTTTAAAAGTCCTTTTTTTTCCGCGTACTCGATCATGTACAGTGCTGAACGGTCTTTGACGCTACCGCCAGGGTTGCAATATTCGAGTTTTGCGTAGATATCAATAGTGTTTTCTGTCGATAATCGTACCAATGGTGTATTGCCAATGGCATCCAGAAGTGAATTCAGCATCATTGCTCCTTTTTTTCGATGATGAGAAGGTTAAAATAGAATAAGCATAATTGAGTTAACAATGGCATATACAGTACATGTTTCAATCATACTTTGTGCAACCAGCGATAATCGTGAAATAACTTCTGATTGCTCTGGGTTAGATGCCATTGTTTTGCATGCAGAAGCTGCGGTCATACCGGAACTGATTCCTGGGCCAAATGTTCCCAAGCCTGTGCATAATGCGGCGGACACGTAGGCAATACCTTTTAACAAGGATGTCTCTTGCGCAGGTACAACAAAAAGTAGAGTCATTGCAATAACGAGTGAAAATATAATTGGTGTTTCAATGACCGCTTGACTGATGATAGTAAATGAAAGCAGCTTTTTGTATGCCTGTGGATTGATGCCAATGCTCATACATGCCTGTTTTGCAAATACTGCAAGTCCAATTGCCGGTCCAATACTGCCGATACCAATGACCAAGCCAGCGGCAATGAGGCGTAATGCGTCAGCGATAGAAGATGCAACGATTGCCTGATTTCTTATAAAGATTGCAACGACCAGTCCTGCAATGATGGGCATCTGTGTTAATGCTTGTGTCATAATCATAAAAGAGGTAATGCGTTTACTCCAGAAGGGTTGTCGGGCAATTGATTCAAAGGCTGCTTGTGCGGGTAATGATGAAGCGATTCCGAGCACCAGTCCAGTTGCGCATACTGCTAATGCTATGCCTATGGAACTGACGTCCGCATAGAGGGTGATTGGTTTTGGTTTTGCAGCCATTAATAAAATGATAGAGACGAAGATGCCAATGACTGATGCCGTTTCGATAAGTGCAACACCGATGATTGCTGCTTTCATAATATCGTTGCGTGCTTCCGGTTGTCTGCGAATTGCTTTTAACGCAGAACGGCTTGTGATTCCTTGTCCAAAGGCAACACCCAATGCGGTTACACCTACGGCTAATGCTATGGTAATGTAATGAATAAATTCAGATTGATATGACATGTGTGCAATCCTTTATACTCTATCAAGATTCTGATTCATGCCTAATTGCTATCGATAAATAGGTTAACGACAAGATAGTAAATACAAATGCCTGCAAGAAACCTTCAAGGATTGTAAAACATATGGTCAACACTAAACTCATTAACAACGCACAACTTGTAGCTATAATTTTGAAAAAACTATTCACAATGAAAAACTTTGAAACATCTAACACGGTTATATACTGTAATGCAGCTGAGCTATAAATCTTTGAAATAATGGCTCCGCCAAGGATGTTGCCAAAAAGACGTAAAGAAACAGATAAAACTGAAGTAAATTTGCCTATCAAATGCAAAGGAAAAAGCCACAAAGGGCTAAAAAATTCTGTTTTTATATAGTGCCACAAGCCCATTGAACGTATAGCGGCAATTTGAGTGTAAAAAAATCCACTCAAGCCTAAAGCTAACGTAGTATTAAGGTCTTGCGTTGGCTCTTCAAGCCAAGGGATGATGGGTGCAATGTTGCAGCTTAAAATAAAAATAAATAATGATCCTACAAAGCAGATATGCATAGGTGTAAAAAAGCCTATCGATTGTTCAACTGTATCGCATAGAAAGGCAACTACACCCATGATACAGTTATAGACAAATGTATTGTGTCTTGAGATTAGTTTTATCACAAGAATGGATAGAAAAAGCAGACCCATTATAACCCAGGTATGCAGTACTGTTGTGCTATTAACTAATAATAGATTATTTTTTTCCACCCCTAAGAGTGAACTTAAATCCCAAAAATGATCTGCTGTTAAACTTACATTAATCATTGTCTTTCTCTGTGTAAAAGCATGTACCAAAAGGCTGCAAGGAACATTATGACCACAATAATAGAATCAACTATAGTGCAATACATAACAACACGTAACAACCATAATAGTACTATATACCTTATCAGAAACAAAGCAATATAGGTCTTTTTTTTTAGAGAAAAAAGAAAGACTCTTGTATATTTTTCAATAAACAAGAGTCCATACAAAGTTCCAGCTAGTAATCCAGCACCACAATAAAATGCAAGTTCAAGGGCGTAATTAAGCGCTGGAGAATTAATCATGGTAAAGTTCTAAATTTTTTTAATACCTTTGAACTTCCAATATTCAGCGACTATAGAAGAAGAACCAGTAATCAGTACCAAACCGTATTTCTCATCAACACTGCTTTGAGCAAGCTGAAATGCTTCCTTAAAATTTTGTGCTGCACGAGCCTTAATTTTCATGCTTTTTATATTGTTAGTTAAGGTTTCATGGTTAAACGATGCGTCGTATTTGTGACCTGGTAAAGCTTCGACAGGGCACACAATAACTTGGCCTGAAGTCTTTTTAAAGAAATAACGTAAAACACGCAATATTTCTTCAAGTTCAAGTTCTGAAACCGTGGTAAACCCTAAAATAATCGATAAGCCTTTTAATGGACGTTGATAATGTAATAATCTCACACCAAGTAAGATGTTTTTGAGGGCATCAACATTAGAGGCATTATCAAGTAAAATGGTTGGTTTATCTTTGTCCAATAACTGAAAACGACCAGGCATATCGTTAACCGTGTCTTTCCAAAATTGATCAACCGTCTTTTTAGGATTTAATTCGGCCATTCTCTTGGCTTCTAACGTTGGTCGGCCACGTTGTACTTTTTGTTTTGCTAAAATACTGGTATCTGAGCTATCCATAGCATTGTCTAAGCATTCATTAACATAAAGGTAGGCTATGCGTTCTGCAAGTCCTGCACAACGGCCATGTAACTGTTCAAATGGATAGGACAGTGATGCCAGTTTGCGGATCGGCATGACCCACACCGCGCCCTTCTGTTTTGCTAGTTCTTGCATGTATTGTAAGTTCGATTTGTTTTGATCGGCAGACACAATAAATGTTTTCTCTTTTGCAAGGTTCATAATATATTCAATGAAATCTTTAACCTGGAGTACCACTTGATCAAGGTCAGGATCTGAAACGCGTGTTATTGCCACCAATTTTGGATTACAAATAGTCATAATATTGTTAACAAATGCATTTGCTACTTCAATAATTGCAACATCGACTTTATTGAGTTTAAAATGAAGGAGACTCATCATGGTTAAAATAACATCAGTATCGATGTCAAGCTTGAGTTCTTCAGCCGTTGAAATGACTTCATTTGCAAGGTCGGTAAATGCCTTGTTTGATATCATTTCGTCTTTTATAACAAATCGTTCATTGTAAGTTAAGATGTGTGGCGCATACAATATACCCACAGAAAGGCCTTCTGCTGCAAGTAATCGACTTGCAAAATGTGCAGTTAGACTTTTGCCATTACTCCCTGCGACCGCAATGATATTGGTTGTTTGTGAAATATTTCCGAGCGCTTTATCCAACTGTTTGGCTGTCGCTAGACTTTTTTCTTTTGTATTCACGTTCCAGTGAGCGTCGAGAAATTCAACGATCTCACTATAGTTTTTCTGTTTTCCACCTAAAAGCGAATCTTTTTGGACCAACTGCTTTTGTATGTTTGTTGATTTCATTGATTTAATCCCATCAGTTAACTGTTTTTATTGTTCTAAAACTTTTTCTTCTGCTCCCCCTTTATCAGGCTTTTTTTAATATTAAAATTAAAAGAAAGCTTTAAAAAGACTTATTTGGAGAGTATGATTAATTGTAATTATATCATTAAAGGCAAAAATGTCAAACAAGAAATTTTGAATTGATTTAAACAACTTAAATTACAAAAAAAGGCTCTTTATGTATTTTTTATCTTGGAAGTCTCATGAAGTAAATACGTTTTTGTATCAGAAAATAGTTGAAAATAAAGTTTTTTTGGGCTCAACAGATACCGTTTTGGGGTTAATGTCTGCTGCGACGCCGCAAGGCAGGGCTAGACTTAATAGTATTAAACGAAGGGATGATAAACCTTATATTATCTTAATAGATTCAATGAATGAGCTTGAGCTTTTTGTTGATCGGGCGGTACAAGATCGTCTTTTGCCTTTTTTGGAACAGATATGGCCAGGGCCTATTTCAGTTATTATGCCAGCAAAAAGTGGAATAGCCTCTTTTTATGTGGGAAATGAGCAAAAAATCGCACTTCGTATGCCCGATCATGCAGGGCTTCTGAGAGTAATGCATAGGTGCGGACCCCTTTTTTCGACCAGTGCAAATATCAGCAATAGTCCTACTCCGGACAATATTATTGATATAGATCCTGTTATTATTGAGCAAGTTGAAGCGGTGGTTATGGATGATGGCATTGAAAAAAAGAATATTCCATCAACAATAATAGAATATAAAGACGGACAATGTGTGATTGTAAGAGCTGGAGCCTTTGATTCAGCGGCTTTGTTAAAAAAATACGCTATGGCAATACAAGGGTGCGAAAAGTGAATATAATCTAGTATCAAGAAAAAAGATGAAAGATTGAATCGAAATTAATATGGTATCTATTTTTCAAAATTCTATATGATAAAATGCCAAAAACAACCAGCAGAAGACTTTTTTTGAGTATTCTGATCTGTTTTTGATTCAAAAAACCATATATTTTTTGAGCATCTGATTGAGGTTTCTCTGTAGGTAGTACGGTTTTTTCAAGGTCTTTTTCTGGTACAAATGCTGATATTAGATTAGTTTTTATCAAGTAGTTGTTAAGTTCCTGAAAGAAAGGGTTTACCCTTATAAAAAAAATATCCATATTCTTTTCCATCAGATCATTGGCATTATCATTGTGCGAAAACTTAATCAGTTTGTTGGTTTCTATAAGCAGCTGTCTTCCATCGTGTTCAGAATTACCAGTAGTATCAACAAATGTTTTCATTGCTTCATACAATGTTTTATTTAAACATGTTTTTTTTTCATAAACGAAGGTGTTAAGTAGTAGCAGAATTCTCAATATCGTTTTTTTTTGTTTTTTTTCCATAGAGGATAAAAAATTATCAGTGGTATTAACCAACCCGAGCATGGTAGTAAGTGGCTGGGGTAAGTTAAGAGGCTTAGCATCAATGTTTTCCTCAAAACCATTCATTGATTTTGGTAGTAAATTTGTCTGATTATAATATCTGATAAGCTCTTTGGAAGCCCGAGTAAACTGTCTCAAGGATGATTCTTGCAATAATAAAAGGAGGTTTGTGATATTGATTACTTTTTCTAAATTGTGCATCTCTTCGCCTGATGCAATTTTTTCATAAGCCTCTTTCCATGCTTCTTTTGCTAGGTACATTAGTGGGCTTGAAGCGATCAGGTCTTGACTGGGCTGGCTACGGGGAGAAAAAAGCATCGCAATCTGTTCAGAATTCTGTTTTATGAGGTTAATAGCTAAGGGGTTTTGAACGGTGTTGCCATTTTCTGCATCGCTTATTGGTTGGTCTGTGTGTGTAATGGTGGCAGTATCAAGCTTCTCTGGTTCCATGCCATATATTAGGTGCGTAATAATCGAAATGTATAAAAAAAAATGATATGTTTTTTCCATCTCAATGCCTTTTTCATGCGTATCGTCATGTGGTTGAAGATTCGAGTCAGTAGTCATGATTTGTTAGTTTATTTAATTAGTTTCTGATAGCGCAATATATATGCTTTAAAAGTTTTTTTTTGTTGTAAAGTGTTTATTTTGCTGATTAGGCCTTCTGTATTAGAAATGGATTCCTTGTTTGAAGCTGTCTGGAAGGTAAGACGTTACAGTGTATAATAATTTCAACTTGAAAATTACTGTTATTATCTGCTATAATGAATATTGCAAAAAATAACGTAAAAATGTATGGTATAGTAGTATTTTACTGATTGCTACGTACGTTGTACTTATTGAGAATTGAAACTATGGTTATCAAAAAACAGCTTTTATCAATACTTATTGCTCCGTTATTGTTTACAGTGATTTTTGCGACAAAAGCAGAAGAAGTATGGATTACCGTGTATATCCATGGCATTATGAGCATTACGCCGCATCTGAACGTGGGTAATTTTATGCGGTTCATGAATGATAATGTCCTTCATACATTGTACGCAAAGCAGGTAGAGTTCATTCGGAATGACCCCTTTTTTCAGTATGCTCAAGCGATGCAGCAAATCGGCCTGCATAAGCTCGATCCGGAAAAACTCGAGTATGGTGATGCAGGCAATGCGATTGCGGCAATTTTTAATGAAATAGAACAGGGGATTGATAAAAATAGAATCAATCATCACTATACGTTTGGTTGGACAGGGCTTTTGAGTCCTCAGCAACGTTATTATGATGCGCACGAGCTTTTTGTGCTCTTGGAGGATCTGGTCAGAGAGTATGAGCATACCTATCAAACAAAGCCTAAAATACGGCTTATCGGCTACAGTCATGGGGGAAACATTAGCTTGAACCTTGCCGCGGTACGTAAAGATTTTTATCCACAGTCAACCTTACAGATTGATCAACAGGTGTTGATTGGAGTTCCCTTAGTTACGGAAACCGATTTTTTAGTCAATGATCCGATTTTTAAGCGTACCTATCATATTTTTTCATCACATGATCGTATTCAGCAGATAGACCTATTTTCATTCAGTCGCCTTTTTTCAAGGAAGGTGTTTAAAAATAGGCATAATTTCAAACTTCCTGATAATCTTTGGCAAATTCAACTAAAAACGATGAAGCCGGTAAAAAAAATGGGTGCAAAGCGTGATGCGTTGCGGCTGAATATGCATAATGAGGCGATTGTTTCCGGAACCCATCCTTTGTTAAAAAATGTATCACCTGGTCACATTGAACTCTGGTTTTTTGGTTGGACACCGCAACATTATAGACCACATTTTATTTTAAACCCGCTTCCGGTAGTTGTCTTTTTACCATACATTATTAATGCAGTGCATGCCTGTGAATCGTTTCTTGACAACAAAGAGATTGTTATATTTGATATACGGCCCAAGGATAACCTAAGTATTGTAAAACAGTATCGAGAAAAACTGTACTTTAAAACCTTTACATTCTTCAGTCAGGACCAGCTTGACTATTTTGCCTCTCTTGGATTGAAAACAAAGCCAGATTCTTATACAAACAGAGATTTTAAAGAACGCATTTATAATGCCTGTCAGACCGCCAATCGATATTATCGTCATAATATAAAACCGATGCGTTTGAAAAACGGGTATCCAAATAGACACACAAGAATGAGACAAAAGCAGACCAAACCATTGGAATATAAATAGTTCTACAAAATGGCTGACAATCCTGGTTACTATGTGCCGCTGGCACAGCCCCCTTTGTCTATACTTCGAAACTCATTTTAAAGTCTCAATGGGTTCTAAGTTCGGATTGAATTCACATGTTTTTTATTTTTGATATGCTTTTAAAGAGTATTTTTTATACATTATGATTTTATTATAATTTTTATCGTTCAAATGAACCAGAAGGGGTTTTCTGTATGAGTTCTCTATATCTTTATGATAGGCCCGGCCTTTTTTATTTTTTGTCTATCTGTACAAGTTGGATAAGTTGGTTTATAGCAGCCTACCTTAGCCATTTAGAAGCATATCAACGTGTATCCGGTATCTTGATGCTTATTGGTCTGGTGAGCCCTACCGTTGTAGCCTTTACGATGATATATGTGAATGACAATTTAAAAAAAGATCTATCGGAAAGACTTTTTACTTTTACTGCTTTGAAGCCTTTTTATGTATTACTTGCGTTTAGCATAATGCCTTTTAGTATTTTACTTGCTCAAGGTATCTCTCTTTTATTTGGATATAGTGCTGAGCAATTTTTATTATCAAGTCACGCATCATTTTCTTTTAGTTTATTCCCCGCGTGGATGATGTTATTGGTTGCACCGACTATAGAAGAGCTTGCTTGGCATTCTTATGGCACAGACTGTTTACGTACCAGGTTTAGCCTCTTTACCACTTGCATAATTTTTGCCTTATTTTGGGTGGGTTGGCATTTTCCTCTTTCCTTTATAAAAGGGTATTATCATAGTAATATTGCTGAAAGTAGTTGGATTTACTCTTTAAATTTTGCTATTAGCTTGTTTCCCTTTGTATTTTTGATGAATTGGCTTTATTATAAAGCAGACAGAAGCATCATAGTTGCAATTATTTTTCATGTTACGGCAGGTTTTTTTAATGAACTATTTGCTACTCATCCTGATTCAAAAATTATTCAAACAGTACTTTTGAGCATACTTACGCTGGTAATCATTTATAAGCAAAAACATCTTTTTTTCAATGGTCAAGCACAAAAGTAAAATTGAAGATAGTGAATAAAGCGAATCGTAGCTGAGTCTGTTTTTCGGGATTGAGAAAAATACTGATTTTAAAGAATGCATTTATAGTGTCTGCCAGACCGCTAATCAATATTATCGTCATACTATAAAACCGATGCGTTTGAAAAACGGGTATCCAAATAGACACACAAGAATGAGGCAAAAGCAGGTTAAGCCGTTGGAATATAAGTAGTTTTTAAACCCCAGATGGCTGAGAATTGAATTATTCTCGTTTTTTCTTTTTTTAGTGATTGTGTGTTTATTTCATGATCACTGTTTTTTTGTTTTTAATGTTATGTGTTTTTTGTGGAGGGTTATGCACGAAACCCTCCAACCCGCCCCGTGCAACCTGTGCAGGTTGACCGCTCCATTAACGCCGAATATGCGACCTGACTACTTCGTATTCAGATCGCATGACGGCTACTAAGGTCGATTCTTTTTGGATTTAAAAAAAGCTATGAAATCTGATGAAGGTGGATGTCCGAAGGCGATGCAGCGAATGAAATGAGCGAAGCGCCGAGTTCACCTGCAATAGAGCAGGTCAAGCTGCAAGGTTGTGCAGGGTGGGTTGGAGGGTTGGGCATACAACCCTCCGCAAAGAGCGTATTCAAATCGCATGACGGCTGCCAAGGTTATCCATTCCTTCACAAAATAAACTATATTTTAATTTATGATTGTAATTTTAGTTATAATAAAACTGTAACATTTAATCAAAATTTGATATTTGATTAATCAATGATATCATTAAAAATAGTAGACAATGAGTTTAAATAAAGCTTTAAAAAATAGGAAATTACCATGTTAAAAGTAAAATTAACTATCATGACTATGATATGCATGGCAATAAATGTATCTGTGCAAGCGCAATATCAACATAGAATAACCGAAACGGAAGACGATGGGGAGGTAGCTGTTCACATTGAAGACCTTAGTGATGGAATAAAATCTTTCGAATATTATGTACCAAAAAATATAGACCTTGATGTGCATAACGTTGATGCGCTTTTAAAGGATCCCGAATCGCTCAACCGTCAATTATCTATACTTGAAATGCAAGTAGAAAGACAAGCTTTCAAAAATCGTACTTCTTGGCTCCCTGATAAGAGTCTAGGATCTTGGCTTCCTGATATGCAACTACAAACGAAACATATTTGTGCCTTGGTACAAATAAGAGAATGTGAGCAAAAATTAAATGAAATTGCGCGTTTGGAAAATCCAGAAGAACGATACCAGCAAATATATAAACTGGCTGTCGAACAACGTCCCCAACTGTTTAATATGAATCTTATGCAACTGATTTTATATGCTTCAGTAAAACGAGGAGCAGAGGTAATGTTTTGGGATTGGGCACAGTCTGTAAAAAATCAACCCTATCGCATAGACGTAGATATAGATGATTATTTATCAGATGTAAATATAGATGAATAATACACTGGAGGAGAGAGGGGGATTCGAACCCCCGATTTCCATCGCTGGAAATAATCGCTTTCGAGGCGACCGCATTCGGCCACTCTGCCATCTCTCCGCAAATAAAGATGCTTTTATAAAAGATAAAGTATTTTCAACCGATTGAAAAGCATTATTTTGCAAATTGAGGCCGTAATTGTTTGTGTAATGAAACCTAACTGTGATATACTGAAATTAAAATCTTATTTGGGTATATCAATGATTTATTTTCTATTCTTAATCACATTATTATTTAATACAACAAAACCGATTGAGGTTGAGGCTCTCTCTTTGCAGGGTTCACGGCCGTATCAGCAGGATCGATATTATGTTGCAGCAAATAAAGCCGACCAGTGCCTTGCTGCTATTTTTGACGGCCATGGAACATACGGGGATGAGGTGGCGGAGTTCTTGAAAAACGAAGCGCCTGCCGCTTTCAATGCCATTGTCCTTGAAAAGCCGGTGATCGAAAAAGCTTTTCGGGCCCTTAACAATAAGCTTTATCAATTACTTGGCAAAGATAAAACTGATGAATCGGGTGCAACCGGGCTTGTGGTGTTGCAGAATAAAGATCATTTTTTCATTGCACATTGTGGTGATTCACGCGCTGTTTGGGGTTACAAAAAGATCGAACAGACGGTTGATCATACTGCTTCAAACCCAAAAGAGATTGAGCGCGTGGGAAAAAAGAATGTCAAAACGGTCCATGGAGTCGAACGACTGGGTGGAACTTTGATGGTTACCCGTTCCTTTGGGGATGTGGCACTCAAAAAAATTGGACTTAGTGCGACGCCTGAAATTGCCATTCTTTCAAAGTCAGAATATCCCTATCTGCTGCTTGGATGTGATGGTGTGTTTGATTTAACGAGTGGCTTGTCTGGATCAGATCAGTTTGATGAGCAAACAGACTCTTTTTTATGGTCAATGTTTCAAATAGCTGCGAACAAAAATCAGGCTTTGCGTCGCATCATGTTTCAGACTGTCATTGCCGTTATGTTGCATGAAGATGAGTTTGAAAAGGGGGCCATCAGTGCCATGTACCGTGATTATACAAACAATAATGTTGCCCACTTTCCTCTTTACCCTCTGGATCGTAGGTTTAAAACAGAAAAAGAACGGCAAGCTCTCCTACTTGTCGGAATTTTAACTAACAAATTCAATGATTGGACCGAACAAGAGTTGTCAGCATTCGTTTCCAAACACCAAGCTATGCTGCACGATAACACGACGCTTGTTTTAATAGTTGACAAAACTTCCATGCCGCAAAAAGAGGTGGTTCCTCCGACAGTAGCCAAAAAATCTTCTTGGCTGAAGCGAATTTGGAACTGGCAATGGCCATGGTCACGGTAGCAACTATTTTTTTGCAAATTTGTGCATCTGCTGTTTGATCTCTGACTTGAACTTTTCAACCGCAGGCTGGTCATACGGATTAATCTCAAGTAGCTGCGCGGTATACAGAATTTCCAACAGCGACATGAACATATATTGCCCCACAAAGTAGGCGTTTTTTTGGGGAATATGTATGTGCATAAAATGCTTTTTTTCTTTTTTATACGTTTCCATCGTCGCAATTGAGGCGATGCGCATGACGTCGTATGCAGTGAAATTTTTGAATTCGTACTCATGGCCTGCCCATAAACCATTAGTCTGTATGGGTATATCCTGCGTTGTCTGTACGGTTAAAAAGGTGGTAATGCGTGTACGTGGACCGGCAAGATACAGTTGGCCAACAGAATGCAAATCGCTTGTGCCGATCGAAATGGTTGGCATGATGCCGTTGATCTTACGATTTCCAAACCGATCCTCGTCTTTACCAAGTGTTTCAGCCATCAGTTGGCGATACCAGAGTCCGAGTGCATGAGCGTCTGGAGAAAATATAAAAAGGTCGTGGATCGGAATTTTTTTTTTAATTGCATGGTAAAGATAAAGTGCGCGTTTTCCTGCGTGATCTGTCACAACATCGTATCCGCGGGCTCCTTGGCAGAGCGCTTCAATGTCGATCCCTGCAAGCGCTAACGGAAATAGTCCAACGACCGTAAAAATTGAAAAACGGCCACCGACTTCTTCAGGTATATATAATACTTCAATGAGATTTTCCCGTGCCCACTGTTCAAGGGGGGAATATTTTTCTGTTATGCAGATGGTATGTTCTTTGATCATCGACAGATTAAACGCTTGAAAAAAAATGGTTGCATTGATAACAGTTTCAAAAGTGCAACCAGATTTGCTGATGATAAGGCATACAAAATGAAGGTTTTTTTGTATCAGTCCTTGTACATGGAGCTGAATTTCATAGAGTTGGTCGGCATCTACCGTATCAATATAAAAAAAAGCGGGGGATTGCCGTAATGGCAATGTTCCCCGCAAGAACTGTTCTACAGCTTGGATAGACAGATGAGATCCGCCAATACCAATAACAAAAACCGTATGTATGTTTTTTTTTGCCAGATAGTAGTGTGCTTTGTGTTTTATAAAGGCAAGTTGTTCGTGGTCATACGGGGCATGCAGACAATCAATGCCTTCGTCTAGTGGGCCTTCTTTGACAGCCTGGATCCATTCTTGATTGAGTGATTTTATCTGATCTACTGTCCGATCTCGACGAGGGATATCAAACATTTCATATGAAACATTGAGAGCTGTTTTTATTATGTATGCCAACTCCTTTTACTCCCATTCAAGCGATGCAGCAGTCTGATATTCTGTTACTCGAGTTTCAAAAAAGTTTTTTTCTTTACTTAAATCAGTAGATTGCGACATCCACGGAAATGGATTTTTAGTTGCATATACTTTGGGTAAATCTATGCGCTCTAATCGTCTATCTGCTATGTACTCAACGTATTCACAAAACTGCTGTGCGTTAATGCCCACAATTCCCGTAGGGCAGGCATCATGTGCATAAAGCTTTTCAAGTTCTACTGACTGTTTGATAAGCTCTACAATTTCTGCTTGAAATTCAGCTGTCCAGACTTCTGCGTTTTCAGATTTAATTGTATTGATCAGATCACATCCAAATGCGAGGTGAATGCTTTCATCTCGCATAATATATTCGAACTGTTCACCAATGCCTGACAGTTTATTTCTTCTTTTTAATGCAAGCATCATTGCAAAACCCGCATAAAAAAAGATACCTTCCATAATCACATAAAAGCCGATTAAATCATGCAAAAATCGTTGAATGTTCTTTGGTGAGTCTGTTTTAAAGTCAGGATCTAAAATCGATTTGGTAAGTTCGATCACAAAATCATCTTTTGCTTTAATCGATGGAATCGTCTGATACATATTATATATCAGATCAGGATCGAGCCCTAACGAATCGCAACAGTAGATAAAAGTATCTGTATGTACGGCTTCTTCATATGCTTGTCGTAAAAGGTATTGTCGACACTCAGGGTTTGTAACATGTTTATACACTGTTAATACAAGGTTATTTGCAGTTAATGACTCGGCTGTAGAAAAGAAACCCATATTCCACAGCACCATTCGACGTTCAACATCATTAAGAAAGTCTTTCGATTTCCATTGTTCAATATCCTGCTGCATCGAAATCTCTTCCGGTGTCCAGTTGTTTGCTACGCCGTCTTTGTAATGTTGGCGCGCCCACAAATAACGCATAGGCAAAATCTTATTTGGATCGACAAGCGAGTTATTAATAATTCCTTGGTTCATTCTTTTACCTTTTTGAAAATAACTACTGACAAACATCACATTCTGGATCTTCTTGCAAAGAACATACTCTTGCGCCTGTTATTGTATCATGAGCAGTATTTTTAGTTTGAACTGGCTCCTGTATTTCTGTACGTCCTGCAGCATGGTCGTATTCACGTTTTTGTGTAAATCCAAATTTTTTTGCATCAAGTGTTGATTTTTCTATTTGACTTGCGCCTAATGTTCGTAAGTAATAGGTTGTTTTTAAGCCACGCTCCCATGCGCCCATATATACATCATTGAGTAGTTTACCTGAAGTGCCTTTTAGAAATACATTGTGCGAAACACTTTGATCGATCCATTTTCCCCGGCGTGCGGTCATCTCAATCAGATGGATTGGATCTATTTCAAAAACCTCTTTGTATTTTGCTTTGATGTGAGCAGGAATTTCTTCAATATACTGAACGCTGCCATCAAAATATTTAAGTTTTTCAAGCATTGTATTGTTCCATAATCCTAGTAGTTGTAAATCTGCAACGAGGTACTTATTTACGATAGTGAATTCGCCGCTCATATTCGATTTGACATACAGATTTTTATAAATTGGCTCAATACAAGGAATGCATCCGACAATATTTGAAATAGTAGCTGTTGGAGCAATTGCCATGACATTTGAGTTACGCATTCCGTAAGTTTTTACTTTTTGGCGTACAGAATCCCATGCAAGCTTTCCACCTCGCGTTATTCGAATAGGTTCACCGCGCTCCTGTTCTAAAAGATCAATTGTATCTTGAGGAAAGATGTTACGATCCCATTTTGATCCTTGGTATGACGCATAGGTTCCACGCTCTTTTGCAAGTTCGGCAGATGCAGAAATTGTATGAAATGCTATGTATTCCATAGATTCATCTGCGAATTCAATAGCTGCAGTAGAATCAAATGTTATATTTAGTTTATATAATGCATCTTGAAAGCCCATTACTCCTAACCCTATTGGTCTGTGTTTAAAGTTTGCAGCTTCAGCTTCGGCGGTTGGGTAGAAGTTAATATCTATGACATTATCAAGCATGCGAACTGCAGCATGAATGGTTTCTGCAAGCATCGTTTTATTTAATACACCGTCAATAATATGTTGTCCTAAATTGATTGATCCAAGGTTGCAGACGGCAGTTTCAGCATTTGATGTATTAAGTAAGATTTCGGTACATAAGTTAGAACTATGGATGACGCCTGCATGATCTTGAGGAGAGCGAATATTTGAAGGATCTTTGAAAGTGATCCATGGATGCCCTGTTTCAAATAAGCGACTCAACATCTTTCGCCACAGTGCTTTTGCTTCAATAGTTTTAAATAGGCGCATACGGCCCTGCTCGGCCAGAAGCTCGTATTCAATATATCTTTTTTCAAACGCTTTACCATACAGGTGGTGTAGATCGGGAGTTTCATCAGGAGAAAACAGTGTCCATTGGCCATCAGCATTTACACGTTTTATGAAAAGATCCGGAATCCAGTTTGCGGTATTAATATCATGAGTACGTCGTCGTTCATCGCCCGTATTACGTCTTAAATCAAGAAAATCCTCAATCTCATAATGCCATGTTTCAAGGTATGCGCACGTTGCGCCACGACGCTTTCCACTTCTATTAATTGCTGCCGTAACATCATTTGCGATCTTTAAAAAAGGAATTAAACCTTGGCTTTCAGTTTTGATTGATTCAATCATGGCACCGCATGCTCTCAAATTGGTAAAATCGGTAGCAACTCCCCCAGACCATTTTGAAAGCTGTGCGTTATCTCCGTAACATTTGAAAATATGCTTCAAATCATCATCAACCGTGGTTAAAAAGCAGGAGCTTAATTGTGGTCTTACAAGGCCAGAATGCAATAAAGTTGGCGTTCCTGCGGTATATTTCAATGTAGAAAATATATTGTAAAATTTTACTGCCATATCGTTTTTGTTAGGTTCGTTGAAACAGAGACCCATTGCTACACGCATCCAAAAAGCTTGAGGAAGCTCAAAACGAGTTTGACCCACATGAGAAAAATATCGCTCATACAACGTTCTCATGCCCATGTAATCAAAAAGATTATCACGTTCGAATATGAGGTGCGTCGCTAAAAAATCTAAATCAAATTCAAGTAGGCGTTCGTCATAGATATTTTTTTGAACACCTAGTTGGATGCCATCAGTGAATGCTTGCATATACATTGCTTCATGATCGGTACGCATAGTTGAATGACCAGTAACCTCTTTGAAAAGTTTTTTAAAAAGTAGTCTGCCAGAGATGTATCCATAGACAGGGTCACGTTCAATTAACGATACGACTGCAAGAATTAAACTTTCTGAGATCTCAACTGGTGTAATGTTGTCAAAGAGATATTTTGTAACCTCCTGTATGATCAGTTCAAAATCAACTTTATGTGCTAATCCATTTGCTGCCCATTCAAGGCTGCTTTTAAGCCGGTCGATATTAAAATGGCCAATTATTCCATCATGCCGTTTGACCCTTAATGAAACAGCTAACTCAGTTGCTAGTCCAACACGCATCATAACATTTCTGCTACTGTTATTCGCATACTTTTCCATTGATTCCTTTCACAAGTCGAAAGCCATTGTTTCGCCAATTCACATAATACAATATCTGCACGAATAAACCTTATAAAAACTCTATAAATAAACATTTTTTAGACAAAGGGAAGTAGCTTATATGTCATAGGTTAAACGTTAAATAATAGATGATCAACAACTTTTTTTTATATTATATTGCGATTTTTAAGGATAATTTTTTTCATTTAAAATACAAAATATCATAATAATTTAAAAAAGTATAATTTTCTAGTCTACAGATAAATCTTATTTTTAAAAGACATGATCGTCTCTATTGTTTAGAAATAGTCAGTAAAATGCTATCTAGAAAGGCTATTTTTCATCTATTTGAAGTAGTATGTAAAAAATAGGGAGAGGCTGTTATAATACCAAGAAAAAAGGGGTTTGAAATGAAGTGTAAGCTGTTTGTTATAAGTGTGTTTTGTTTACATAATCTTATTGGTACAGAGATACGAGTTATTTCTGATCAACAGGAGTTTGAAACCTTGTTGGCATACAGCAAGCTACCCATATTTGCTGTGTTTACAGCTCCTTGGTGTTCTATCTGTAAATCAATCAAAGAACCATTAAAACAGGTTATTAATAGTAGTGTGTTTAAAGATAAAATTAATTTTGTAAGTATCGATTTTGATAAAAATAATGCATTATGCAGTGTTTATAAAGTAGACCGTGTACCTACATTTTGCTATTTTTATGATGGTAAAAAGGTAAGGCAAGATGTTGGTGTAAAGCGCAATGTTGAGATTAAAACATTTTTTGAAACCGCACTAAGCGAAACATTTAGGTTGAATGATCAAAAAGTTATCAGTTATAACTATGAAACATTTTCTTTCAAATCGTTGATTGCAAGAGTTACAAAACCTCCATTGCAAGCACTCAAAAATGGTATTGAATGGTGTCTTGAACGGCTTTAGTTGAGTGTTTTTATGAATGGATATGGTTTGTACAAAAAGGTTGCTTTTGCTTTTTTATAAAATATTGCTAATGGTTCCTGCAGGAGTGCAAAACTAGCAATTGAGACTGATTCATACTGTTTTTTGAGTAAACTGTTGCCAAAAGCTTTATCAAAAGATGCAGAAAAAGAAATTTTCAGTTTCGCTTCAACTGCTTTTTGAATAATGTATATAAGTGATTGTATGGTTGAAACTGGAGTAGGCTTTGAAAAATCAAATTTCAGACCTGTGTATGTTTTTCCATTTCTTTCTGCAAGGTAAGAGATCATGGAAGAAGCAAGTCCAACTTTATCAAATTCTTTTTTGATGTTCTCTAAAAAAAGTGTAGCTTGCGGTTCAGAAGTTTGTAAGCCTAATATTTCAAAAGGTGTGTCTGAGCTAATTCCAACGTCAAAAGGTGCTATTTCTCCAACAAGTCCCAAAAAACTGTAGCCGCGAACTGACTCTATAGTCTTAATATTCGGAGAAAGTGGTGCATGTAAAGATTCTAATGGTGCACGCTTGTACTTTTTCATTTTTGCAACATGTAACGAAACGCTGTTATTCATCTGATATCTGTTAAAATAGAGTGCAAGTTCGCCGATGGTCATGCCATGTCGCAGTGGAACTGGCGCAATCGAAATAAAAGAGATTAAAGATGGTTCTACCAGTGGTCCTTCCATCAAACCACCCAGTGGATTGGGCCGATCACATACAATGAGGGGTTTGTCAAACGTTTTTGCCGCTTCCATTACTTTGTACAACAGAGAAATATAGGTAAAATGTCGCATGCCAACATCCTGGATGTCGAAAATCAAAATGTCGACGAGGTCCATCTGTTGCGCGGTAATTTTTTTACCCGCACCATGTGCATATAAACTTACGACTGGAATGCCAAGGTTGGGCTTAACGGTTGATGCAACGTCTTTGCCTGCAGGGACGACGCCCCAGTATCCATGTTCAGGTGCAAAGATGACAGAAACGGTAATTCCCTGTGTTTTCAAAAAATCTACACTTTTAACTCCGTTGTGAACTATGCCTGTTTGATTGGTTACCAGTCCAATGCGTGGATCTGTCTTGGAGCACATTTTTTTGATTAGTTTTTGATTAACCGATTCAATGCCATAATGAAAATGATTTGCTGTAGAGATCGTAACAGAAAAAGTTGTTAGAGCAGTAGCCAAAAAATGAATTATGGAGGGCTTCATCTATTTTTCCTTACAATATGTTTTTCTAAATGTAAACTACTACATTGAAAAATGAAGAAACAATGAAGTATGAGTATTTGACTGAACAGTTAAAAGAAATAGACTTTTTTGCAATTTTTTATAAAATGAAAACCACGGTATGGCTGCTGATTTGGAAAAAAATGTGTATTTTGTAAAAATAAGTTAATAAAAGAGATATATGAAAAAACTGTTTAAGATCGTGTTCCTGTTTTTCCTGATGTGTCACAGTATGTGCGAGCTACATGGTTCTTCTGCAAAGAAGAAGTTTGCCGGTTGGTCAAAGCAATGGAATGTGCTTGGTGCATTCGTTGATGCCGTGATTTATGACTCAACCCATGCTGGTGCTGCGGCATTATATGAAGCAGTGAGAAACAGTGATTTTGAATCTTTTTGTCAGCTATTGGACAACAATATTCCTGCAAAATACATTGATTCAGAAGGTAATATGATACTGCATCTTATCATCAAAAAGAATGATGTTCGCTATTTACAGGAGCTTCATAAGCGGGGATTGCTTTATTCTGCACAAGCTCAAAAAGACTGTTTTTTTGCAGAAAGTAGAGGGTTTGTCGATGTTGAAAAAACTGATAGCAATGGAATAACTCCACTGTTATTGGCTGTTCAGGCAAACAATGAAGCGATGGTTGAACTACTGTTAAGCAAGACTAAAAATATAACAGGTAAAGATCAACAAGGTCGAACAGTGCTTCATACGGCACTTGAAAATAATAACAGGGCAATAATAGAACTCTTAAAAAAACGGTGTGCAAATCATTGGAACCAACTACTGCTTGAAAAAGATAATCGCGATAATACGGTGTTGCATTATGCGGTTGGTGCACGCAATATCGATTTTTTGCAGCAGGAGTTACCTTTATTAAAAGACAATGTGAAGCTTTTGAATGATAAAAATCGATCTGGCTTTTCACCATTTTTGTTAGCAGTAGTGAGTGAAAATGTTGAAATAGTTGATTTATTGCTATCGCACGGTTTTGAGCTTAATACTATTGATTATGAAAAGCAGAATCCTTTCCATTGGGCAGTGTTGCGTAAAAATGAAAACTTGCTTGCCAAGCTGCTGGAAAAACAGGATCTTGCGGCGATTAACCAGAAAAATAGCGAGGGGCTATGCCCGTTTGTGCTTGCGGGACAGAATGGTTTTTGGGTCGAAGGTGCACTGAAACTTCTTGCTGCCGGAGCTGATCTGCATACAGTCGATAATGATGGTAATACGATTCTTCATCATGTGGTGCTGAATAAAAATAGTGAACTTATTTCAAAGATTCTTGAAAAACAGGATCGTGCGGCGGTTAACCAGAAAAATAGCAAGGGGCTTTGTCCACTTGTGCTTGCAGGACAGAATAGTTTTTGGGTCGAAGGTGCACTGAAACTGGTTGCTTCCGGAGCTGATCTGCATACAGTTGACAATGATGGCAATACGATCCTTCATCATGCGGTGATGAATAAAAATAGTGAGCTTGTTTCAAAGATTCTTGAAAAACAGGATCTTGCGGTGGTTAATCAGAAAAATAGGAGTGGTCTGTGCGCTCTTGTGCTTGCAGGACAGAATGGTTTTTGGGTCGAAGGTGCGCTACAACTTCTTACTGCCGGAGCTGATCTGCATACAGTTGATACTGATGGTAATACGATTCTTCATCATGCAGTAATGAATAAAAACAGTGAACTTGTTTCAATAATTCTTCAAAAAGAACCGGCGCTTACAACTCAAGCAAATAAGGCAGGAGAAACACCAACTGGACTTACCATTCAAAAAGGTAATGAATGGCACCAAGGCCTTCAGGTCTTAAACGAAGTATGTCCAAGGCTTTTTGAAGAGACCTTTATATTTGAAGCAATCAAAAATGATAATCTTGATCTGTTTATGGGACAGTCGCAGTGTATGAATTTCCATCGGCACAATACAGAAGGGTTAACGCCTTTGTTGTATGCGATCGACTTAAAAAAGCATAGTATTGTAACAAAAATTCTTAAAGCCGATCCAACAACTGTCAATAGTCCAACAAAAAATGAGCGACTCTGCCCGTTGTTGTATGCCATTAAATCGGTAAAGAGTGGGGATGACCGTGTTGGTATTGCCATAATTGATCAACTTATCGATGCAAAGCCTGTTCTTTTAAACAATAATGGGCAGTTTTTTACAAATACGTACCAGAAAAATCTGTTTACTTTGTTGTTGGAAAATCGCCACATTCCTCAAGACGATGCTAATAAGTTTATATATGCTGTTCAGAAGCAGCTTTCTTCAAATGTATTTGAACAGATGATACATGCAAAAACTAATGTGACAGATAGTTCGTTGTTTGAGCTTGCTTGTAAAACAGAAAATGTTGGATTGCTTGAGCATTTGATTGAATATGATACCAAGCAAAAGTGGAAAACGGTTACAATTCCTACAAATGAAGATGACGCTTGTTATGCCCCACTTCTTTTTGCGGTAGCGAAAAAAAATAGAGCGATGTTTGACCTTTTTAAAACACGTGGTGCGGCTGAGGATGTAGTTACGCTCGATGGAGATTCTCTGCCGTTGCTTGTTTTGAAACATGCGAATCTATTTGATGATCACAAGAGAACCTATTTTAAAAGTCTGATTACCAGATTTCCCCACCTTGCTCAACAGGAAACAGCATTTATCTGCAGAACATTTTTATTGCATGCGGCAATCTATTATCACGATTTTGAGGCTACTGTCTTTCTATTGACTAAGTTTAGCAATCAGCTTAACCAAACGAATAGAGCTGGAGATACTCCGTTACACCTTGCATTGCAACATGCTGAAACTGATGCAGGTCAAAAGATATGTGACTATTTGTTTGATCAAAAAAATATTGACTGGTCTATCAAAAATCAGGATGGGTTAACCTATTTACAGAGTGCATTGCGTACTAACAAAAGTGCTTTTATAAAAAAAATACTTCCTTATCAAAAAGCTGTGATCAATTTGATCGATCCAATCACCAAAAACAGTCCACTTTTAGAGGTAATAGCACAGTTTCATGCGTATCAAAATGGTTTGGAAATAGTTTCTCTGCTGCTTGAACATGGCAGTAGTTTAGAAAGTGTCGACAAAAAGGGAAATAGTCCCTTAAAGCTTGCGATGGATAAAAAACAGAAAGCTTTGTTTGCACTGCTTTTAAAAAAACAGAGTCAAAAAAACTCAAGCTATAAGATAAGCGAAATGTTGTATGCGACAGTTGATGATGCGATCAAGCTGGATGATGCTTTCTATTTTAAAAAGCTGTTGAAGCATGTTGACAAACATGCGTTGTTCTACAAAAAAGGAGCGGAACATCACTATTTTACTGCTAGTGATTATGTTGTTCCGTCACATCTTAAAGAGATATCAAGAAACAAGTTTGTGGATACGCTTGGATTAAAAGATCTCTGTAACACAAACTATGAATATAAGACTTTTTTTCCCATGATTCTTAAATATAAAGCATATGAACAGATGAGGGTTGCGTTGAACAAAGGTTTTGATCCTAATCGTGTCGATGATGATTGCCAAGCTCCCCTGTTAATGGCCATCAAAAAAGGTGATCTGCGCATGATAAAGATCATAACGGATGGCAGGCCTACTAACATAGATTATACAACCAAAAATGGGTTAACTGCACTTATGATTGCGATGGCTTTAAATAAAAAAGAGATAGTTGACTATCTTTTGAAATGCAAAATACAGACCACACAGGTTGACCGGAAAGGGCGTGCGCTCCTGCATTATGCGGTACTATCTGGCTCGACTCAGATAGTTGATTGTGCATTACAGTATGATAAAAATATTGATATCGCTGATCATGAAGGCAATACCCCTTTGATTTTTGCAGCAGATGTAAATCAGTTTTCACTTATTGAATACCTGATCAAAAAAAATGCTGATGTTGAGCTAAAAAATAGGCAAGGTTGCGATGCAGAGATGGTTTTAGGTTCACCATATGGCTATGATTCAGAAAGAAGATCGGCTTTAACTGCAGTCAAAAAGGTAAAAAGTCAGCTTGAAACGAAAAGAGCATCGATTAAGCAAGGATATGAGGAGATTAAAGAGCTGCAAAAAGAGAATAAAAGGATGTATTCAACTATTTTACAGTTTAATCCGTATGTTTCCTATACACCAAGCCACTGGTATATCAACCTTGCAGAGCTTGCAAAAATGAAAAAAGATGAGTTGAAAAACAAAGAAAAAGAACAAAATGAGATCAAAGAACGTGAAACGCAGGAGCGTACACGATTGACCAAGATCTATAATGACTTTACTGCTCCCAAGCCGCCAACCCCACCGTATCAACCAGGTTCATTTGAACCATCAGCGCCGCCGATGAGCCAAGAGGAGTATCAGGACCATATGTCGAGGCAGAATCAGTACAATCAGAATACGTACAATTCTCCATGGGCATATCAACAAAACGCCGGCCCGTCGCCGTATTCGCAGCAGTATCATTGATAGAATCGGCAAAATAACAGTTTTTCAAATGTAAAATAGCTTACATTGTCGGAAAATCTTCTTTTTTTTATTTGACAAAACCAGAAAAGGCTTTATTATTAAGTTTAATGCCGCGGGGTAGAGCAGCCTGGTAGCTCGTTGGGCTCATAACCCAAAGGTCGCTGGTTCAAATCCAGCCCCCGCCACCAATTTTTTCTGTTCAAAATAAGGTCTTCTAGCCTTGTCTGATTTTAATACGATTTTTCTATAAGTAAAATGGTGTATCTCCTGTTAATTCCGAAGGTAGTTTGCATTTGAAAACATACCTGTTTTTTGTATAGCTTGATCTTCGAAGCTCTATTGTATAAATATTAAAAAACGATTATCATGTTTTGTAAACTAATCAGTATGGTAGATATGTCAGTCACATCGGTTCAATCTATTATTGCAGACCTTTCTTATTTTAAAGCAAGCTGGAAGTTTCAGCTGTTACAATGCTGGCCGTCAATTATTGGGCAGCTTGATGAACAGGTGGTACTTGAAAAAATTGGAGATGATTACATTATCTTGGGTGTTGAAAACTCCTGTTGGATGCAGGAGCTTCATGCATTAACGCATGTTATTCAAAATAGAATCAATGATACTCTTGATAAGCCTCGGATAAAAAAAATAGTATTAAAGGGTAAAAGTACACCAAAATTTAAAAAACAGGTGTGGCAGCGGATGATGCTTCATCAAATTGATTTTGCTTCCGTAGATCCACTTTCAGAGCGTGAAAAAAGAGCATTAAATGTGATTCAAGATGAAGAGTTAAAAACGACATTAGAAAGGTTCCGTGCACGTTGTTTATGGAAAGAGTAGTGAAGCAAATGTATATAATTTCTAAGGCAAGCTTCTTGCTTGCCACTTTTGTCTTGTCGACTGTCTCGGCCGTCCAGATAAGCAATGATACCTATCCAACGACTGTTTTACAACATTGGTGGGGCTGTTATCAGCTGCAAACAGGTAATATCCAGCTGGCAGAAAAAAGTTTTAGCCTGATTACGCAACAGGATGCGCCTTATCACCAGTTTACGTTAAAAGGGAAAGTAGATCTTTTTTTCAAAACCAAAAAATATGCCAATGTCTTAGAATTAAGCCGGCAGTACCCGGAAAGATTCGAAACTGATCGTACGCTTGCAAAGTACCATGCTGAAGCTTTGTTAAAATCGGGAAATCAGGCCGAAGCTGATCTCTTTTTTATCAAACTACACAAACAATTTCCTGCCGATTATGAACTGTTTTTTAACGCAGTAAACAGCCATCTGAACAGACAGCAGCCACAGGAAGCACTCAAGCTTATTGATACGTTTTTGGCACAAAAAAGTAGTCATGGCAATAAGTTTATTATCCATTTTTTAAAAGCACAGATTTTTATGCAGATTCGGCAACCGGATCATGCACTTGCATCGGTCAAAACCGCATTGCAGCTTAATCCGCAGTTTGACAAAGGCTGGCTCCTGTTTTCTTTGTTGTCAGAGCAGAAAGAGCAATGGGCCGATGCGGCACATGGATACAACCAGTTTTTAAGTTTGACCGATGATAGCGTCAAGCAGGAGCTGAAAAATCATGCATCACGGTTTGCAGGCCGCCTGAAACCAGAACCTGCAGCCTCATCTGTCTCCGCTTTTGCTTCACATTCTGTCCAGCAGACGTTTAACCGTGCAGTGAACTATTTTAAAAAACAGCAGTATCTGCAGGCATTACAAGCTGTTGATCGTTGCATTTTGTCAGATGCTCAAAACCTGAGTTATAAACTGTTCAAGGTTGAAATACTTGTGAAAATGGGTGATTATCAAAACATAGCTGATCAGGTTACTCAGTATCTCAAAGAAGAAAAAAATACGGCAGAATGGGCAAAATTTATTTTTTTAATTGCGCAAGAACATGAAAAGTTTGTTGAGCATGCGCATACACTTTTTGCTAGCTTAAAAAGCCAAGAAGCCTTTTCTTACAAGATGGATCTGTATGCTCGTTCGTCCGATTGGCAGAACATGGTACAGTACTTAGAAAAAATCGAATCTGAACCTACTACTGATCTTTCTGTGCATATTTTTCAAAAGCATGCATTTGCTCTGTCCATGCAGCGTAAGTTTGTCCAGGCAAAAGTAGCGATAAAAAAAGCATTAAAAATAGAACAGAATCATATTCCATCGCTTGATCTGTTGGCGTATCTTTACACAAAAGACAAAGCAAACTTTCAAAAAGCGGAACAGGCAGTTGCAAAAGCTCGTGCGATAGATGTTCATAATCCCCAGCTTGTCGACACGCACGGATATGTTTTATACAAACAGGGTCTGTTTGTGCAGGCTCAAGAGCTTTTTAAAAAGGCATATGCGGCCAGTTCCGATAATGCAATGATCGCAGTTCATCTGGCAAAAAATGCGTACAAAACTGGAAATGCAGACGATGCGCTTGGCTTTCTGGAAACTGCAGCAACTAAGGCAGTGCATCCGCATGAAAAGCAGCTGGTCCAAAAACTAAAACAGAAATGGAGTCCCAGGCATCTTTCAAAACTATAAAACCGTTGCATTTGCTGCCGGCAAATCGGGTGGACACATCATCCCCTGCCTGACACTTTCAAAACAGGCAAAAGAGAAAAATCCACAACTGAAAACGGTCTTTTTGGCAAGCAATACAAAGCTTGATCAGCAGATTCTGCATGATCATGCAGAAAAGGTAGATCGCTATGAACTGCTGCCGTTGCAAAATCTGCCACGCAGCTGGTCAGATTATCCACGAGTTGCATGGAACTGTCTGCAGTCGTTTGTAAAAAGCTGCATTATTTTTTATCAGACCAAGCCTGATGTTCTGTTTTCAACCGGTGGCATTATCGCCTTGCCCACCTGTCTGGCAGCCTATCTGATGAACATTCCCATTCATTTTTATGAACTGAACGTTATTCCTGGAAAAGCGATCAAAACATTGGCTCCAATTGCCCAAAAAATATACTGTGCATTTGATCAGGTTGCATTTAACAATTTAGAACATAAAACCGAGTACCTTGCCTATCCGATACGATATGACCATGCACAAATGGCAAAAACAGCTGCGCAGGCAAGACAGTCGATGGGGCTTGCTATCACTAAATATACCATTACCGTGCTTGGTGGCTCGCAAGGCTCGCAATCACTCAATCACGCAGTTTTGCAGCTGATTGCCGACAAAAACTTTCCGGCATCTGATGTTCAGTTTATTCATCAAACCGGCACGAATGAGGTTGAAAAGGTAAAAGCTGCGTATCAAAAAAGATCGATCAGTGCTCATGTGTTTGACTACACGGCTCAGCTGGCTGACATGTACGCAGCAGCCGATCTTGTTATTGCACGAGCGGGGGCGGGAACGATTTTTGAATGCAAGGCGTTTTCAAAGCCGTCGATTCTTATTCCGCTTGAAACGGATATTACCGACCATCAAAAAGATAACGCGTTGCAGGCACAAAAACTTTATTCTAATCTGTTTCATGTTATGGATCAGGCTGCCGTTTTAAGCCACAATGCTGCGCCGATTGCATCATATATCACAAAGCTTATCAAAAAAAAGGATTGTAATGATGAAACTGTCTAATCTACTGTGCGTGTTGCTGGTTGTCACATCGTCACAGATGCATGCACGATACCCTTTTTTGCGCATTGGGCACGAAAAAGGTGAAAAACAGATTACTATTACCAATCAGTCTGACCAACGTATCTATTTAAAATTAAAACCGAAGCATATCAAGCCAATCTGTGCCGACTGCATTGAACAGCAGAATAACCAAACACCGGTTAATTCGTGTTGTCAGATGAGCGTGCCTGTTGAATATGTGGTAGCGCCCCATTCGTCAACAAAGTTTTTGCTTGGCATTGTCAACGTTGGCATGCCCAATCAAGAAGACGAAATTCTGGATTTTACCGGAGTTTTTTATGGGATGTTGCATCTTGAAAATAGCAGGCCAAAAACCTACATAACACTCAAAGATACACAGGAATATCTGTGTGATATTTTGGATGGTCGTGTGATTGTAAAATAAAAAGAGGGTGGTGAGAAAAATTCTCACCACCCTTTATTGCATGTTTCATTGAAGAAGGCAAAGCTAATTGGCACTTTGGTTATTAAGTGCTGCAAGAAACCCGTCTTTCTTTTGTTTGAAATCATTCTCTAAATTGATGAATGTTTCTATAGCTTCATTTTTCAGTAACTTTTGAATTACATCACTGCCTTTTTGAGCCACTTCTGAAATATTTTGATTTATTCTTGCATTATGATTTATTTCTTCCTGAGATAAAGCAGTTGACATCACTCGCTTATAATCTTTATAGAAATCTGTTCGTATGTACGTGTCCGCAAAGACTGCAGATAGAAAGCCTGGGATTAGGGCATACAGGAGATATCCTCCACAGGCATCTCCGTTACACTGATTTGCTATTCTTACCAACCACACACTTGCAGTTGCCATACCAACAGCTGAAACCGCTGCTCCAGCTTGTTTCATTTTTACCTCTTTATGTATCCAGTCTTCATAGATTAAGTATGGCGTATTCAGTGTGCGCCTTAAGTTCAAAATTTGATTCGCGAAAGGCTCTGATTTTTTTGAGAGTATTGTGTTTATAGTTTGATTTGTATGGGTAGCTTCAGAAAAATACTGCTGCTTAATTTTATCTATTTCTGCTTGGTCTTTATTAATTGATTGATAGGTAAACCACCAGTTAGACTGGTGAGACTGTCAAGGCTCGGCCCCCGGATTCAAGAGAGAAAAGATGATGTTGTAAAAAATGATAAACTATTGTTGGGCTTGGCGGGCCAACAATAGGAATTAAAAATGGAAAATCAAACAACATCATCATATGCAAGTTTAAGTCATTCGAAATGGAACTGCAAATATCACATAGTATTTGTTCCGAAATGTAGGAAGAAGATTTTGTATGGAAAAGTACGGAAATTTTTAGCGGGAGTATTTCATGAATTGGCGAGTCAAAAAGGGTGTAAAATAGAGAAAGGGAACATGGTTCAGGATCATGTTCATATGTTGATAAGCATACCACCAAAATATTCTGTAGCAGAAGTTGTAGGATTTATCAAAGGTAAAAGTGCGATAGCTGTTGCGCGAAGGTTTGGTGGAAGAGCAAGGAATTTTAACGGTGAACGATTGTGGGCACGAGGTTATGCTGTTTCTACTGTTGGTTTTGAAAAAGCACAGATATACGCTTACATCAAAAATCAAAATCAACTTGATTCTCTTGGTTACGATGAATCCGGTGAATTTTAAAACGACTTAGTATATTTTTTATCTGGCAGTCTTCGAGACTGCTCCCAGCCGCTAAGCCCCTCATTTTATGAGGGCGTTATAACTGGCTGAGATACCAAACCTCCGCCTGGAAGAAGTGTTATTGTGTTCTCACAACTCCACATATCGCGTGAAAGCAGAACAGCGGCGATAAGTAGTGCATTACGTAGTTGCATATGATGATATCCTTTCAATAAGTTTGTTTGTATTTGTAAAATGTCAATTTAATGACATATTGTAACGTATATTTTCAATGAAAGCAAGTCTGATGGTGCATGTTTGATCCAAAATGTACCATTTGCACATATGCTTCAGTCGCCAGATTGTGTAGATTCGGGGCAAAAATCAATCTGATTGTTTTGAAAGATCCTCTACTATTTTCATATACTCTCTATTGAAAACAGCAAGGTTGTTCTGAAATCCTCTATGTTCAGAAATGAGCTCTGAAAGAGTATTAAGTTTTTCTTTGTACTTCTGCTTTATTGTGTCAACTGTTTGATTGATTATTCTGTTCTCATTTTCCTGCTGATGGGTTAATGGAAATAGTTCAGTTTTTTTATAGATTTTTGCAGGATCGATATGTATTATTTCAGTGCAATGAAAACAGCTGTACGCCGTAAGAAATATTGTGCTTGCGGTCCAAAAAACAATATCTTTGTTGTCAGACATTTTTAGTACACAGTATGGAATCGCGCTTGCCAAACATGCCGGGGTGATCAGTTGAATGAGCAGGTTCCATCCATGTATTTTGATTTTGGTGAGCCGATTAAAATCATGCAAAGGTACATGGAGCTTTGCTTCAACTGCTTCAATTTCCGCAAGTCCTTGGATTCTTATGTTGTCAAAACAGGCAAATGTTATATTCTTGTGGTTGTCAGCTTTTTCAAATGCTGTCTTTCCGAATATCTCTTCCGCTCGCTGTTTTTTCTGTTCATTCGGTTTTGCCTGTTCTTTCGATGATAAGATCATGCCACACCCATCAAACGAAAACAGAACGGTAAAGATGAGTAGCAGATTGCGTGCCTTCATACAAACACCCCTTTTTTAAGGGTACATTCTAATGCAGATTTCCAATGAAAGCAAATGTGATAGTGTAGGTTTGGGTGTATCGCGATAAAAGGTATGTCGGTGAGGTTTTTCAAGATCAGGAGTAAGAATTACTCCTGATCTTAATTATTATGAGTTAGTTTGGTACTTTGGTTGATAGAGTTGCTAAAATCTGTTTAATCGCCTTGTTCGATTCAGTAAGTTGGTTTGCTAAAGCTTGGTTGTTAAGCAATGTCTCAGACATCTGGTTAAGTGTAGCTGTATATTTTTCTTTAGTTTCTGTAACTTTTTTATCGATTTCTTCATTTGCCTTTATCTCTTGCTCAGTTAAAGGCACCGGTACAGTTTTTTGTAACATGCTGCCGAGGTCCGTGTTGGCAATAGCATAAGCATAAACTAGTGTTCCGAGTGCGCCAGACAAAACGAAGTAATTCCAAAAGGGGTCGTTCTTATTCGAATGTGATAATTTTGCCGCAGCATTTGCAGTAATTTCCATGAAATAAAAAGGCATTATTACTTTCAGTGTTACCGTTGTAAGATATACCACTATTTTAGCCCAAAATTCAAAATCCTTCGTAGGTCGGTATTTTTGATTCTCAAGGATTTCAATTGCTTGATATCCTTCGCCTCTTGTCTTGTCAAAATCCTCAAAGTTCATACGTTTGAAGTCTTCATTTTTTTCCACATCTGTCATGCTGAACATTTTTTTCCCTTCCTTTTTGTGCCATTCGTTAACTGCTAAACTCAGATTAAATGAACTTACAATGGCAGCGAGAAATATCAGATAGCGTACTTGCATGCGATGGCATCCTCTGAATTTTTGTAAAATGTCTGTTTAATGGCATATTGTAACGTGTATTTTCAATGAAAGCAAATCTGATGGTGCATGTTTGATGCAAAGTTCATCCATTGTCAGTCAAAATCTAGCAAAAACATGCATGGTGCCGCGCTTGACATAGATTTCAAAACCGCGTGCACACCAAAATACTTGCTTTTTTCCCATTCATTGTGCGTATTCTAAAAACAGAAAAAATAAAAAATGGGAATGCGTAATGTTGAAAAAAGATGGATTTTCGTTGATTGAACTGATGATTGTTATTGCAATCATCGCATTTTTAGCGGCAGTTTCAATGCCCACGTTTTCAAAAATGATGGCAAAAAGCAAACGCACCGAGGCGTATCTGAATCTGCACGCATTGTACGCAGCGCAAAAAGCATATTGGGCAGAGCATGGCAGTTACACAACCAGTCTGAATGGTCCAGATTCGGCCGGCTGGAGCCCGGAAGGGTATCACGGCGGTGGTGCTGATGAGAACTTTTATTACACGTACGGCTTTGCGCAAGGCGGTGAAGGTTCAAGCTATTTTACCGGCAAGCTGCAGACGTCTGCAGCCTTTTTAAGTGGCAGTTCGGCTGACAAAACCGGCTTTGTTGCGTACGCGGTTGGTGATATTGATGGTGATGGCAAGCCGGATATCTTGTCGATCAATCAGGATAATGTCATTACGATTGTGCAGGATGATCTGGTCGATTGATAAAAGATTTGGGCTTTAAAATCTCCTCACCGTTCACGCCTTTCTGAAATTCTTGTGACCTGCAAAAGTTATCTTTTTTAGATTCATTCTTATATATAATTGACAAATATAAAAAAATATATAAACTGTTATCATATATAAAAATGTTTCTAAGGGTACAGGTGAAAGTGAAAAAGTTACTATTAATAAGCTTGATATGTTATGTATCATTGCTTTCTGCCAATTCAGATCAAAGTCAGCAACTTACCAAGGAAGATAGGGTTGCATTTGAGCAAAAAAAGCTTCAACAGGATTATGAAAATGGAACATTGGCCAAAAAAGTGCTTGCAGGAATAGTTGGACAGCTTTTGGTAGAATATATCAGAAAGAATACAGCTCATACTCCCTACTTTCAAAAATCATTTTTTAAGAATCCGTTTTTTGCCCACTATTTTAATAGTTCTTTTATAGCAGACTTTTTTTGTCATAGTCTTGGGCATATTTTGCTGTATGAAAATACGAAAAATATCTATGCATTGTTAAAACAGGGTTTTAAGATAGATCAGACTGAAAATAGATGGAAACGATGGGCAAAAAAATCGTTTGCTGCATGCTGTGCGGTTGTTGATCCAATAGGTTTTTGGCTTCTTGGTTGTTATTTAGCATGTGCATAAAAAGTAATGGTAACTTTTGAAACCGCATATTTTCTAAATTGTGTTTTTTGAGCTACACTAAAAAGACATAATAAAAACAGTAAAAAAGGCTTCCATGGAAATAAACAAACACAAAGTTGAAGAATATATTAGCCAGCCTGCATTGTCGCAGGGAGCAGAACTGGCAGCACCTGAAAATGTCTATCTTGTGTTGGTAGACGATACGCAGATTCAGGCAAAAGTGGTAACCTTTCAACTTTATGATCTGGTCGTTGATTTGAAAACAAAACCGATCTCAGGGCTGTGTGCATGCAACGGTTTTTATAAAAAAACGATCTGTCGCCACATTGCAGCGGCATTTTTAGCTGCAAGTAACTATAAAACGGGAAGTTTTCAAAATTCAGAAAAGCTGCTTGCATATATAAAAAGCATAGAAGCTGCTGAAAAAAAGCAGGAACAGGAAGATCGCATTATGCTTGAACTGAAAAGCAAGCAGGCAATCATGGACATGTATACAAGCTTGCGAAAAAATTATCCAAAGTACCTATTTGAAAAATTCCTGAGAGATATTGAGGCTATGCAAAATAGTCATGATACAAATACAGAACATAGTAATGTGAACGAAACTGTATAATACTGTTACAATCTATTTGTGTTAAAAATGGGTTGCAAAAAGGTACGACTGAATCTGCTGTGCAAAAAATAGATATAAAACTGCACCTGCAGACAAAAAGGGCCCGAAGGGGATTCGGGTTGCCTTTCCTGCAGTGCCAAAAAGCATCATTATACTTGCAACTGCAGATCCGATACTCGATCCGATCATCAACGCCGACCACCATCCGACCGGTCCCAAAAATGCGCCAATCATGGCTAACAGATCAAAATCACCTTCGCCAATTCCATCAGTGCCTTTATAGTTTCTGTAACCGAATGCGACAGTCCACAAAAATAGATAACCGGAAACAGCACCAACTATCGATTGTGTTAATGAAACATGCAACAAACCAAAAGCTGCAGATAAAAAAGCAAAAGGAATCGCCTGCAAGGTTGCATACGTTGGGATCATCATCGTTGCCAGATCGGAGCGTGTTACGATCGCAAGCAGTGACAGAAATAGGAAATAAACGACTCGTTGAGCAAGGTTGGCTACTGGCACGAAAAAGAAAAAGAGTGTAAACACAATCGGTATGACAATTTCAAAAACCAGGTATAAAACGGAAATCGGGGCTTTACATGTTCGACAGTTTCCACCAAGCCATAGCCATGAAACAATAGGTATAAGATCGTACCAAGCGATGGTTTTTTTGCACTGTGGACAATACGAACGATACGGCTCAATAACGGATTCTTGATTCATGCGAAACTCCAACATATTCAAAAAAGACGCCCAACATGAAAAAACTATAGCTACGAAAAAAACAATAATATACCATTCGATCTTATACATGGTTTAAATCCATCGATTTGATTTTAGTATCATAAGCATCTGTTCGAAGCTACAATCATGTTGAAGAATTACGGGTTAGTTTATAAAAAAAATACAGAAAAAGATACAGAAGCTGGTTCACAGCTTACCTTCTGCTTTCAATCTATTGAACAGTTCTTCCATGTTATTTTGCTTGTCGATACCATCATCATATAAGAATCGCAAATCAGGTGCATACCGTGCATGAGAAGCTTTTGCAACTGCAGCCCTCATGGACGGTTTGTATAAGATGAGCTGTTTTTTGCGTTCAAGAAAAGAGTCTTGGCCGGCAGGGGTGTGAAAATATACAGCACATAAACCTCCGTCCGGAGAGAGTTCAACGCGAGTTACATACAGATCATGTAATACTCTGTCATCAAGCGAAATCTTTAAAAAAAGATCTGCGATCTCATGTAAAAAAAATGACTCTTTTTGAGATTTTTTTACTTCTTTAGTGCGTGGAGCCATCTGTTTTTACCATTTTTTTGAGGAGGACCCTTGAGTAACCAACTGCATCATGTTTTGTTTGATTGCTCGCATTAAACGTTTGCGACGTTTTTGTGTAGCTGACTCAAAATAGACTGTTCGTTTCATATCACGTACGATACCTTCTCGTTCAACCTTCTTTTTGAGCTGGCGCAACGCTTTGTCGATATTTGGTCCAACGGTAACTTCTACATTTGCTCTTTTTTTTGACATTGAAAACACCAATCCTTACTGTTTTTGAAATTATTATATATACCACACAAAAGTTTAAAGCTTTTTCGTTTTATTGTCTAGTCTTTTATAAGAAATAAATATTTCTGTTATAAAATTATAGCGCAGCATCAAAGCTAAACATCACGGTAGTTGATTTATAAGCGCCGCGCTGAGTTACTGGTATTTGCCATACAAAGCCAAACTCGATATTGGGGGAGATCGCATAGGTTAAACCTGCATTGATTACTTTGCTTTTAAATGCGGTCTTTGCTTCTAAAATGTTTGGCAAAAAGGCAAAATCTGGTTCTTTCAATGTGATAGTATCTTGCTTATGCTCCATCATGACGTATTCGACGTACATTGAAAATGCATCAAAAAAATAGTCGGATCCCATCTTTAATGCAAAATGCCAGTTGCCACCAGGATGAACGGAAACATCGGTGCTGAATGGATATAGGTTCTGTTGATAGGGACTGTTGGGGATCGCCATATTTTTTACATCGCGTTTGAAAAAATGGGTAAATCCAACTTCACCAGATACGTATACGGTGTCGATGAAATCAAGGTATATTCCTGATACAAAACCGATTGAAGCGTGTTGATTGTTGCCAAACATTCCGTCGAACATATATTCTGGACGAGTTGCAGCACCTGGAGCGACAGAAGCAATGCATTCAAGATATGGTATTAACAAAAGTGGATTCCAGACAGACTCTTGGTCAATATTCAGTTCAAAGATTCGGCGCCAAAAAATCGAAGCTTTTAAGTCTTCTATCGACACTCGAGGCATCTCATCAACATAAGTTTTGCCTAAAGCATCAAGGATGGAAAGTGTTTGGTCATACAGATATTTTGTTACGTCAGCTGATTGAAGATCGCCACGAGCTGCTGCATCCGTATATTTTATTTCATTGTACATGGATTTTTTTAGCGAAGCGACCGACGTTGCAAATCTTAAACCAAAATCTTCTGCGAATCGCAAGGTCCACCCAAAGCGGACTCCTTTTTTTCTGTATTTAAAATTCACAGAAAGATAACCAAATTCTTCATTTTGATCGATAAATTTTGCTTCGTCAACTTCACCATTTTGATCAATATATCCACCAAAAAGTGCGTCTTTTGCAACCAGTAATACCTGTGGAAGTGATTGGCCAACTGGTTCCGGTCCATAAACCAATGGAATGAGTGCCGTTCGTCCATGTACGTCGCCCAGTGGTACTTCTTCTGAAGGCTCGTTGGGAAGGTTTTGGGTTGTTGCAATATATAATTGAGGCTTAATTCCTTGATAGTTCCGTGCTCGGTCGGCTGCGACTCCAAAAGGAGCAATGCTGAAAGAAAAAAAGTCTCGCTTTGACTTGTAGTCAGCAAAGTCATCATCTTTGTAAAAATTGAGCTTTTTATCTAACAAGTATCTGTTTTCTTTGACCGTATACAAAGGAATAGGATCTTCATGTGACAAATTTGTTGTGCGTATGGAGTATAATGGCAAAACCCATAAATATAATCCTAACCATCCTAAAAACAGCTGCTTTTGTCTATTTTTTAACCTGATCATTCAAATCCTTTGTACAGCTTTTAAACATACATTAGTTTTATCATTCAGATAAGCCTAATGTCAATCTATCATTTACCAAAAATCTTATACAAAAGCAGCTAAAACGCCTTGTAAAGAAAAATATAAGATGATTGATGCGGTACCTAATCCGAGTACTGTAATAATATTTCTGAAAGATTGCCATTCTTCCTTTATAAAAAGCAATGCGATGATAGCAAGGCAATACGCGGTTACAATTAATAATGATGAAAGTGAAAAGAAGAAGTTTAGATCATCAAATGAAAGGAAAACAGTTGCGATTAAACCGGTGAGCAAAATCACAATTGATGCATATTGTGTGTATGAACTCTGATTTTGTAATAGTCTATCAATAAAGGTTATTCTATGAATTAAGGAGTGGATAAACGTGCTTGCGCTCCAGATCATTGAGTGTAAGGTTCCAAGGATTGCAGATAAGATTGAACAATGAATTGCAAGAACCAACCATCCATGATTCGGAAATACTTGTGCCAGCACTGTTGAAAGTGGAACAGTAAAGTCAGACAATAATGAAAGTGGAACTGCGAATAGTAAAGATCCAACAAACAGTGCATAAACAAAAGCAACAATAACTACCGATCCGCTGACGGCCCGTGGGACATTGATCTGTGGATTTTTCACGATACCAAAGAGTGATGCAGCGCATTCAAAGCCTAAAAAACCGAATATAGCAATTCTTGTTGCTTCCAACACATGAGAAAATCCATACGGAGCAAATACGATTGAATCAAGCGGTTGCATATGAGTTAAACACACGACAATGACAGAAATAAGTGGAAAGAGTGTTGAAAATAGTAAAATGTGCTGTCCAATGCCAGAAAGTACAGCTCCCATCAAATTCAGTATCATCAAAATAGCAAGTACAGAAAGACCTAAAAACTTCATGCTTACAGATGGAAACAGTTTGATCAGATAAAATGAACAGACATGGGTTAACATACCCATTGCAAAAACAAGTCCAATAATATACAAAAGCCCTGCAAATAATCCACCTGCGTGGCCGGCCCATGCAGACGTATACGTATAAAACGAGCCAGTTTCAGGAAACTGATAGGCAAGTCGTGCAAAAGAAAGCGCCAGACACCAGACGGCAAATCCAACAAAAATGAATGCTAGAACACCCGCAGGTCCAACTGAAGAGGCTATTGCAGCCGGAGCAGTAAAAATTCCAGAGCCTATCATCGCGTTTACACATACCGCAATCGCTGTTCCTACACCTATTTTCTGCTTATGAGAAGACATGTTTATTCCTTATCTTTGTTAAACGGATGTTTTTCAGTATAACATTGCCAATAGAAATTGCACATAGCAAGCATGACATATCCATTTTATATGTAAAGAATCTGAATAAAATCTATCCAATAATTATGGTTCATTCAGAAATGGTACAACATTTGAATTGTATGTAAAACTATGATTTATCAAACATTGTTTTTATTGAGATGTTTAATGTATCAAACTTCTTCTGATTTATTAAAAAATTCACAATTTATTATTAATTTAAAGATTATGTTATTTTGTTGATGTTTTATTTAATATCTTTTAAAATACTTAAATAATATTTTTTATATTGAAGGAATGTTTATATGCAGTATGTTTATAAGAAAATGGTAATCGTTGTGTTTTTAATTTCATTTAATAACGACATCCAAGCTAGCCAAGACTCTATTGGTCAGATTGCGAATTTAAAAAATCATTTTTTAGATGAACATTTTTCGAATATCCCATCACTATATCAGGAGTATTCAAGTGGTGATTTAGAACTTATTCATAAAGCACGTGAAAAAATGCCCCCCATATTAAAAGAGTGCACAACAGAGGAGAATGTTTTTAATGTTATTAGTGCATACGAAAAAGAGAAAAAGGAGGTTTTACTTTCTCATGTTCCATATTTTCAAAGGAAAGAAATGAGAGATAAAATTGAAGCAATAGAGTTTCAAATGATGAAAAATAATAGTGCGGGCAATACAGTCTCAACAGATACAATAAAAGCTCTTTTAGATGATCGAGTACTAAGATACGATAATAAAATAATGACTAAAGAAGAAGTTGAAGTAATGCAATGTCGAATAAAAGGATCTTTGGTTTATAAAAAAATTGTTAAACCGATTGCCGCGCATTATAAATTTAAAGAAGAAGATATAGTTTTACAGTTTGATGAACCAGCAATCGCTATTAACTTTAATGGTTCTGAGAATATGATGCGGTATATTCTTATTAAAATACCAGAAAATGAGATTCGAAAAACAGATCTAAGTTACAATCAGGCAGCAGAACAAAGTTCGATTTATGTTCATGAGATCGGTGGACATGGGGTTGCTTTTGATGATGCCTTTACTGGACGTGTTAAAGCATTAAAAGGTCTTAAGTGTTATTATGAAAATAACGATCAATTTTATGATGATTTTCACCAGTGGGAGCGTGCATCAGAACAGATGGCAGACATTAATGGTATTTTGAATCCAGCAATAGAAAAATGTAAAAAACGTCAATTTACAGATGAAGAACGGGCTTTTTTATACCTTGGTAGACAGATAGGGATCCTTAATACGCTACAAGATAAAAAAGCTGATCATATGACATGTAATCCAGAGATTGAAGACAACTGGAATTGGTCTGTCAGCTTGGGGCGCTGGGATCGTCATCCACCGGAACCACAGCGTCTCATGGTCGTAACAAGGCTTTTAGATATTCTCAAGAAAAAGAACTATCTTACCTGGCAGGCCAAATAGGCTTTGTAAGAGCCAGCGTTTGTCCCATCGGCATGCCAAATCAGTCAAAATCGAAACAAACTGTTGCTTTTAGCTTATAAATAGGCTATCATGACATCGAGTTACAATTATAAAGTAATTTTTTAAAAATTCTATTTTTCATTTGATAACCTCCATTTCCCCTATCTTTGACGTCAGTCTGGGTAGGGGTTTTCTTTGATCTAGTGTGGCTTTTCAGGTGGCTGATGCTGATACTTCATAAAAGGCTACTTCAAAATGGGTTTCGGAGTAGCCTTTTCAAGTAATTTCAAATTGAATAAAAACAAGTTTCTTTTGGTACATCACAGCCTTTTTTAAACAAGTGGCAAAAACTGAATATTAAACACTAATCCAAATCGCTTTATGTCTGATGGATGGCGACTCCAATGCCATTCTTTGATCGCTTCACGTTTAAATGGAAGTTGGTCTTCAGGTAACTTGAGTATCTCTTTCCAATAATGGTTCTTTTTCTGATAAGCAGTTTCAATAGCTGCTTGATCCATTTTTTTGACATCTATGGCTACGGTATTACATTTTCTCCACACTTCATAAATGCCAGCTATTATATCTTTTTTGTTCGGAACTTCTGCGTGTAACATAAATTCTAAATCTGCCGCATATTCTTGATAATGAGTTAGGCATCTTGTAAGGGGGATTTTATACGCTGTATGACTTTCAAGCCATAAGTCGCCATGCAAAATATGTCCCATCTCATGCCATAATGATCCTGCTCTTTGAAATTCCGTTTCTTCTGACCAGGAAGCTTGATCTATTTTGATAGTATAATACTGCTTTTCTGAATCAAAGTGTGCTCTATAATCTTTCCCATCGTTTAAAACCTTAAATCGAATAGAGTCAGCATCAATATGATAGTGTGTGGCAACATTCAAAACCTCTTTCAAAATGTCCGGATAGCCTCCGTCATCATGCTTAATATCATGTTTTTGAATAGCTTCTTTTGATGCGTTTAAAATTTCATCAGGTTCAGGCGGCAGTGTTCCGAAATGTGCCTGTTGAATTGCTCGTAATTTATCAAAAACTAACTGAATCAGTTCAGCTTGGGTTTCACAATCTTTTTTACGTTTGAGTTTTTTTGAACCATCGAATTTTTCAATAGTATTACCAGGTCTTCGTTCTGCAAAGTATTGTTTATAGAGTTCATATTCACTTTTACTTTTTTCATATGCTTGTAAATCTCTTTCAGCATCATCTTGAAGCCTTATTTAAAGCCCATTCTGCATCAAGTTTAGCATTTACTTCAGCCTTGATTGCAGCTTTTTCTTCATTGCTCAGCACATAGGCAGTTACTTTTTCAGGCTCATTTTTTGTTGAAAATGTAGAATTAAAAAACGATTCAGGAGCAAATCCTATGCCGAGTGCCGTTGCAGCATTGTCAAGCTGTTCTTTATTGAATATATTTTGTGGTGATGGTAGCCATGAGGCAAATTTTGAAAGCATGGCATGCGTTGAATTTATCAACAACATATTCAAACTTAACAGCAAACAAAGGCATTTCAGATACTTTTTCATAAAAACCCCCATTTTTAAAGGTTTTTAAGCTTATTTTTAAGTATATATATTATTTTCAATTTGTCAATAATATACAAATAAAGCGCTTCTGAAGCTGGATTCATAGTTAAGAGCTATTAAAAAGCCCATAAAAAGTGTGGCGAGATCAAAAAGCTGTTATTGGACCGCACAAATGAGGCATCTGATAACAGATGTACATTATGGCATTAAGTTGGTAAACTAGTTTTCAGTTTGGTAATTATCAACGGCGATAGTGTTCAACTCCATTTAAACTTATGCAAAAAGCCTCTTTATGTTTTTATTTTGTTCATTTTTCATCTGTTTCAATGGTCTTCTTGCCATGGATATATCTGAACATTTGCCTTTTAGCAAAATAACTGTAAGTCCATATATACAGGGCATGCATATGTTACTTTCAGCGCGACGCAATGACGCCGAGGGGTCCAACCTTACACCCTATGCAAAGGTATCCATTTTGTCGATGCTCAAACAGTTCTTAAAAGCAAAAAGAAACTTTTATTGTCCGAGCGATCCTTTTAATGATGATTTTTGTGATGAAAAAGAGATTCAACTTACAAGTTTTATGGAGGCCGTAAGCAATCCTGACATTTTTTCGGGTTCAAATGAAGTATCACTCAATGATTTAGTGGACGAATGTATTAATTATAATCCGGCTTTATTTTACAGTATTCCAAGGCGAAGCTTTTATCAGATCAGGCAAGAAATTGAAAAAGACTGTTGCATGAGTTTTGGATTATGGTCAGAAGAAAGAGCTAAAGAAAATGAATCTATTCATACCGCCGAGCTTTATAGAAAAATGGCCCAGGAGCTGTTCTTAATAAGTTTGTATGGTGAAAAACTATTTGATCCGTGTTGTGAGTATCCTGATAGGCATAAAACAAGCCATTTGAATTATATGCTTTTCTTATGTGGCTTTAATCAATCAATAGATTTTTCAGATATTTCTGGCTGGTTTGGCAGTTCTGTACAGCGTGAGGCTCTAAAAGAGAATATAAAAATATATGTAGCATTTATTGTGGATTATGCCCTTAATAGCTCCATATTTCGACATGCAATAGACAAACGGTTAATTGAAAAAGCTGAGATAGATGCTCAATATCCATTTGAATCACGATTACAATTAAGCGCATATTTAATTAATCAGCCTATAAAAATGGCTCAAATGAACACATTCTATTCGTTTAAAGAAGATATGAGTACGTTTGAGCAGTGTCGCTTGCTCTATGAAATGTATACGTTATGCAATAAATATTTCCTGAACCTAGCTGTACTAGAAACTCTAAAATATGAGTCGGTATTTTCGTCTTACAAATCAGAGGATGACACTATTAAAAAACACGTTCAGCACGTCGTTACTAATAAAAATAATATGTCAAAAATTTTGATTGACGAAAGTCCTATTCTTTTGGATATGAAAGATCTTAAAAAATATAGCAGGATTCATTGTGAAAATGCAGAGCAGATCTCTTTAAATTTACTCAGTATTCAAAAAACATATAACAGTATAAAAACAGCTTGCAGTTCAATGGGTATTTCTGTTCATGCTCTTTTTGATAATTATCAGACAGGTCATCTAAAGTTTATGCAGTTGTTTTTAGAAGGAAGTCCAGTTTTTGATGTGATCGGTTTACCACCTCTTTGCGAAGAATGGGCGTTTACTTGCCTTCAATTTGATGAATCATCGGATAAGCTGTGTGAAGAAATTTTAAAGATATATAAGACTATAACTGATTTTGCAAATAACGTTTTGCCAAAAATCAAAAGCTGTTATAAAGAAAATGATAAGCTCTGTGAACGCTTTCCATTTTGGAAACATACACCCGCAGTTGCATTGGATGATTTTCTACCGGTTATATTTTTAAGAAAGCACTTTGTACGTTTTTTAGAAAGTTTTGCTCCTGAGAATAATCAAACGAATTATTCTGTTCATGATATTCATTTTAAAACAGAAGCTGATTTGATAACATACTTTGAGAATATTAAGTTTTTACCGAAAGATAGAGAAAAAATTATAGCTTTTTGTGAAAAGCTCATATGCTACATGGATTTTGCCAGTAAAATCCAGAAAGATCCTGAAGCTCGTACTATATATGGGAATTGGATGAATCAGATTTTAAAAAATCCAGCTAAATATGGTTTGAATAATGCTCTTATGCAAGCGTTCAAAGCAATTATGGAAGAACGACTCGCAAACATAATGGCCTATTGTTCTTTTGAAAACAAAGAGACAAGCCAGTTTACAAGCGAAAAAAATTCTGAAATTTTTGAAGAAACGTTGCGTAAAAATGTGCTTTTTTTTGAAAAGATTAAAAAACTTGAGTGTTCAATTGAAGAATCTAAAGTTGTTCAAGGTACTGAAGAGCGCAGAAATAAAGAAAAACAGAAAATCCTTGAAAAAATACCTGAAGCTACCATTTCGAATGCAAAATGGCAAGAATATAAAGGGTCCTTAAACAGAGTTTTAATAGAGCAAGAGGCTCAACAAAAAATAGATAAAATAGAGCCTTTAGAGAATACAGATCCTCAATCACAACCGTTTTCTGGATTGCCTACATCAAAGTTTTACACTCTTTTTTCAGTACTTCTTAAAAAAATCTGGCAAATGATTATTTTATTCAAATGGTTCAAAATTTGATCAATAAGTGTGCTTTCTTTTTTGACACGTAAGTCCTATTAATCAACTTATTCAGAGTCATAGGCATCCTTGAAGATGAGGGGCGGCTGATTTGCAGCTCAATAAGAAATGAGTGTAGGCCAAATTTTGCAAAATAATTCAAGCCTGTATTTGACAATTTATTTTTTGCTGCTATTATATTAAAATATAAAAACATAATTAAGGATTTTAAAATATGAACCATAAACTATCTAAAAAGCTGCTTTTATGTGGCATTGTGACCTGCTCAACGGTTGCTTTACAAGCAGTCCCGAATTGGGTTAAGCGATTTTTTAATGAACCTGAACCCCAACTTGCAGAGTGGCAAGAAAAATTACCAATGACTGACCAGCAGGCAGAATGGGTGAAAAACAATGAAGCTCAATTGCAAGCTTGGGAAAAACAAGCTAAAGAACATAAGGACAGAGATTACTATGATATTCCTTATAATGGTACTGCTGGTGATTACACTGTTAGATACGATTGGACTGATGCTGTGTACGCTGAAAAAATTAACCAGTATCTTAAAGCTCAAAATATTGCTGGTATCAAAGTAGCAGATAAAAAAATTGTCCCTGGTGTGGTAGCACATACTATTGAACCTACTATTGCGGGTGAGCATGCAAAACATTCAATAACGTTAGAAGAGGTCAAGAAGTTAGAAACATTGTTTACTGATGTACGTTTTATGGCAGGCCAGCGAATTGGTCAGGATGCATTTCGTCGCTCTCAAGATGGTGACCTTGTGTTAATTGATACCAAGCAAGAAGCTTTCTCATCTGAGTGGGATCGGTGGAATGATACTGATTATGAGGTTAATGAAAAGGTATATCGAATATTTATGCATACGGATAAAGACTATTTTACGCCTGAAGCTTTGACCTATGTTGAAAAGCAGTGGGATGAAAAAGTCGTAAAACATCCTTTGCGCGACCGGCCGTGGCTTAACTTTATACACAAGCCGATTGTCAAACTTGCTGCAGGTGTAACGGCTGCGACAGTCGCTTTGTCAGTTGCTGTCTATCAACTGTACAAAAAAATGAGATCGAAAAAAGATAACTAGTTTTACGTTGAATTATAAAAAAGGGGGAGCAGAATTTTCTGCTCCCCCTTTTGTTTTCAGTTACTGTCTGAATAAGCTATTCAGTATCATAGATTGAAACTATATCATCATTATAATTTTGAGTAGCATCATCACATGTCTGTTCTGATGAATTGTCAGTCGTATCGACTACTGTTGATTGCTGGAATGTGCTGTCTGTCTGTTTTGCCAGATAGTTTTCAACGGCTACTAATCGTGCGATCATACTATTAATGGTCATCTGTTGATCTGCAATAATAGTCAACTGTTCATCGATTTGAGTTTGCAGATTATTAATCGTATTTTCATGAATATCAAGCAGATCACTTTGCAGATCGGTTTGTGCTTGTAGATTTTTAATCCATGTTTGTAGTAGTGCGTACATTACTGAGTAGTTGACACTAAAAATCTTTCCGTCAATATCGTACACTATCAACTCAGGCATCACCTCGTTAACTTCTTCGGCAATAAAACCATACTGTTTGTGTTTTCTTGCATCTTGAATGTAGCTAAATTCAACACCGTTTAAAAGTTTGAAGTTATTTAAAGTGGTTTTTGATATCTCTCTGATATTTTCTTTGAACCGTTTTGAAGATGCTATTGCATATCTTTTTATTTTATTATCATTTGAATCCAACATTAGCGTGTAGGTTCCACCACCGGTTAGGGTTGGTAGTGTATCAAAGGTATGCGCATAGATATGACCTGGAATATCGACATTGCCGCTTAAAAATGTATCGGTGTGAGAGCCGTTTCCAATACGAATGGTATTTGATTCCGGTTCGGCTCCTAGATTGCCAATTAAAATATTATTAGAACCTGTAATAACATTAGAACCCGCTTGATAGCCAATTACAATATTGTCTGAACCTGTTTCAGCGTTGTACGCTGCTTGATAACCAATTGCTACATTGTTTGAACCATCGAGGATCACATTTCCAGCAGAATCGCCGATGAGCGTATTGTTATGACCATTATTTATGGTATATCCAGATTCAAATCCAACTGCCGTATTATGGCTGCCACTTACGTTCCAACGTAGTGCACGTACGCCAACTGCACTATTTTGAGATCCAACAACCAGGTTTTCGCCAGTACGTAGTCCTATTAATGTATTGTCATAGGCGGTATACAGATTGTGTCCGCTGTATGCACCAATTGCCGTATTTTGTCCTCCATTAACATATCGATTGCCTGCGTCTTTACCTAAGAATGTATTTTCTGTAAATCCACTATCATGTAGCCAAAGGGTACCGTCTTTCAAAATGGCACCAGAAGATGAATCTGTGTTAGCTAGATTAATGTCATTATAGATAAGGCCTGTCCCAAGTTGCCCATTGCCATCAACTGACACAGCAGAAGTATTGGTATCTGCCGCAGTCATGTTATAGATACCTGCTTGAAAATTGCCACCCGTATGTGAAGCATTACCGATGCGAATGGTGTCAGATTCAGGCTCGGCACCTTGGTTGCCAATTAAAATATTATTGGAACCTGTAATCACATGAGAACCCGCCTGATGACCGATAGCAATATTTTCGTGACCTGTAAGTGTTTGATTGGTTGTTTTTGTGCCTAAGAGTAGGTTATCGTGAGAGTCATATGCTACCAAAACTCGATTATTTTTTAAAATTGCGCCAGAAAGATTGAGATTGCCTTTGATAGTTATGTCATTGTCAAAAAGAGCATTTTGTAAAATTTCAACTGTTTTTGTTTTTATACTGCCAGCTTCGATTCCAAAATGGACATCAACTGAATAAAAAACAGCTTTATTATTTACATCGCTATTTTGGGATGTAGGTAGTAAAAGATTGATAGTGTCTCTTAAATCAGCATGAACAAGACATGATATGCTGTGTAACAGTAAATAAACTATTTTATTTTTCATTAGTACTTGCTCCTTTTTGAATTTGACTACCTTTACTACACGTACCATAACACCTTATAAAATTCATAATTCTGTTGCCAAGATTTATGAGATATTTAAGATTTTTTCAAGTGCAGCAACGCGTAATGCAAGTGTTTCAAGTGAGATATTCAAGGCATCTATGGTTGTTTGTTGTTGTTCAATAACTGCTTGTTGATCATGTATTGTTTTTTCATGTTGTTGTAGCCATTTAAAAAGCAGTGCATACATAATCTCATACCAAAGTGCTTCGACATTGCCCTCAGGATCGTAACGTACAAGAGAAGGCATTATCTCTAAAACTTTTTCTGCAATAAATCCAAAACGAACTCTTTTCTTCTCGTCCTCTTTATAATTAAATTCAACAGGATTAAGTTTTTTAAACTGGTTTAAATGTTCTTCAGATAAATCAGTGATATTTTCTTTGAACCGTTCTGATGATGGAGAAGTTCCAGAAATGAGTGCATTGTTATCTCCTGCTCTCACGTATACATTATAAGCATCTAGGACGATTGGATGTTTATTAAATATTCCTGTGCTGTATACATTTCCATTCAGATAAGTACCATTACCAACTGTAAGGTCGCCATTTGTAATTTCAACATCACCTCCTTGTAATATAGTACTCTGGTGTGTGGCCGGGTCACCAAGAAAAATATCATTGCCTGTTGCATTGGATCCGTTATATCCAATACAGATTGTATTAGTTACGTTTGCTAAGTTTCCAGCATTACCTGCAGCAAATCCTATTATGATGTTGTTGCCCCCTGTTGTTATACCAGTTCCAGCATTGCCGCCGATTATTGTATTTGCTGAACCTGTAGTAATTCCTGACCCGGCAAGATTTCCCAAAAGTGTATTGCTTGAACCAATGGTAATTGCGGTACCAGCTTGACTGCCGAATAATGCATTTCCTGTTCCAATAGTTGCGTGTAGGCCAGATTGATATCCAATGGAGGTATTATTGCTTCCTGATGAGATGGCACCACCAGCTTGATAGCCCATGGTTGTGTTGGCAGTGCCGGTCGTAGCGCCTTGCAACGCTCCTGCTCCTATTGCAGAATTGAAGGTGCCAGAAGTAAGTGAAATTCCAGCGACATGGCCTATGATAGTATTATTGGTGCCGGTGGTGAGATTTGTCAAGGTTGAGTTACCAAGGGCGACATTTTGGTTGCCCGTAGTGGTTCGATTGCCAGAACTTAAACCCAAAAACAGATTATTTGTACCGGTATTATGTAACCATAACGTACCATTTTTTAATAGTGCTCCAGAAGTTGAAGTTGTATTTGCAACGTTAATATCATTGTAAATTATGCCAGTACCGAGCTGTCCATTGCTATCGATTGAGACTGCGGCTGTATTAGTATTAGTTGCTGTTTTGTTGTAGATACCAGCTTGGAAATTGCCTCCCGTGTGAGACGTGTTTCCAATTCTAATTGTATTTGATTCTGCCGCTACTCCAACATTTCCAATTAAGATGTCGTTTGATCCTGAGACAAGAGCGGATCCGGCACTGACACCAAGGATAGTATTTGAAGTTCCTGTAGTAAGGTTGCTGCCGGCCTGCTGTCCAAAGATACTATTGCTTGAACCGGTTGAAAGTGCGTTCCCTGCATTATACCCAACTGCCGTATTGTTTGAGCCAGTAGAAAGTGCGTTCCCTGCATTATACCCAACTGCCGTATTGTTTGAGCCAGTAGAAAGATTAAATCCAGCAAGGTTACCAATAATAGTGTTTTTATTTGCTCCATCTAACGAATAACTACTTTGATAGCCAATAGCTATATTGTCATTCCCATTTGTATTAGAACGCAATGCTGATACACCTAGTGCAACATTTTGTGTTCCACTGGTTAGATCCTGACCTGCTTTACTTCCAATTAACGTGTTTGCCGACCCCGAAGTCAAAGTAGTACCGCTTAGAGCACCGAGGCCTGTATTACGGTCACCAGTAATGGTTCGATTACCGGCATTTGCACCTAAAAATGTATTATCTAATCCAAACTCATGAAGCCATAGTGTACCATTCTTTAGTATTGCCCCAGACGCAGATGTTGTATTTGCTAGGTTAATATCATTATAAATGATGCCATCCGAAAGCTGTCCATTGCTGTCAATTGAAACAACCTTAGTATTTGTTAAGGCGCCTGTTGCACCACGAATTCCTGCTTGTAAGTTTTTGGTTTGAGTTGCAAGTGTGCCAATCCGAATGGTATTCGATTCAGCAGCGACACCACCAACAATGCCCATGTAAATATTGTTTGAACCAGTTGTTATATTACTACCTGCATTGTATCCTATTAAAATATTATTTAAACCAGTTGATAACGAGATCCCAGCACTAGTACCAATAACAGTGTTTTGACTTGCAGTTGTAGCAGAAAATAATGATGCTTCACCCATCACACAATTTTCGTTTCCAACTGTTACATTTACACCAGCAAGGTAACCAGCAAAAGTATTCGCACTTCCTGTAGTTAATGATTTTCCACTCTCACCGCCTATTGCAGTGTTCATCGCACCAGAAACAGCACGATTCCCCGCATTTTGACCAAGAAATGTATTTGCGGGCCCTGTATCATGGAGAAACAAACTACCATTTTTTAATATAGCGCCGGATGTTGAGGCCGTGTTTGCAAGGTTAATATCATTATAGATGATTCCTGTGCCAAGTTGACCATTGCTATCAATTGAAACGGCTGCCGTATTTGTTAAAGCACCGGCTGAACCACGAATACCGGCTTGAAAGTTTTTCGTTTGATTTGCTAAAGTACCGATGCGTATTGTATTTGATTCTGTTGGAATGCCTGCATTTGCTATTAATATGTTTTGTGATCCGGTAATTAAAGAAGTTCCTGCACTATTTCCTAAAACAATATTTGAACTTCCCGTTACAAGATTTGATAGACTGTTATTTCCAATGCTTAGGTTAAAACTGTCAGTCGTGGTATTGCTTAATGCTTGATAGCCGATTGCCATATTAGCAGTTGCTCCACCTGTTGCATTGAGTAATGCTTCGCGTCCTATAGCAATATTTTCAGAACCTGAAATGAGAGAGCTCAAAGCGGCGTATCCAACGCTGACATTATCATTACCTGTTTTTACATTTTGCAAGGCAAAACTACCAACTGCTGTATTTGCTTCGCCTGAAGTAGTGTTTTGCAATGAAAAAGCTCCAAGCGCAGTATTGAAATCTGCGGTTGTGAGGCTTTGTAGGCTTTCGCACCCGATACCTGTATTATCAGTTCCAGTTAGTGTCAAATTTCCAGCAGCAAGTCCCAAGAAAGTGTTACAATTTCCATAGTTGTGTAGCCATAATGTTCCATTTTTTAATATTGCCCCTTTTGTGTCAGTAGTGTTTGTAAGATTAATATCATTGAAAATAATTCCGGTTCCAAGTTGTCCATCGCTGTCAATTGAGACTACAGAGGTATCAGGATTTAATGGAAACACGCCACGAATTCCTGCTTGAAAGTTGCGTGCATGCACTATTGGTTCGCCTATTCGAATAGTATACAGATCACCTATATTACCCTTTGATCCAATTAGTATATTGTTAATACCATTCGTAATGGATAGTCCTGCCTCTCGTCCAATGGCAATATTTTCAGACCCTGAAGTTACATTGCTCAAAGCGGCATATCCAACACTGACATTATCATTGCCGGTTGTCATATTCTGCAAAGCAAAACTACCAACTGCTGTATTTGCTTCGCCTGAAGTAGCGTTTTGCAATGAAAAAGCCCCTAGTGCAGTATTAAAATCTGCGGTTGTGAGGCTTTGTAGGCTTTCACACCCGATACCTGTATTATCAGTTCCTGTTAGCGTCAAATTTCCAGCAGCAAGCCCCAAGAAAGTGTTGCAGTTTCCATAATTATGCAGCCACAGTGTTCCGTTTTTTAATAGTGCTCCAGAAGTTGATGTTGTATTTGCTAGGTTAATATTATTGAAAATGATTCCCGTTCCAAGTTGTCCGTTACTATCGATTGAAACAAGCGTAGTATCGGTGTTTAATGCAGATACATCACGAATGCCTGCTTGAAAATTGCGAGCATGAACTACCGGATCACCAATGCGAATGGTATACAGATCACCAGCAGTACCTTTTGATCCAATTAATAAGTTGTAGATCTCACTTGTAATGGAAACTCCTGCATCGTAGCCGATTGCAATATTATTTGAGCCAGAAGTATTGTTTTGCAATGCGGCTTGTCCAACTGCAATATTACTATTTCCAGAAGTATTACTTTGTAATGAGAAACTCCCAACCGCAATATTTGAAGAGCCGTTAGTTAATGATTGTAAACTTGATGAGCCAACTGCAGTATTAAAGTCGCCAATAAGTGATCGGTTACCCGCATCTTGCCCTAAAAAAGTATTTTCAGTTCCATAGTTATGTAAAAACAACATACCTTCTTTTAATAATGCTCCAGATGTTGCACTGGTATTTGCAAGGTTAATATCATTGTAAATGATTCCGGTGCCCAACTGCCAATTGCTGTCAATTGATACGAGTGCAGTATTTGTTAATGCTCCTGTTGATCCTAAAATACCAGATTGAAAATTTTTTGTGTTATTTATATTGCCGATTCTTATGAATCCATCGTCAGTTGCATTACCCACATTACCAACAAAAATGTTCCATGATCCGGTCACAAGATTTTCACCTGCGCCTTCACCAAAAGCAAGGTTTCTGTCCCCGTTTGTAAGATTTGATAGACTATTATTACCGACGGCGACGTTGGAACTATTTGTTGTGGTATTTTTTAAACTGTTAACACCAATGCCAGTATTATCAAAACCGGCAATATTTTGGTTTAAGCTTGAAGTGCCAATTCCAATATTGTCGACACTTACATTACCAACAATAGCTCCAGCGTCTTGACCCAAAAATAAGTTATTGTTCCCAAATCCAGTGTCATGTAAAAAGGGTGTGGTAAAATTTTTATAAAGATAACCAATGGTTCCGAGTCCGTTGGATGAGTTCATATAAAGATTACAGCCAACATAAACGTCACAGGCAAAGTTTGCTGTTCCGGTAACATTGAGATTGTTACCAACATTAGCATTTCCATTTTCAAGCAGTAAGTCTCCATTTTGTACGGTGATTCCACCCGGACCATTGATAGAAAGTCCGCCGCCACCTCCGATGCCGATACCACCTCCACCACCTATGCTCAGACCAGCGCCACCACCAAGACCAATCCCGGCGCCGCCTGCTATGCCCAAACCCCCACCGCCAGCAATTCCAATTCCAGCACCACCACCAAGTCCAATACCACCTCCTGCAGGTACTGTGCCCCCATTAACTGCTATACTCCCTGGTGTCGTTCCTGTTCCGGGAACTTGAACGGATGGCGTTATTATATCAACTGGGTCGGTTGGGTTAGTTAAACCAGGTGCAGTTATTGGATTGTTAAATTTTGCATAGCCACCAACAAGCATGCCTCCAGCAACTACTGTATCTCCAGTAACATTCACTGGTCCTGAAACATTCAGTTTGCAATTTACATTTAATGAACATATATCCAATGTGTCAGTCGTCATACCACCTGATACACTGATTGGACCAGAAATGTTTGCCGCGCAGTTTACATTCAAAGTGCAAATGTCAAGCGTATCAAGCGTCAGACCACCAGTCATGTTGGTTGGGCCAGAAATATTCAATGCGCCAGAGATGCTGGTTGCACCGAAAAGATTGAGGTCGCCAAATAGGTTGGTGGTGCCCGTAAGATTTGTCGGTCCTGAAATATTAATAAATGAGTTTGGATCACTGTTTGTTGTAGTCAAATTGGTGGTTCCATAAAATTGTGATGTCCCTGTGACGCTGACTGGCCCAGAAACATTGACGTTACCAGTCATCGTGGTATTGCCAGCAACATTTAATGGACCAGAAAGGTTTGCCGCGCAGTTTACATTCAAAGTGCAAACGTCGAGCGTATCAAGCGTCAGGCCACCAGTCATGTTGGTTGGGCCAGAAACATTGAAAGGTCCGGATAGATTGGTTGATCCAGAAAGATTTAAATTGCCAAACAGATTGGTACTTCCGGTGATATTGGTAGGACCAGAGATGTTGATAAAAGAGTTTGGATCACTGTTTTTTGTTGTGAAATTGGTGGTGCCATAAAATTGCGATGTTCCTGTGACGCTGACCGGTCCAGAAACATTGACGTCACCAGTCATCGTGGTATTGCCAGTAACATTTAATGGTCCAGAAAGATTAGTTTGGCAGTTTACATTCAAAGTGCAGACGTCAAGGGTATCAAGGGTCAGACCACCAGTCATGTTGGTTGGGCCAGAAACATTCAATGCGCCAGAGATGCTGGTTGCACCTGAAACATTGAAAGGTCCAGAGAGATTTGTTGATCCTGAAAGATTGAGGTCGCCAAATAGGTTGGTGGTGCCCGTGAGATTTGTCGGTCCTGAAATATTAATAAATGAGTTTGGATCATTATTGGTTGTAGTCAAATTGGTGGTTCCATAAAATTGTGATGTCCCTGTGACGTTGACTGGTCCAGAAAAATTGACTGGTCCAGAGACACTCATTGGGCCAGAGATATTTGCAGCACATTCAACATTTAAAGTGCAAACGTCGAGCGTATCAAGCGTCAGGCCACCAGTAATATTTGTGGGACCTGAAACATTGAAAGGTCCAGACAGATTGGTTGATCCAGAAAGATTTAAATCTCCAAACAGATTCGTACTTCCGGTAATAGTGGTAGGTCCAGAAAGGTTGCTTTCGCAAGTAACAGTTAATGTACAAATATCGATGTTTTCAGTAGTTGATCCATAGATCATATTTAAGTCGCCACTTAGGTTTAAATCTCCACCGACTGAAAGGTCATTCCAGATGTATGTAGGGCCTGAAACATGTAGTGGCCCAGAAATATTTGCTTGGCAAGTTACGTCCAGATTACAAACTTCTAGTTTATTAAGTGTAGTATCTCCAGAGACATTCAGAGGACCGGAAATATCTGCTTGACATGTTACTGCTAAGTTGCACACATCAAGTGTATCTATAGCTGTTGCACCGGAAATGTTTACTGGGCCAGAAAGGTTTGTTTGACAATCTACATTCAGTTCGCATACGTTCAGTGTATCAACTGTTGCAGTATCTTTAACAGTAATATTTTCTTTAAATAACGCATCATTAATTACTTTTAATGTCCTTGTTTGTATATTTCTTCCATTGAATAAACACCTGACATCAAGGGAGCTGAACACTGCCTGTGTAGCAGTATCAAATTTTGCACCATCCTGTTGAGTTGGTAAAAACTGTTGGTATTTTTCATTTGATCGTGGTTCAGGGTTAATAGTACATGCTAAAAGCATGGTACAGAAAAATGGTTTATGCATGGTACAGAAAAATGGTTTATGCTTCATTTGTATTCGCCTTTTTTTAGTGGGTTATTTTTTAAGATAAGAAAAACAGTTCTTATGTCAAAAGGTTGGCTATGGAAAGCGAATTAAACATAGTCATGAACGTATGTAGTGATAGTGTCTTAGTTAGATAAAACTACTAAAACAAAAATGTGGTAGCTAAAAAATTAGCTACCACATCTGTTAAGTATGTACCTTTTTTAAAATGAAACACTCATACCAATGTGTGCTTCAGTGCTTTTCATGGCGTTGCGACCGGCAAAGTCGTAGCAAGCACCAGCTTTGAGTTTGAAGTAGTTCCAGCGATGGAACAGTTCAGCTCTGACTGCGTGTGTCATTGCGTTTGTTTTTTGTGCTGCTACGTCAACATCAAGTTGTTTATGTTCATTGCCAAAAAAATCGGTCGCATCAACGTCTTTATAATGAACATGGTCTTTGTTTTTTGCAAAGAATGAGTATCCAACGGTGCAGCCAAGTTCAGGATTGTGTGGGTGGAAGAAGTTGAGATTTGCTTGGGCTGTAAAATAGTTCCATGAGATACCAGCTTCAACAGCAGGCCCCATGTTTTTGGCTGTTGCGCCAACAAATGCAGCAGGTACCCATTCATCACGAGCAAATGCATGATTTGCACTTGCAGATACATCAAAACTCATTGATGAAAGTGGCTGCCAACCGGCCGTTGCTGCAACAAAAAGTTCCCAATGTCCATTGTTACCAGTTTGTAACTGCAGGACACGTAACGCTTTTTGGTCGTCCCGTTTTGATCCAGTTGGACAGTTGGTTCCCATTGCCAGTTTCACAAACCAGTCATCTTCCTGATCATGATAGATGGTATGAAAACACAGTTTAATATCACCAAGTCCTGCACGGCGTTCGTATGCGTTTAAAAACAGTCCGTTGTCTGCCAAAAAGTCAGATGCGGAACGGTTTGCAAGGTCTGCGATCTGTACTGCGTACAAAATCTGGTTGACCATACTTTGTGATTCACGGGTAAGTTCAATAGAGCTTGCACTGTTACGTCGTGGCACAACCCATAATGTTGATTCAGTATCCAGTTTTGAGAGCTCATAATCGGTTGCATTTTTTACAAAAAATACCTGATTATTGGTTCCATCACCATTTAAACTTAATGCTGACGAAGCATCAGTCGGTAGTTTGCGATACGGTTGTGCGGGCGCTAAGTGATCTGTTTTTTTGATAACGTACGCTTGCGCACTGTTTTGATTAGCTCCATTAATAGTTATGTAACCAACTTTCAAATGATCACCATCAACTTGAACTAATGGCCTTCTTTCGTCAAGCATGAGGTTATTTAAAAAATCTGCACGAATTGCAAGATCATTCTGGTACTGTTCTGTGGTTGCAACAGGCTCAGTGTCTAGCGCATCAGTCTTAGTTGCTTTGACCACATTAACTTTAAATAGATCTTCCAACGTTTCTTCGGTTTTTCCAACGGTTGTATTTGGTTTCACTTCAACCACATTGATTGGCATAACAACAGATCCACCAACGTGCCAGTTGCTATCTTCAACATTGTAACTTACTTGACCACCAACGCATACGCCTTTTTCATTATATTCGTAGGATGGCATTACATATGCTGCCGCAATGAGCGGATTATATTTGTTAAGCTGTGCAATATCATCAATGTTGCCGTTTGAAAATGCTTCAGCAATTTTGAACTTTTCTTTGCCAAAAAAGAGTGTTGCCAACGACTGCGTATTACGAGTTACTGAATCACTGTTATCAGCTGCCTGAAATGCGCTGCCGGCAGATCGTGAATAGAGTGAAACCCATTTGTGAAAGTGCCAGGTGCAACAATCTTTATCTAAATCCTTTTTGGAGGGCATTAAATCATACCACCATGCTCTTTCGACCGGTTGAAGACGCATACCATGAGAATGAGCCAAACTTAATGGTGCACGCCAGTCACCATCTGCCAAAAGGGGAGCGCTCATCGCGAGCGCTCCAAAAATGTTAACAATCTGTTTTTTCTTCATTCAATTCCTCTTATGTTTATACAGGTAACTGTGCTGCACCAATAATATTTCCTGTTACTGAAGCTATATTGGCAATAACTGCACCATATTCGACTGCTTTTTTACGGGCTTCTTCAGAACTACCACCAATACCCACAAATATGTCTGCAATCTCTTCTCGTTGCAGTGTACCGTTGGCAACTGTTCCTACCATAATTGTTTCGGCGATATCCTCCTCATTTACTTCACCAGCATTTGCTTTATTGCGAGCAGAAGTTGCTGCAAGTGCGTCAGCCGTTTTTAACTGATTAAAGTAGGTGAGTGCAGTAACGTTATTTTCATTTGCACTCAGATCCTGTAACAAGGTTGATGCAAGCATTCCACCACGTAAACGTTGATGATAGATTGGAATATCCAATGGACCAGTTGCGACCTGAATCTGATTGTCTTGTGACAAAATGATCGGATGCAACAGTCCTGCAGTATTATTAACCTCATTAGACAGACCTTTTTTGATATACGCAAGAGTGCTTCCACCTAACATGAACGCATCGCTTGCTCTAAATTCAGCTCCAGTGTCAATTGTAGAGCCGATTTGCGCATACTGCAGATCATATACGGGTGTATTATTGCCATTATCACCAATTAAAAGGATATTGCCAAACTGATTTTCAGTATCAAATATTCTATTCATTTTAAACGTACCATCATTCATCACAATGGAGATTTCAGATACGTTGAATAAGGTATCAACTAACAGATCGCTCGGAGTGGTTATATCAGTTTTTGCAACCCCAACATTCAGACCCAATACACCAAGGGATCCAACATTGAAGTATGCATCTTTACCATCTAAATCGATAGTAAATTTGATATTATGACCGGCGCCGTTTTCCTGTACGTTACCAACTTGTAATACACCACCTTCAACAACATCCATTCCACCGATATTGAACCTTGCTGCATCTTTGATTCTTAATGTGATATCTGTTTGTTCAATTTCAGCAACTGTTTGTGTTTCTGCGTCAATCACTTCAAGCAAGGTTTCAACGCCAAGTACTGCTCCGTACGGAACAAACGCTTGTGAATCATCCTTGAATTCAAGAATACCGCTTCCAATTAACTTACATCTGAATGGATTAGTATTTGAAAGACCGTATCCATAATCAAGTAGTGGCGCATATTCATGATGTGCATCTGCTGCATTTGCGCTCAATAGTGGATTGAGTGAGTTATCAACCGGGCCTAGTGTAAACTGTTGGTAATAATCAGAGAGTGCTGTGTATGGATTCACATTCAAGGTTGCTTGGTCGGTAAAACGTAAAATTCCTGATGGCAATCCTTCTATGCCATCTGAAAATACGATTTTACTGTTCGGTTCCAGCTCAACTCGTAATTGACCACCTATTTCAACAATATGACCACCTACTACCGCGCTCTTGTTGCGTTGTTCTTCAGAAATTGGTAGATATACAGTTTCAAGATTGCTTGTTGATAATGTTCTTAAATCGAGTACCGCATTTTGGCGAACTGTTAAGGATGTGCCCTCATCTCCATATACTCGCAAGACGGTTGATGGTGCCGCATCTGGTCCAAAATAAAATGGAGCATGTCCTTCGACTACAATATCATTATTTAAGCGAACATTGCCACCGCCGGTATTTGCAACAATGATGATACCATTTCGTCCGAGTGGAGTGCTTGCTTGACTTGAATCAGGATGTTGACCTGCAGAACCAATTCCGACGGTTGCGCCATCCTCCAAGATAAATACTACTGAAGGAATTTCACTGTTTGTTTTGGTATCGACAAAGCTAACTTCTTCTACAAATGCACTTTTTCCGCGTAATTTTACGTGAGCAACGTTACCGATCAAAGAACCTTGGATTTGAAGTCTTTGGACATATCCTTCAATAATCGGAATAACATCTGGTGTGGTTAATCGGCTAATGTTAGGCTTTTTGTTTAAACGCAATGTATGAGTTTTAATCGGTTCAAAATCATCTTGATTTTGAATGACGGTTTTCCAGTCGATTGTATATACTGGATAAGATTCATCACTTTTTACTATAACAGGATCGTCAACTAGGATAGGCTCTGGTGCTGGTATAGGTGTTACTGTGTATTCATCTTGCGCAGGTTCTTTTGTACTGCTGCGAGTTACTGATAAAAAGTTCAGATTCCAATCCGCAATACCAACTCCAGAGTCAAAATGGGTAGCTTCAGTTGGGAGTTTCACGCGGCCATTTCTGCTTTTTATGATTTGGCATCCAAATGAGCTATCAATTAAGCTATTGATGCTGAAAATACCATTAAGATCAACAAATACGGCTGCTTGTCCAGTTCGTGTCGCAATACGAACGTCACCTGATTGTCCACCAGATGATTCTACCACTATGTAATCATCAAGGAATCGTAACCAAGGAGTTGTTTCTGCAAAAAATCCTGTTTGATCTTTATTGGTACCAATACTGATATTGCTATTATTACCAAGATAAAAGACGTGTGCGGACTTTTGATCTGTAATATCAGTAATATCAGCTCGTTCAATAACGGTTGGATCATTTGGTTCAGTTTGAACAGCCAATACGTGATTATAAGGAGCGTAGGAATATTCTTTTGATAATGAGTTATAAGTAAATGGAACTACGTCGCCCGGTATATCGAAACACTCATTGATTTGCATAATATCAAGATGAGAATTGGCATCTACTGGATTTATTGTATCAGCAGCGCATGCACCACGTAAGGTTCCTAGTAAAAGTTGTCGACCAACTCCCTGGTCTTTATTTTGGCCGTTATAACCAAAAATAAATTTGCTTACATTTTGTACACACAATCCATCATCAACTACGGTGTTTGGGATTAAAAAGTCTACTCCCGTTGAAGCTGCATCAGTGTGTATGTAGAAGTTTGATGTGTTGAATACGATTTTTGGTCTTAGTTGAGGATCATTCAAAGGTCCATTCATGTCATATGGTACAGGTCCACGTAAAAGAGAAAAAGTTTCTCCTCCAACATACACCGGCTCAGATGCAATGTAATCACGAGGCGTGACAGTTGAGACCTGATCGGTATGCACAAGAGAAATGTTATGCAGATTCATGCGACCATTAATCAAAAATGCGCCTTTATTATAGGTGTAATATTCATTTGCAGTCGTTTTTTTGAAGCTTCTTTGTGGCAGTTGTGAACCGTTATTTGTTACGGCATATCCACCAAATGGCTGTACTTCAAGTGAAAGCAGTTCGATTTTGCTTTCATTTCCTGCAGAACCATACGGTCCAAAAAACTGTGCTTCGCCTTCAATATCAAAGACAATATTATTTTGTGCTTGATCAAGAATAGGGGAGATATTCGTCAATGCTTTGGGTGCAACAGTAAATGAGTGGGGTTGTCTCATTGTCTTGAAATTACCGCTCTTGTCGACACCAGAAAGGCCAAATAATCCTGACTGATGACCAAGTTTTACCGTTGGTTTTTCTGTCCATTCATTGAGACTTTGATCTAGGATAAGCGCTGATGGATTACGTTGTTTTATAATATGTTTTGGATCAATCCATTGGCAGCTCGTACCGCATTCTTGCCATCCAGGTATGTGATCAACGCTTGGAAGTATATTTTTTTCAAGTCCTACGTTAATCAGATAGCTATTGTCGTCTATGCGCAAGATACCATTTGAACCGATCACAAAACCTTTTTGATTTTCAGTTTTGAAACTACCAAGATAGTTTTCATCAGAATTGCTGCTATTTGTATCATGTCTTACATTAAGCTTCAAAAATGGATCAAATCTTAAATTACCGAATTTTTTATTTTGGTTTGTAACCCAAATGCCTGCCTGTAATGCTTCGGTACCCAAACTGTTAGTAATTCTAAAGGTTGCTTGTCCACCTCCAAGTTTTTTGCTGTCGATATCTGAAAGTTCGGCATTGTTAATGTCAAGGCTCGCATCTACTTTTTGTGGCCATACGAGTATTGCACCTTTGTTTTTGATATTGAGTTCAAAAACGCCCTGGCCGTGTGTTGCATTATCAAAAACATAGGCACCGTATGCAGTATTATCACCGATATGTGTCTTTGAAAGGTATCCAAAGGATGAATTTTTATTGACACGCAAGGTAATCAGGTCATCTTGCAAGCCTTTGCTTAAAGGACCGCGTCTGAAAATTACCTGTGTGCCCTGCTGGTTATATTCATCTGAACGGTCTAATACAATGTAGGTTCTAGTACCACTTTTTTTTGTAGGATTGAAGCTGAAATCAAGGATCTTGTCACCGACAATTTCCCAAACTATAGTACCTTTTCCATGATATAAAATAAGCAGGTGATCTGATGATCCTGATGCTGATCCTTGTGTGGTTAGATTATCATTAACATGAATAGTAATAGTGTGCCCTTCATTTGCGATAAGATGAAGGATTGATCTGCCTGAAGGATTACCTTCAAAGATAGTTGGACTTGAAATATCTATTGAGATATCGTTATTGACTGCAGTAACATAGGTATGTCCTGTTGAAAAAGTCTGATTTCCGCCAGTGACATTGATGTCTTGATCGGTGACATCAAATGGAGTGCCATTCCATAGCTGTGCGCCGTATATATCTGGCGAATGTGTAAGGAGTAGCGTTAGTACTAATATTGGAATGCATGAGAATTTTTTATTCATACCACAATCCTTATTAAAAATGGTTGAAGATATTGTCATTATGTACTCATAAAATTTTTATATAGTAATGTCAATCGGTAATGCTTACTAAAATGAGGATTAAGAAAGCTCTCAAAAAGAGTCTTTCTTAATCCTAAGAAATATTTATGGCATCAATTGTACTGTTTCGATAGTAAATGTTGGACTTTCTTGAAACTCGATGAAGGTTCTATGATCGGTATTTGCTTCAAAAGCGTCAAACGTTAATCCTCTGAAAGGAGGAAGAATAAATTCAGATGAGGCATGAGAAAAAGCATAGAGAAGCTTGCAATGCCTATCAAAAATAATCTGGTCAGCATAAGACGTTGACGGCTTGAAGATATGGGTTGGCGTGATAATAGTGCCAGCATTATTGATGACATTTATCTGTAATATAGTCCCACTGCGATCACTGCCAGATCCAAAAGTAACTTTCGCCCCTTCTGCAATATGCCATTGAATGGTACCAGCATTATTTTGTACAGTATCACCTTCCACTACAATCATCAATGGTACAAAAAGGACTCCACCCACTCCACCAAACTTAACTGAGTGGTTAACTAAAATGGTAATAGTATAGGGAGCCGTAGCACGCAAAACCAGTGTTGCGTCTACTGTATTGCTAGAGTATATTTTAGCTGTTTCAGCTATTGTTATTGTAACATCATTATTTTGTGCCCAAATTGTTGTTGTTGCTGCTAATGTACAGTCTCCTGTGACGGTGATATTTGTATCTGTATATAACCCCGGATTGACATTTCCAATCCATTCAGTTGGATGAATTTGAGATACGAATAAACCTAAAAATAATAATTTTTTCATAATATCTAAACCTCTTTAAATAATGTCTTGTTCTAACAAAAGTTTTACTTGTGCTAAATTGCTCAAGCTTACATTTGTTGTTTTACCAGAACTATTCCATGAAGTGAACAATGTATGCGTTTGCAGATTATGTTGATCATATACAAGGTAGCCATATTTTGATTTGCCATTAAAGTAAATCTGCTGGTTGTGTAAAGGTTTGAAAATATTTTGTGCGTATTGCAAGGCATCATTATGACAGACGATCCACAGTTCACCACTGCCAGACTGGTGAGAACGACCAAAGTTTAAAATGCCAGCTTGACCAAATTCCCACACAACTGTGCCAGTACCACTGATTATTACTTTTAAAGGTTGATCAATAGTATTGAGTTGGCCAAATAGATCAAGTTTATGATCAACTTTGACAGTAATCGTGTATGGAGCTGTAACTGAAAGTTCAAGGACGGCGTCAGCTGTGCCTTGTATGATTGAATCTGCTGCTACTGTAACAGTTATATCTGTATTTTGTGCTTCCACTTTTACAGTACTGTTGTTAATCATGCAATCACCAATAATAGAAATGTTATTATCGGTAACAGAGGTTATAGTATTAAACCAATCTACTGTGCATAGTGCTTGGTTAAGATACAAGCATGTTGCAATAGATAATAATTTTATTGTTTTCATGTGCACTTCCTTTGGCTTTATAATGTGTTAATAAATCGACAAGCTATTTCACACCCATCTTGAAAAACAATGTCAGATGATGTATTGGCTAATTGTAAGGTTGATGTACTTATCCCATTATTCATAGCTCCCCTAAACCAGTAGCCAAAATGTGAATGTGCTCCAAAGTGGATTTGATCTTGGTTGTTGAACTTGAATATCTGATTAGGGATGGCAAAATAGAGATTAAAGTCTTCGCTGTAATTAGGATGACGTGCTTGCCAAACTACTACACCACTACCGTTACTATGAGCTGTAAAATAAAGATCCTTTCCATCATACAGTTCCCACTGGACAGTGCCATTACCTACAAGGATAATATTTAACGGATTAATTTGCGTGTTTGGTGAACCATAAAATGAGAGATTCTTTTTTACCTTAATCATGATGTTGTAAGGAGCTTTAGTTAATAGTACCAAGCTTCCTTGACCGGTAATGGATGATTTACTATCTACTTCGACTGTTACGTCACAATTTAAAGCTTTTACCGTGACGGTATCATTAAGTGTACAGGTTCCTTTAATTGAAATGTTTTCATTTAGCACGATAGGTGATACCTGATAAATATCAGTACTATGCCAATTGACAGTCGTATGTGTAAAGCTAGCAGTAAGCATACCAAGTGTTAAAACTATTTTTTTCATTCCATCTCCTCTTATGAAATAGAGCTAAGCAAAAGATATAATCCACTACCATCTTTAAAATTAATAACGTGTGTAGAAGGTTCATTGATTCTTTGGCACAAAGATGTGTCAAGTAGCATGAGTTGTGTTGTTACATTGTTTAAAATGGTGCTTTGAAGTTGATAGTTAACTTTTGAATTTTTTTTAAAAATAATAGCTGGTCTTTGTGCAGTACGACGTGCTTTAAATTTCACTGAAGGCATAGTGTTCTCTACCGCTGTTATCTGAAAGGTAACGCCTCCTCGGTTTACTTCATTAGTCCCGAATGATAATGTAGCCGTATCTTCGACTATCCAAATAATATTTCCACCACCCATATGATTAATGATAAGCGGAATATTATTAATACTGCCTCCGAAGGTTAAATCTTTGTCTACATAAATCGTAACTGTGTATGGATATTCGGCAATAATTGTTAATGCTGATTGACCTGCATCGTTGCCATACACGGTAACGTCTTTAAAAAGTGAAACAGAGATGTCGTTGGATAAGGCATGTATGACCGTAGAGCTTCCTAGGCCTACCTGTATGTCATTATTAATTTGTACGTTATCATTAACGCTGTCTGAAGCTTGATTTTCGTTCCATACTAGTACTGAAGGTACTGCTTCCTTTGATAAAAGCATTGAAAGAAAAAATAGATAAATTTTGTATTTCATATAACTCCTTTTTTTAAATAATATAGTATCCACTGTACACATGCATATCATGACATAAATACAGTTGCAACAGCTTGTTTATAATGATAATGAGTTGAATAAATTATTCTTATGCAGCGTGTAGCTGTATCCAGAATTTTTGCAAGGTAGCTGTATCTATGTTTTGTTGAAACGAATGGATAGGTATATGTTTTAAAGAGGCAGGAGTGACAGTGTTCTCTGTATTTTTTACTGAGATGAGTGGAGAGGGAAAGCAGAATTTATTTTTATATTTTTCCATAATATGTGGCTGGTAGATATAGTTCAAGAAGGCATACACAAGCTCATCTTTCTTCGTTGATTTTGTGATACAAAAAGAATCAAGAATAGAAAAACTTCCTTCTGCTGGAACAAAAAATGATATATATTCAAAAGTATCAATCATTTTTGCAATATCTGAACTTAAACAGAGTGTTACTGGGGCCGATCCTGATGCAAGCATGTATTCGATACGCATTTCAGAATATGCGACAACATGTTTTTTCTGCTTTGTCAGTTTTTCTATAGTCTGTTGTGCTTCCTCTTTCGTTAAGTATCCAGTTTTGTCAAAAAGATAAAGCGCAGTAATTGAAAAGAGCTGTCGCATATTTTCAAGCATACCAATATGAGGTGTGTTTCTTTCTTTAAATAATAATGCCCACGACTGTGGGATGTGTTGCATATCTATAAATCTTGTATCAATACCTATGCCAAGCACAGCCCAAAAACATGGTATTGTAAAATTATTTTCGATGTCCGCTTTATTACCTTTAATTTCAGGAACCAGAGTATCCCAGAATGTGAGTTTTGTTTTGTCTATTTTTTTGATCCATTCTTCTTTGATAAAGATATTAAGCATAAAGTCTGATGGCATGATGATATCATAATCGTGTTGATGTGAGTTGCGTAGCTTTGCAAGTAGTTCTTCATTGTTTTCAAAATAAGAGATATTAACTTTTATATTATTTTTTTCTTCGAACTCTTTCAAAAACTCCCCATCTATAATCTGTGGCCACACGAGAATATTAATGGTTTTTTGTGTCTGTAACTCAGAAAAGAAGTTTGGCATATACAAAAAGAGTAAAATGAGTAGTATCCACGAGCTTACCAAAGCGCTTTTTATAAGCAACTCTTTTCCAGTAAAGCTCTTCCATGTTTTCATGATAGTTTTCCTGTTCGAGGTTTCTGTAATGTTGAAAAGAGAATAAGGCCTCCAATGCTAATGAGTAATAAGATAGTTGATAAAGCATTGATGGCAGGCGTGGCTCCGGCTCTGATCATTGAAAAGATATAAAGTGGCAATGTTTGTACCGTTCCGCCAGAACAAAAAAATGAGATCAGGAAATCATCTAAAGAAATGATAAAAACTAAAAGTGCTGAGGCAAGAATGCTTGGTGTTAACAAGGGAAAAATAACGGTTGTAAATACTTGAAAATCTGTAGCGCCAAGATCATACGCTGCCTCAATGAGACGCTTGTCTATCTCATTAAATCGATTGTGAATTATAGGAATAACATATGCAAGGCCCAAAAGGGTATGACCTACAATAATCGTATTAATGCTGATTGGGATTGCAAAAAAACCTGAAAAGTGTAATAAGGCTACGGCGATGATAATTTCGGGTATGGCTAAAATGAAATAAAAAAGTTTTATAAACTTTTTTTTATAGATCTCATGCATAGTCAAAACAAAACATATACTGAAAAAAAGACTTAATACGGTTGTACACAATGCAATAAAGAGCGATGTTGTCAAGGCTTGCATGATTTCTGATGAATCAAAAAGGTATCGATACCAGTCCAGTGTAAATCCGTGCCATGTTTGTGTAAAGGGATTTTGGTTGAAGGAATACATAATTAAAACAAAAATAGGTGTATATAAAAAAAGGTAACCAAAACAAACAAATGGGATAAGGACCATGTAACTATGCCTATTCATGAGTTAACCCTTTGTTGTGTTTATGTAATATATTAAATAACTGATTGATAAACAGTACGCTGAGTAACAAGCTGCAGCCTACAAGAACAGTGAACGTTGCACCGTGTTTTATGTCGTACGTTTCAATGTAATAGTATGAAAGAAGTGCGCCAGCTGTTAAATATTTTGAACCTCCTAGTAGGGTTGGGATGACAAATTCTCCAAAGGCTGGAACAAAAACAAGCAGTGCACCTGTTTTGATGCCAGACAGTGTAAGAGGGAGTGTAATATTGAAAAATGTTTGCCATCGCGTTGCACCCAGATCCATTGAGGCATCTAAAAGTCGTATATCAACCTTTTCAAATGATGAGTACATGGGCATGATTGCAAAGGGCAGATAACAATAAATCATAATAGCAAGAACAGCCCAGATATTGTAGGCAAAATGAATGGGCTCTTTGATAATGTTAAGGTATAAAAGTAGCTGACTTAATAAACCATATTTTTCTAAAATGAAGAACCATGCATACACCTACACAATAAAATTGGTCCAAAACGGTAAAGTGAGTAAAAGTAGTAGTAAAAGTTTGTATCGTTTGCTACATAAGGCAACGTAATATGCAATAGGGTATCCAAGTAATAAAGTTCCCAGCATTGTAGAAAATGCCAAAAAAAATGAACGTCCAATAACTTGTGTGTAAACATAGTCTAAAAAGTGGAAATAGTATTTGAGTGAAAAGGTACCATTTTCTCCAGTGAAAGATACATATACAATGGTAAAAATAGGTAAAATTAAAATCGCAATAGGCCATGTGACCGCAGATTGGGCAAGCCAAAATTTTATATACTGTACTACGGATCGATTCAATAACGGCTCCTTTTAAGATTCTAATAGGACGACATTTTCTTTTTGCCAATATAGGTTTACGACATCGTCGTAGTCAATAGTTTCTTGTGGAAAATGTTCTTCGTTTTGTTCGAAAACGGACACGACGATTTTGTTTTCTAACAGTACATTATATTGAGTTGACCGACCGTGATATACGATAGCGTGTACTTTTCCGGTTATGTGATTGGAAAAACCAATAAGATTGCCCTTAGATATGGCAAATTTTTCTGGTCTAATACTCATGAAAACCTGTTTGTTTTCAGCTTTCCAATCATCAGTCTGTTTTTTTGTAAGAACGATGTCGAACGTACCAAGCAGTGGTATTGCGATCTTATAGTTGTCTTCAACGCAATGGATGATACCTTGGAAGATATTTGTTGAACCAACAAAGCGAGCAACAAACGAACTGGCTGGGTTTTCATATGTATTTTTAGGTGTTCCTACCTGTTCAATTGTACCGTGATGATTCATAATGGCCATGAAGTCGGCAACTGTTAAAGCTTCGAACTGATCATGTGTTACGTATACGAAGGTTGTTTTTAAAGAATCCTGCAGCTCAATAAGTTCAAGTAACATTCGTTCTCTCATTTTCAAATCAAGTGCGGCGAGTGGTTCATCTAACAGAAGCACCTTTGGTTCATTAATAATAGCGCGCGCAAGTGCTACTCGCTGTTGCTGGCCGCCAGAAAGCTGATCGACCGCTTTATAAATATGTTTTTCTAAATGCATAATTTTCAGGATATGGTGTACCTTGTCTTGGACAATGTCTGGGGCGATTTTTTTGATTCGCAAGCCATAGGCAACGTTTTCCATAACATTTAAGTGTGGAAACAATGCATAATGTTGAAATACAGTATTAATTTTTCGTAAATGTACTGGAACGTGTGTAATGTCAATGTCGTCGAGGAAGATGCTTCCTTGGTCGACAGATTCAAAGCCTGCAAGAATACGTAACAGCGTGGTTTTACCGCTACCACTTGGTCCAAGAAGCGCAAAAAATGTTCCAAGCGGTATAGTAAGATTAAGATTTTTTAAGATATATTCATTTTTGTAAATTTTTGAAACATTCTTAATGGATATGCTGGACATCTTTTTTCCCTAAACGTGCAATCGTCATTGGCACAATCACATCTGAAAGCGTACATGGCACAACGACTGCAATAATTAAAAAGAGAAAAACTAATCCAATTTGTAAGTGCCATTCATAAAATCCATGAGCAACCAGATAAAAAGTTGAAGCAAGTGAACTCACTAAAATGTGAGATGTGTGCGAGGTTAAAGCATACGTTATTTTTTCATTGTGATGGCTCCACTTGCTTAAAAAGCCGGTCAATAAGCCAGTAAATAAAAATGGTGCGATATTTTTAATCTCATGAAATATGCATATGTGAAAATGCATATCAAAACCTAGCATTCTGCCTGCAAAATAGGGAATGACAGCATCGGATAAAACACAAAAAAAGGTTGGAGATAGAAGCCCCACAAGCAAGGCTTTGAAAATATTATTAGAGAACCTAAAAAAAGTTACCAATGTCCCTGCGCCTGCAAAAACAAGGTGCATAAAATGGAAGCTGTGAAAGAGCATTTTAGCGCCTTTTTTAGCAAGTTTTGGATCTACATTTGACCATAGACCAAAGATCGATACAAAGCTTACTACGGTAAGTGAAAACGCAACAGCGACAACCGCGTAGGGTAAATGGCATGCGATCTCTTGCCAAACGGTTGAATTGCCTTGCATACAGGTTGATTCTTTTTTGTGACATTCATTCATTTACATAACTTTCAAAAAACGCTACTTATTTTAATATAAATGAAAACCATTAATATTCAAGAAAGTATTCGAAAGGTATTGCGGTAGTTTTTAATGTTAAGAAAAGGTTCCACTTCAATTGCCTGGAAAGACTGTTTTTCTGAGAGTGTATGTAAAGAATCGATAAATTCATTAGTCTGCTCAACTGATCCGCATGCGATAATTTTGACCGATTCAGTATCTTCGTACTGGGCTGTTCCTTCAACTGAGCAGTCTAAAGCTATTTTTTTTATAACTTCTGGTAGAAAGTCTTTTTGAAAAACTCCCTTGATTGTTACTTTAAGACAACGTTTCATATACTCTCCTTTTATGATAGAATCAAGATAGTACAACAAGCTAACAAAACGTTAGCTGCTATGTCAAAAAATATGGTTACTTCTATAGATCAAGGTTTTTATATCGAAAAATTGTTGCAAAGGTTAAGAAATGAAAAATTCTACCCAGGTTCGAGTACGTTTTGCACCTGCACCTACAGGCATGATGCATTTAGGCAATGTGCGCGCTGCCGTGATTAACTATTTATTCGCGCGCCAAAAAAAGGGTGTTTTCATAGTGCGAATCGAAGATACAGATGTTGAACGGAACTATGACCCCGGTGCTTTGAATATTATTGCTGACCTGCAATGGCTTAAGTTATTGCATGATGAAGGCCCTGGGGTTGGCGGAGCGTATGGGCCGTATTTCCAATCTGAAAGAATGAATATCTATCAAAAGTTCCTCGATATATTATGCCAAAAAGAGCTTTGTTATCGCTGTTTTTGTAGTGTTGAACTGTTAGAAAAAAAACGTATGCGTATGCAGGCAGCTGGGTTGGCGCCTCGTTATGATCGAGCCTGTTTACAGCTTTCATCTCATGAGGTGCAACAAAAACTGTCTGAGCAGACCCCCTTTATTTGGCGATTTAAGCTTGATCACAGCCAAAAAGTAACGGTTAACGATTTGGCGCATGGTATTAAAACATTTGAGTTGCACAATTTTTCTGATTTTCCATTGACGCGTAGTGATGGTAGTTTTACCTTTATTTTTGCAAACTTTGTCGATGATATGGAGATGAAAATTACGCACATTTTTCGTGGTGAAGATCACTTGACCAATTCCGCATGTCAAGCACCATTGTTTGATGCTTTTAACGTGGCCCGACCTTTGTATCTGCATATGCCGATTTTATGTAATATAGACGGAAAAAAGCTATCAAAACGTGATTTTGGATTTTCCTTGCGAGATTTAAAAGATGCAGGTTTTTTACCAGAAGCGATTGTTAACTATTTGGCAATTATTGGTGGATCCTTTGCGCAAGAGATTATGTCTGTCGATCAGTTAATACAGGCATTTGCTTTTGACCATATTCATACAACGGGGCACATAAAATATAACGTAGAGAAGCTGCGATGGATTAATAGACGTTGGTTGCATGCGATGGAGCCAGCATTATTTATTTCCTTGGCAAAACCTTTTTTGATAAAAGCATATCCTTCAGCGACAGCTGGTGATCAACAAAAGGTTGATATGTTATTAAAAGCAGTTCAGAATGACATTCAGACACTGTGCGATATTGTTCCGATGCTGGCTTTTTATTTTGATTTCAAGCCCGCTTTACCGGCGGATGTGGATACTTTTTTGAATGAAGGAGAACGAAACCAGCTGAAAGAAGCATTGGTAGCGGCCTTGCCGAATATAGCGACGCAAGAAGTATTTATGAATGCCCTCAAGACAGCACTCAATAAGATTATTGAACCAAAGCGATGGCTTTCAGTAATGCGATTAATGCTGACGGGCACTGCTCAGGGAATTGCTGTTGGGCAACTTATTGAAATGCTTGGCTCAGATGCTCAACTACGATTAAAAGAGGGTTTGCGCTTGTTGTAAGCGGTTTTCCTGTTTTTGTAGGTCAAAAAGTACGAGTTTTTGTTCTAAATAGTGTGCGAGCAGTAAAGATTCTTTGGTTGTTGATTCAGGTACAAAAAATTCAACAATACTTTTAGTTTGACAAACGGTTCTGGCAAAACAAACATGGTCATAGCTTTTGAAAAAACCTATGACCAGAAAACAGTCTGCAGGTGGAACATGTGCCTGAAAATAGTTACAATACAAATGTATCCTTATTCTTCTGTGAATTTTTTAAATCCGATGTAAAAATAATACCACGCGTAAAACAACTCTGCAAATAGACTGTTTTTTTGCAATTAAATTTTAATGCTTGAGTCCAATAACCGCTTTAAGCTAGTATGATTTTATTGTTATATAAACAAGTAAGAGAGATATGAAGAAATCTATATTTTTATTGATACCGTTTTTTTGTGGTAAGCTTACATGTATGGAAGAGGCGGCGCTCACTGTTATACCTGCGGGAAAGTACAATAATACTATTATTGCTACGTTGGATGATTTAAAAAATGTTGCTCATGCTGATGATTTTGGCGGAAAATGGAATAATGAAGAACATGTTAACAGAGTAAAAAGTATAGAAGTTGAGCCTTCGGCGGTGGTAGATTATCTGTTCTCTCTTGATCAAAAAAGAGTCATCAATCAAAATAATAATGCAAATGAGTTGCAAAAACAGAAGGCATCGATGCTTTTGACCAAAATGATGCAAAACAATCCTGAATTATACCATCAATATATGCTTGAACTTATGAAAGAGATGAATACTAATTTCACCAATAATAACCAACCAGTAGTGGCACCACCTATTCCTGCACCAACTGTGGTGGTTCCATCAATCGCAGCTCCTGTTGGCTTGCCTGCAGGAACGACTGATGTTGCATTGCAACTTTTTAAAGATCTGTTGGCGTTATCGATTGATGATCAAACAACACTTGAAAATAAAAATCAGCAAAAAGATAGAACTCTGACCATCCTTAAAGTGTTACTTGGTCTTGCCACCATTGCAGCTACCACCGTTTCTACGGTTTTGCCGATAGTTAAATGTTAATAGTTGGTGATAAAAAACTATTTTTTTTTCGTGCAGTCGTGTGATCCATTTTTTTGAAAACCTAAGGTTTTCAATGCGTGGCGTACTTCAAAGAGTGGAAGGCCTATGATATTTGAATATGAACCATGTATCTCTTTGACAAACTGCATGCCAAACTCCTCAATAGTTACTGCTCCTGCGCAGTCCATGCTTTTCATAAAATCGATGCAAAAATCGATCTGTTCGTCCGGAATATCAATAATGTATTCTGATTTTACTACCTGAACAACGTGCTCAAGTATGCGCCATGCGTTATTAATGAACTGCTTTTTTTCAATGCAGAATGCGGTGTGTGCTGAGCATTTCTGACGGGCATTTTTGATCATCTGACGAGCTTCTTGGTGAGTTTTTGGTTTTCCTAAAATGTGGCCATGATAATCCAAACACATGGTATCGGCTGTCAAAACAAAAATAGTTGTACCTTGTTGGTAGCACTCAGGCAAAATGACACTGGCCATCTTTTGCAGTGCAATTTGGGTGACATATTTTTCGATTGGAATGTTTGTGGCAGGTAAAATTTCGTCAGCCGTCTGAAAAAGCTTTTTGAAAGGGATTTTTGATAGTTCCAAAAGCTTTTTGCGAGACTGCGAAGAGCTTGCCAAAAATAAAATAGAATTCTGCATGCTTTTTGTTCTGACAAATATTGGATATAATGGTTCAAGTATAGAGCGAAAAAAACAAAGAATGAAGGCTTTTTTTAAGAACCGCTTATTTTTGACATTAAGTTTCTGTTTGATATAATAAACATTATTATTTTTGTAAATTTTAGTATTTTGATATGTTCTTTGTATCTTTAAAAGGTAGTCTACAATGAAAATGTATTGGTATCTGATCTGTTTTGCGGTATTGCAAATACAAGCGGGTGAACTAGATCAGAAAGATAGAGTAGCGCGTGCGTGGACGAGGTCATTTTTTTGGTATCAATATCCAAGCTGGCAAACGAATGATGGCGAAATTCATTATTTTACAAAAGATGAATATGGCATTGATGCTATTCACTTTTACAATTGGCCTACCCCGACACAGAGGGCGGGGTACTATAAAAAGAGTGGCTATGTAAGAACCATTAAACAAGAGAAAAAACAGGTGTGGCAGGTACAATATTCAGATCAACTTTATAGATTTTTTGAACGATGTTCAGGTTTCGACGGTAGTTGGACTTTGCAACCTCTTCCCGCAGGAGTAAAAGCAGAATTTCCAGTTAAAACAATGGTAGCCGAATGGCTGGCAATTACAGTTGGTTTATGTGTGGTAGGTGGATTGCTGACTACCAAAGTGTTGTTGCAACGGCAATCTGTTACGCATCAGTAAAAAATTTTTAAAACTGCATCATAAAAAGAGAGAGCTGACACACATGTCAGCTCTCTCTTTTTACATAGTTATTGAATTTACAATAGTACCGTTAAATCAATTCTATTGCTTTCGTATTCGGTCGTAACATCTTCTGCATCAGTGCGATAGAGTTTTTCTGTAGCCTCTGCACTACCGTCTGGAAATAGGGTAAAGGTGACTTCAAGCTTTTTAACTTCAGGATTGGTACGTGCATAAAGTTCTGCAAATTCTACCCATTGTGTTTCGCCTTCAAGTTTTCTGTAAACTTTGACGAGGTTTCTGAATGGAGATTTATTTGTTTTAAGGAGTGTTAACTGTTTTTGTACTGCTTCAGGAATAGTGATATTGTTCGTTTTTCCATGAATTGAAAATGAGACAAGTAAAAGTTCTATTTTTTTGTCTTGCATGGTGCCTTCAGTTGGTTGAAAGCTGAAATGTTTCATTTTTCCAACAGCAGGATATTTGATTGTGACTTTTTGGGCTGAGGTGACGCGGCCTAAATCTTTTGTTTCATAATCAGTCATTTTCCAGTCAACGCGATCTTTATAACTATTTAACATATCTATTGCGGATTCTAAAAGTCCGCCTTCACTGTCGCCACCGTGACAGCTTGCATTTTGATTGCTTCCTTGTACCTGATTACCGGCAATAATATTACTACAAACATTGGAATCTCTGCCTGATGGCATTGTTGTTTGAACAATGCATACCATAATGGCAAGCGATCTATATATCTTGTTATAGTTCATTGATATTCTCCTTTAATTTAGTAGTTTCTTGAGAGATCTATAATCATATCTATGATTTTTCCATCTTTAGTTTTTGTTTTTGCAGACAATAAGCCTGCATCACTTAGTTCTGCAAAGCCTTTTGTTTCAGTTGCGGCAATACTGAATGTTCCCACTTCGACCCATTCTGCAAGTGGATTCATCCATTTACCAAATCGGCGATATACCTTTAAAATCGATCCTAACTTACCGTTGGCAAATTCTTTTTTTATAGTTTTTAGATCTGCCGCAACAGAAAGAGGAATGCTTTTATCAAGCTCTTTGGTGTATTGAGGGTCGAAAAAAACAAACAAGATCTGAATTTTTTCGTCTGATTTGTTGCCATTGGTTGGCGTAAAGGTATAGAGACGCTTGAAAAAACCATTTTCAAAAAACGATTGCTGTGGAAAGTCAAGGATGATCTTTTTTGATGTTGTAATTTTATTCAGTCCAATCAGTTCAACGTCATCAGTTTTCCATACAAATGTTTGACCAGTACTGTTAATGGTAAACTGTTCACAGTTTATATTCTCACCCGTACAGGTATTTGCTGAATTATTGACTACGTTAGAACCAGGGTATAATGAATGTATTACAAGGCATATTCCAGCAAGGTACGGTTTATACGTTCTTTTCATTTTCTATAACCCTTTTTAATATGTTTTAAAAAGCTCTAAAACGATTTTTTTCGAGTTCCCATTCAGATCAATCGTTTCTGCCATAACAAGCCCCTCTGGTGAAAGTTCAAGAGAGGTTGCACTACTGGTTTGTGGAATGATAAGATCGGCAACATCTGTCCATTCAGAAGAATCATTGCTACGACTGGAAATTTGGCGATATACTTTGACAATCGAATATTCATCTGACATTGCAACTTTTTCTTTTATCTGTTGCAACTCTTTATAAACTTTGTCTGGTATTTTACCTATTTTTTTCTGTTTTTTTGGAAATTCTACAAGTAACACTCGTATAATCTGATTTTTTCCGGTACCTGCAGTTGGTGTAAAGCTATACACTAACTGTTGGAACTGATGCTTGAAGGGGACAAATATTTTCCTGTTTTCCGTAATTGAACCAAAATCTGTTTTTAGTGCATCTTTTGTATTCCATGCAACCACGTCATTGACGCTATTAACACCGAAATTTTCACAGTTTAACTGAGCTCCATCAGATGCTATGCATTGATTCACGTTATAGACAATTGTTGTGTTTGGTTTTGTTTCAGTTACGGTCAAAAGAGCTATGAATAGCCATGTATACTTTTTCACAGGTATCCTTTTTGAGAGATTATTCAAACGCAGTTAGATCGATGCTGAATGACATAACTTCCTGTTTGGTTCCATCTGCTTCGTTAGTAAGAACCATTTTTTGTTCACCGGTCAAGATGCCATCTGGTGAGATCGCAACTTTGAAATGGAGTTTTCTTGAATCTGATTTTTCATCTGAAAAAAGTTCATAAAGCTCTGTCCAGGTTGTTTCGGTTGCGCTTTTTCGATAAAATTTAACGATTGTATTATATTGTGCGCTTTCATCAAGTTTTTGTAGCTGTTCGGAAAGATTGTCCGGATATTCGCCGTATTGATCTTTTACACGTTTATCAAATGGTACAATGAGTATATCAATAGACTTATTTTTCATTTTTCCTTCAGTTGGTGTTAATGTGATCAGCTTTTTTTCACCAGGTTTAGGGAATTTTAGTACTTTGTGTTCAGTGGTTTTAATCGATCCCCACTGTTCATTTTTTACCTGTGAATAGTTGATATTCCAAAAAACCTTGTCTCCAGCTGCATTTGCTGCTTTTTCTGGGGTGGCAATACTGGTACCACCTTTGCCGCCGCCTCCTTTACAGCTTGCTTTTTGTCCCATGCCTTGAACCTGATTACCCGCAATCATATTTGTACATACGTTACTATCTCTACCGGATGCGTCTATTAATACCGTTGAGCTACCAAAATAGGCTAACCCAAGTAGCATCATCTGTTTCATATTCTTCATTAATAACTCCTTTATTTTATATGGGATATAGTACTTTTTATTTTCAATATATTAAAAACATTTCATAATAGTCAATAAATGCAAATAAAACAATACTATTTATTTTTTAATATAAAATTAACTATAATGAAAATTAAAATAATAAATGTGTGTGGGAACGTCGATGAAACGTACTATATGTATAGGTTTGGTTGTTTTTTTAATACATGCGCATCTGTGTGTTGGCGTTCCTGTGTCTGATAAACTTGAGCAGAAATTAAGCCAAAAACTTCCTCTTACAAGTGATACAAAAGATGCACCCACCTACGGACTTCCAGAAATTCAGCGCTGTAAACCGTTACATGATGCTGCAAAGACAGGAAATCTTGCCCAGGTAAAACTATTAGTAACCCAAGGTGCAGATGTTAACCAGCTTGGCTGTTTTTGGAAAATGACTCCGGTACAGATGGCTCTATTTGATGAAAAAACACGAACTCCCATGGAACAGATAGCCCTTGGCATTGCTCAATGGAAAATTGAAAATAAAACAACAATTCTTGATAGTTTTGCACAGGTATCAATGGATTTTTCTGGGGACAAAGAAAAGGCATGTACTATTGTTGAATACTTATTGAAAAATGGTGCAGAAAAAACGATTAATAACAGGCAAGAGGCGTTTGAAAATACGGCTTTGCATATTGCAGCCTTGTTTGGGCATGAAAAGGTGGTCAAGCCTTTATGTTTGGCAGGAATTGACAAAAATAGCCTTAATTCAAATGGATATACGCCACTGTATGTTGCTTGTGCAAATAAACATTGCAAAACGGTAAAGGCGCTTGCAGAAGCTGGTGTGGATCTGAATAAAAAAATGAGAAATACAGAGGTAAAACTGGAAGATGATGAGCAGATGATGGCCATTCATATGGCAACTCTGCAGAAATCGATTGAATGTGTCAAAGCATTATTAGATGCGGGCCAGTCAGTTGATGTGCAAAATGCATGGGGCCAGACGCCGCTCCATTATGCTGCCATGCAGCTTGACGTTGCTATGATCAACTTTTTGTTATCTCGAGGCGCAAGAAAAGATATTAAAGATGATTGCGGCAAAGACCAAGATGGGTACGAGTTGTGTGGACTTACTCCTCGTGGAAGAGCCGCCAAAAAGCTGCTTCAGGAAAACCCAGAAATGACCCAAGACGAACTTTTGGCGCATCCGATTATGAAACTGTTGCAATATAAAAAAGATTAATTTTACAATACAACAGGTTTCAATCTTAAAAAAAGCACAATGTATTTAAAAACAGTATTATCTATCCTAGCAGCATCTGTATTGTATGTCCTACCTTTTTACAGACCAAATTTTTACTTGCTCGCTTTTTTCTTTCCATTGCCACTTTTTTGGCATGCCGCAACTGTCAGACCATACTATTTTGCAGAACTTTTCTTATTTGCGTTTCTTTCAATTAATGGTCATATGTACGGCGTTTTTGAAGGTATTTTCAAAATGACTGAAGGTGATTTTTTGACCAAGTTTTCACTTACCATCGTATTTTTGACGATTCAATCATTTTTTGCATCCTGTAGCTTTGCTTTTTTTGCAAACGGTTTTTCATTTTTTCAAGGACGAATGCATTCCAGTTTTTTTGACCCGAAAACTGAGAATGTGCTTAAAACAGCCTTTGGGCTTTTTATGTTCATCTTTTATTTGGAAGATGGATGTTTATTTTTTCTTGGCAGACAGGAAGGCTACCTGCTGACCAATCCGCTCATTCCTCTTGCCCATTCACCATCCTTATTAGCAATGCTTCCTTTTTGTGGCAAACTCATTTTATTAGCGCTTTTGCTCCTTACGCCTGCTCTGTTAATCATAGTCTGGATGAAATCAAACCTTGCACAGCTGGGCTTGCTTGGGTGTCTGTTATTTTTCTGGACCCACTGCTTTTTTTTAACCAATCAAAAAGCAGTAGAAATTCCTGCATATGTTGAGCAGATCGTTGCGTTGCCAAAAGTATTTGCGCCAGCCTACAATCTTACCTTCTTAATGTCCAGTGCTGCAGATATTATGAAAGCATACACTCATGTTCACCCGAATACTAAGCTTTTTATTATGCCAGAATCATCATTTTATTGTGAATTTCTGAAAAAAACTGAACTTTCAATGTTATGGTCTGAAGAATATGTTGGTAAAAAGGTCCATGTACTTGCAGGAGCTTTTCGTTGGAAAGGAAACGACTACTATAATTCGGTGCATTGGATTTATAATGGAGTGGTGCAAAAATGTTTTGACAAGCGGCATACCATGGTCATGACGGAACGGTTGCCACGTGGCTTGCAAAAAAGTAGATTATTTCAGAACATTTTCTTTTCAAAACAGAGTCAGATTGCTGAATCACAAAAACCAAAAACACCACTGAAATTTAACGAGACAGTATCGTTTATTCCATACATCTGTTCAGAGCTCTTTTTTAACACGCGGCCCGATGATGCGTATCCCGACTATCCGATTATTGCTGTCTGCAATGATCGTTTGCTTGCGCCTTACGTGAGTAGGTTGATGTTTTTAGGGGCACGGTTTCAGGCGATCGCATGGCAACGACCGATCGTGTATGTTTCTTTTGTATACCAGACGTTTATTGATCAATCTGGCAAAACCACACCACTTGCAAAGGTCAGTTAAATGAATTGCACACAACAGTATTTTCTTCTCTTTTTGTCGACCGTATTGTATGCTTTGTCAGCTGTTTTGAATGACTATTTCTGGTGGGCTAGCTTTGTATTTGTAATACCGCTTTTACATGTTACGGCTTCACACAATATGACCTATCTGCAGGGATATTTTTGGGGAATCTGTGCAGCGACTCTGCACTTGTTTGGCGTGCTGACTGGTATTGTCAACCTGGCCGAAGGCAGTGCTCTGCAAACTCTGTTTCCTGCACTGCTTATTATCCTCTATGCAGGTCTTTTTGGCCTGCTTATTCCATTCTGTTTTTCTATTGTGAACCTATTTTTTAACGTTACAAGCTCCTTTTCAAGAATAGCAATACTTACTTTTGCGATCTGGTTTTACATTCTGTGCATGGATCATATCTCTCTCTGGCCATTCAACTGCATGGAGGGCTACTTTTTAATGCATCCGCTTTTGCCACTTATTCAATATCCCAGTTTACTCAGAACGTTGCCGTTTTTCGGAACAGAAGTCTTGTGTGCATTGCTTTTAATAACCAATGCATCAATCTATGCTGTATTTGCCTATCACAACTGGAAAGCCTACGCTTTTGCATTGATCACAACTGTTTTTTGGCTCATCTGTTTTTTCATGCCAATTCCGGCCGAACAGTTTCCATCGTGGCTTGATCGCATTATTGTGGTACCTCACGTGTTCAGACAGCAGACATCGGTTGAAGCACTGGCACAAAATGCAGCTGGAACTTTGCAAAAAATTACGCAGCAGCATCCGTCAGCAGATATCATTTTAATGCCGGAAGCAGCATTTTATTCAACTGAACTGGCAAGTCCAATATTTCTTGCCTATTTTAAACACGCATTTTCAAAAAAAATAGAGCTGTTTACTGGTGCGTTTACCTGTCAGGACAATCTGTATCGCAACAGCATGTATTGGATTGAAAATGGGGCGATCAAAACCGTTTTTCACAAAAAACATGCCATGCTTCTGACCGAAAAGCTGCCTGCCTGGTGCAAGGGATCGCTGTTGTATGAGCTTTATTTTAAGAATTTTAACGAAATCATTCCCTCAGAAAATGAACGGCCTCTGTTGCAGATTGACCATCAAGTACAGCTCGTGCCCTACATCTGCTCTGAGCTTTTTTTTGCAAACAGACCAACTGACCAGTTCATTAAAACGCCGATCTATTCGCTCTGCAACGACCGTTGGACTGTGCCGTATGTGCAGCGGCTTATGTTGCAAACTGCACAGTACAAAGCGATCGAATGGCAAAGAATGATTATCTATGTCAGTTTTTCATATCAGCAATGCATCGACCAGTTTGGCAGATTGAAACAGTTGGGTACGACCGAACCATCACCGTAAACTTATTCTGCCAGTCGGGCACCAGGGTAGAGCACAGTGTATCATATATAAGAAAGATAGATATAATGTACTAATTGATAGAGTTGTTTTTTTCATTTGCAGATGTCCACCTGTAAACATCAGGAGGGGTATGCAAAAGCCGTTGAGCCAGGACAAAAAGTTAGAACGACTTTTGTTCTGGCTTTGGGCTAGGTTGTTAAATATCTTTGATGGATTGGCATTTTCATTGAAGACTTCTAAAAGAAACAATTCTCTAGGTGTTTGATCCCAATAAGTAATGGGTTGGATCGAGTGTAAAATATTCTGGATGATTTGTCCACTCATTTAAAATAAACTGCCAAGGGGTTTTGCCTTTGAGAGCCTTGAGGCGTTTAGCAAAGTTAAAGGCCATTAAAAAGGAATGCAAATGCTGCTTTAGCTCGCAATTTGAAGCGTAATGAAAAGTCTTTACAGTAGCATCTTTGAGAGTTCTATTCATTCGCTCAACCTGCCCATTGGTCCAAGGATGTTTCACTTTGGTTTTTCTGTGTACTATCTGATGTTCATTGCAAACACGCTCAAAGATGTGAGGCAATGCCTTTGTATGATGAGCATGATTAGTAAATTGAATACCGTTATCTGTAAGTATTTTATGTATTTTGTATGGGACGGCTTTAATAAGATTGCGTAGGAACCCTGCCGCAATCAATTTGGTAGGACTTTCATGAAGCTCTGCATACGCAAATTTTGATGTTCTATCGACTGCGACATACAGATACAACTTACCTTCAGCTGTTCTTACTTCTGCAATATCTATATGAAAATAACCGATGAGATACTGCTTAAATTTCTTTTTTGTCGCAGAAGCTGATGTCGATTGTTTAGGTAAAACAGAACAGCCATGACGCTTCAAACAACGATGAAGACTCGATCTGCTCAAATGAGGAATAGTTTCTTGTAAGCTATATAAAACATCATCCAAAGGCAGCCCCGTCGTTTTCCTGAATGCTACTATTGTTTCCTCTTCAACTTCTGAAAGAACCGTGGATTTTACCTTTTTGGGGCCCATTGGCAGATCTTTTGTATCGTTTCGCTTTCTCCATTTCATTATTGTTTTTGGGTTGACATTAAATCTTTTTGCTGCTTTTACTATACTTTCTTTACTATTACGGATCTCTCTACGCACAGCCTCTGTCGTTCTGGCCTTTGGATGCAATACTTGTCCCATAAGTTTTTTCTCCATAAATCATTATCTTCGTAGTATACACCATAATTCTCAGGGACCAAACATCTAGGCTCGGGTTCTTTTTTATAGTTTGTATGTTTAGGGTTATACCATAAATAATCAATTAACGGTTTTCCTTTATGTTCTCGCTTGCAGAATGTTATCATCGCCTTTGCTTGTGGATGAGAGTATTGCTGAAAAAACCTAACTGATTTTTTATTTGCTTGTTTGACAGGAGACAGGGTAATTGCTCGCTTGGTTTCTATACTTTCAAAAAATCTCTGAATACCGGTAGCTTCAAATGGTAATAGGTAATAAACAATTGAACTCGTTATTGCGCCCTCTTGGAGAGTTGGATTTGGAAGGTTGGGTAATCCATCCTCTTTAATGATAACTGTGTGTTCATATTGTTTCATCGAATATTTAGATAGTATTGGTTGTTCTTGTATATTTTTGTCAAACAAATAAGCATTACCATTTCCAAGATCCAACCCATATTCAACGTTCTGTGCGCTCGAAAACAGATCTTTACCTGACAAAAAAAGCAAAATCGAAATCAAAAATAGGTACATATGAACTTTCAACTGGCAAAAAATTTTTTACAAACGACTTCTTAAAGCGCCGATTCAAATCTGAAATGCACCACTCATGACCTAGAAAGTTGATCATAAAATGCCTCTGAGGGTGTGAAGTAATTCAAAGCAGCTCTGGGTCGATTATTCAACTTGTCTTGAATAACAGCAATCTTTTGATGTGTAAGTGTAGAGAAATTGGTTGATTTAGGCAAGTATTGTCGAATAAGTCCATTGGTATGTTCATTCAAGCCACGCTCCCAAGAATGGTATGGTTTTGCGAAAAAGATGTCACAATGCGGTAAATTGAGAGAGACGGTGCGATGGTCCGCAAACTCTTTTCCATTGTCAGCAGTGATGGTAAAAACATGATTTTTGTACGGCATCAGCAGTCGTAAAATGGCATCAGTAGCGCTCTGTGCTGACTTGTCATCAATAAGCCTGATCAGTGTAAACTTGGTTGCCCGATCGACAAGCGTCAGTAGTGCACCTTTGTGATGCGCTCCGATCACTGTATCAACTTCAAAATCTCCCACACGCTGTTTTAGTTCGACGATTGCAGGCCTCTTTTCGATATCAACCCGATGTGGAACGAGTCCTCGCCCGGCGGTTTTTCTCTTCCTCTTATTGTATTTTTTTGCCTTGCGTCTCAGATTGAGGTACAGTGTTCCACCAGCCTTCTTATCGCTCCAGATCATCTGATAAATCGTTTCATGACTGATAAAGATTCTTTTTTTTTAAGTCGCCCTGAAATCTGTTGCGGGCTTGACTGTGTTGTAATCAGCTTATCTACTATTTTTTGGCACATATCAGCTCCCAATCGCGTTGGTCTCATTCGAGCTTTCTGCGACCTTTTTTGGGCCATTTTTTCTGCCTTGTCACACTGATAGCCACTTTTACAACTGTTTCGCCGAACCTCTCTAACTACCGTCGAGTGACTTATTCCTAGTTGCCTTCCAATCTCTCTTTTTGAATGGCCACTATCCAAAAACGCTTCTATCTGGCATCTTTGTTTATAAATCAGGTGTTTGCCATTTGTTTGGCTCATAAATTGTCTCCTTCTGTTTTTGTTCAGAGACTAGTTTATGATCACCTGATTTTTTTGTTAGCCGGTGGTGCATTTGGAACTTGAAAGGGCCATTTAGAAAAGTTATTATTGCCCTTGACTGAACTAAGTCCATTAGCAAGCAAGAAAGTTGATGAGTATCTTGAACAGACTGTCAAGAAAATAGATCAGTTGGAAACGAAAATGAATACTGCTTCTTTGTTCGATATTTCAGCGCAGGACAAGGTTGAACGGCAAGCAATTGAGTTGAGAGCTATTTTTGAAGGGCTGCCTATCAAATCGCATCTTTTTAACTGTACGCCTGAGCGTCAAAAAGGATTTATTGATAAGTACAACCTGCTCGTTGCACAGTTGGAGCGCAATATAATGAAAGGCATTGGGGCCATTGCAGGTGGTACGGTAGCAGTGGCAGCTGGTGTGTATGCGGTTTACAAAAAGCTGACTGCACAAGAGGAAGAAAAAGATGATGAAGCATATGATGCGTGGTTAAACAGTTAAAACAGAAAAATTGTCCTTAAAATCGCAACCAGGGCTGCAAAGAAAATCTCTTTGCAGCCCTGGTTTTTTATAGCACTAGTTTAAATATGGTCAATACGTTTTTTGAAAAAATACCAGGTCAAACCAGTTGACAGTAGCGTGGTCGCAAGCAGATATCCGACCATGGTTGGTAGATGCATGGTTGACAGACTTGGAAACAGAATTTTTCTGACCGATTCTGCAATATGAAAAACAGGGTTTGCAAAGCACAAAACGCCAAGCACAGGGACTTTCAGCAACGGTGTTGTTTGAATAAACGATCCTGCCATGCTCATCAAAACACCGTTGACCCGAACCCAGAATATATGCAGCTTTTCTACCGTCAAAATCACTGCAAACAGCTGTTGCAGTGCAGCCATTGCTGTGCTGCTCAAAAACAGCATGAACGACAACTGCAGCCAGGCCTGATTTTCAATCACAAAATGGCCTTTTAAAAACAGTAAAGACGCGGGGAACATGAGGCTACTGATCAAAAATGTGTAGCATGCTGCAAAGATCATCCGTTGCAGAAGTACCAGTTTGACCGGAAGCACAGAAAGTTGATACAAAATGAATCTTCTTCCTTCAAGGTCAAACATCAGATCAAAAGTGATGCGATAGGCGATCACCATCATCGGCACGACGACCGATCCTACCAGAATCATCGAACCAAAATAGATGTCCTGCGTTGCAAACAGAATGTTCTTTCGCAGTACGGTAAAACTGAGTCCAAACGTTACCGGCCATAAAATGCCATAGTTAATCATATCGTTGGCAAACGTCGTTTTATGAACCAGAAAATCACGTTTGAAAAACTGAATAAACGTTTCTACGTATCCAAAATAAGCGGTTTTCATATGAGATCCAATCTTTTTTTGACGCTCTGTTTCATCCATACAAATGACAAACAGAGGACAGTTATGACAATCAATAAGCAGCCAGCTACAGGCAAACTAGAGCCATTGCTTCCAAATAATGCTGCTCGTAATCCTTCACAAATATAGGTAACTGGATTTAAAAGCATTACATAGGCCAAGTGTGGTGAATATGCATACACTCTGTACCACGGATAAAAGGTTGCGCCAACGACGATGAGCGGCCCAATTCTGCGCGGCCACATGTTTGCTTTGAACCATGCAAAAGGATAATGGAAGCTCGCTGCTACGAAGATAAACCCGATCAAAAAAACCACAATTGCATAAAAAATGAAAAACAGTGCCAATGAACCGTTGTAAACACCACCCATCGAATGCAAAAAGAGCAACGCTCCGGCAATTAATGGAACAGTTACCAGAAAGGATTCGATCCAGAATGAAAGCACATAGGCAGTAAATACACAGATCGATGGTAATGGCAATGTCAGATGGTATTCAAGGTCACCGTATCCTTGATATGCCGCTCCGAATGTATATTTCATTGAAAATCCAAATCCCAAGTTCAAAAGCAAAGAAAGTAATGGAAATCCAAAAAAAAGAGGTAGGCTCACGCGATAGTCGACGCCAAATGCGGGATATAGATAGAGCCAGATGATCATTTCAACACCGAGCACGATGGTACTGTTGATAACAAGGTCAAGCAGTTTTGTGCGCAATACAAAAAGATCGCGTAGCAAGAGGGCCTTCATGATTGCAGCATATGATCTGCATTTTTCAGGCATATTCAAACATGTCATCATTCAGCTCCCGATTCAATATGTTCATGTAACAGTCGTAAAAATACATCCTCCAAGCTTTTGTCCGCCTGCGCACTCATCAAAGATGCAACTGATTCTATTTTGACTACTTTTCCACGATGTAAAATACAGATGCGATCAGACAGATATTCAGCTTCGTCAAGGTAGTGCGTCGTTAAAACAACGGTAACGCCATCTTCGCGCAGCTGTTTGATCATATCCCACAACTTTTTGCGAATATCAGGATCAAGTCCTACGGTAGGCTCGTCAAGCAGTACGAGCGCCGGCTCATGAATTAATGCGCGGGCAATCAAAACGCGCTGTTTGTTGCCACCAGATAGATCATCGATTTTGAAATGTTCATAACGACGAAGTTCAAACTTTTCAATCAAAAACTCTACCCGCTCTTCTGTTTTTTCTTTTGAAAGCAGAAAAAATCGGCCCGCAAATTCCAGATTCTGTCTGACAGTTAATGCCATATCAAGATTTTGATACTGTGGACAGTAGCCTAACTTTCTGCGATACCGGTAGATATTTTTATAAATTGATTCCCCTGCATACACAATATCTCCAGAGCTGACCGGATGGAGGGTTGCCAAAATCGAAGATAAAGTTGTTTTTCCAGCTCCATTAACACCTAAAAGGCCAAAAATTTCACCCTTCAAAATGTCAAAACTGACCGAATCAAGCGCTTTGACGGGCGTGGCTTCAGTGGTGTAGATTTTAGAAACCTGTTTTAAAGATAGTAATATGTTTTCCATAGAATCCTATAAGTTTTTGGAATGTATATATAATAGTTATGAGTTACAAATTGTATAAACTAAGATACTTGGTCAGTCGACTTGTTGCCATAAACGCTTGTTAGAGCGGAGATAGATGTTTTGCAGCTTTGAGTGTTTTCATAGGGTCCAAATGAAAAATTTTATTAGTAATATTTAGTTTTGAAACTAAATATTTATATGATAACAATATATTTTAAAAAACAAAAGAAAAGTTATCAATACATCAAACAGGATCTATTTTGAACTATTTTTTATTTATCCAGATATGCTTGCAAGAGAAAGAGTCAAAATAGTTCAAAATAAAGTTTATGGTGTATAAAGTACTATGAGCTTTGAGAAGGAAGATCTGAAGAAGCAGGCCTTCCTTCTCAAAAAGGTTTAAAGAATCTCACAACTATGTGTTGCTTTTGAAGCAAGGAAGGTGAGATAAGTAAGCGCATAATGCCAGCTAGAATGTACTGTTAATGCGTCTGTAGCAGTTTTCACACTGACATTGATTGCTGGTACATGATGAAATAGGCCAGTTTCATTTGGAATTAATAGTGGATTTGCAGACACTATTTGCAATTCAACATGTTCTTTTTTAAGTTCTTCTTTAATAGCTGGGTTTAAAACTGTCGATGGGATCCTGACTACACCATTTTCTTTGTAATCTTTGAGTAATAATACAACTAAAGGGAGCATATGTTTTCTAAACTGTGGTTCTTTGCAAGCTAAAATAGCAGTATTAGTCAAGTTATGATGAATAGACTTTAACGATTCTTCTATAGTATCGTTTTCATTGTGAAGTTTTTTAGGATTCATAATTGCGTTATAAGTTGCGTTATCCGATAAGATATTGCGATAACGTTTTACAACTCGATCAGTTAACTGAGCAGTAGCAAAGTCGTACGGAATATCATTGATTTTACTTTGACATACGGTAAGTGAGTGATGACCAATTGTTACGTTTGCTATTGGTGACATGATGCTGCATTCAATTTTATTCATCAATCGCAATCCCAATAATTGCTGTAATGCTTTTGCATGAAACATCTTACAGTTTGCTAAGGCGTCTTTGGTTACATGTGAGGTAGTTTTGTTAATTCCATGTATGTTAACCACTAGTTGAGCTGACTGATCAGTTTCATGTATCAATTCGTTAAAAATAGTTGCAAACGTTCCTCTGGATAATTGTTCAGAGGTAGGCATTTTGAAAATTTCATGTGCCAAATGATGAGAAATGGGTTCAAAAGCATAATTATAGATTGGATGGTAGGTTACTACTTTTCCTTCCTGTTCCATCGCTTCTAATACCGTTTTGTGCATTATCAAAAATAGAAATAAGGCAATTCTTTTGATAGTCATGGAGCTCCTGTTGTTTTGAAGGTTACTGTAAATAGGTATTTTCACAAATAATTACAAATAATTTAATATAAAAACGAAGAAACGCAAGTAAAATAGTTGCCTTTCTTCGTTTTTATAACGGTTATGTATTTAAATGTTATTTTTTTTCCATCTCGCCAGCAGTATTTTGTCGAGTATCAATAATGATCTTATCTGGACCCATAAATCGATACACCAAGCTGAAAGAAAAACTAGTACAGTCGGAACAGTATTGACTCGAATTGCTTTTACATTCGCTCTGGCTTGCTCAAACCTAACAGATCAAGACAGAGCCCCAGGGTATTTTTGACAACCACCAGAACCAGCAGGCGTGCTTTAGTTGTTGCCAGTTGCGCAGGGTCGATGACCTTTACTTCGTTGTAATACAGATGAAACAGCTGTGCGAGTTCAAGCACATAATAGGTCAAAAGGTGCGTCTGATGATTCTCTATAACTGTTTCTAAAAGATCCTGAAGTGCAATCACTTTTTTGAGGAGCATATACTCGGTTTCTGATATATTCTTTGCATCAGATTCATACAAGCTTAAAGATTCAATAACGTCTGACGCTTTGTTGAGGATGCTTTTAATACGAACATACGCATATTGAATGTAATACACCGGATTTTCATCGGTCTTTTTGAGTGCGAGGTTGAGGTCAAAATCAAGGTGAGCGTCCGCTTTTCGGTGTAAATAAAAGAAACGTGCAACGTCTTTGCCTACCGTGTCGATGATATCATCAAGTTCGATAATTGCCCCTTTTCGTTTTGACATGCGCACTTCAATATCACCCTCTTTAATTTTGACAAGCTGATAGAGAATAACTTCCAGTGGAACGTTAATATCAAATGCGGCTCGGATCGCCTGCAGTCTGGTTGCATAACTATGATGATCATGACCCAGAACCATAAAAAGCGAGTTAAAACCACGATCGATCTTATTTTTTAAATAGGCAATATCGGCTGCAACATAGGTCCACTCACCATTTGTTTTTCTGATTACCCTGTCCTTGTCGTCTCCAAACTGTGAGGACGCAAACCACAAAGCACCTTCCTTTTCATACACAAAGCCTTTTCGGGTTAATAGTTCAATCGACTGATCGATGGCTTTGCTTTCATGAAGAGTTTTTTCAGAAAAGAAAACATTAAACTGAATTCCGTATTTCTGCAGCGTCTGTTTGATCTGTTTTAAAAGCTGTTCTTGCGCATATTCTTTGAAGAAAAACTCCGGTTTTTCAAGTACATTACTTCCATATTCCTGGATACATTTTTTTGCCAGATCGATAAGATATTCACCATGATATGCGTCTTCTGGTAATGTAGCTTCTATGCCCAGCTCCTGTTGACAGCGTATAATGAGTGACATTGCTAATTTTTCTATCTGTGTGCCCGCATCGTTGACATAAAACTCTTTGGTGACATTGTGACCCAAAAAGGTAAGTACATTTGCAAGAACATCACCAATAATGCCACCTCGCCCGTGGCCAAAATGCAAAGGACCGGTGGGGTTAGCGCTGACATATTCGATCGAGATTTTTAGTTTCTGTTGCAAGGTATGTTTAAAAAGATTGGTAGGATGTTCAAACAGATCTTGTGCCAATTCAATGAAGCTTTTTTTTGCCAGAAAAATATTGAAAAAGCCCGCTCCCGCGATCTCTTTTTTCTCTATATATTCATGGGCAAACTCATTTTTGATCTCCTGTCCAATATCTAGTGGATTTCTTCCAAGCAGTTTTGCCAAAATGAGTGGGGCATTACTTGAAAGATCACCAAACTGTTTTTTGCTATAATCCGTGTTTAGGATTAAATTGCATTGCTTTAGATGTTCAGCAGAACAGGCATACTTACTTTTAATAAAATCGCCAAAAGCATTGCGTAATGCAGCAATAGAACTCATAAAATACTTTCTGAACGTTTATTTGATTTTCATTATTTAAACTAACACATTTTAAAAAGTTGTCACTTTTTAATTTTACTATGGTTAAACGGTGGCTTTAGGATAGAATTTTTTTAAAAAACCTATATACTGCGTGATATTGCATACTAAATAAATGCTAAAATATCAATTTTCCAAATAAGTATTAAATTTCGAATGTAGGGATTAGGACGATGAAGGTGGCTGTATTGCTTTCTGGTGGTGTTGACAGTGCCGTTGCTTTGAAATTACTTCAAAAAGAAGGGCATCTGGTTGAAGCATTTTACCTTAAAATATGGCTTGAAGAGGATGAGGAATTTGCGCATGAATGCCCATGGCAAGAAGATCTATCTTATGTGACTGCAGTAACAGACTATTTGCATGTTCCCTTGACCGTTGTTCCAATGCAGAAACAGTATTATGAAAAGATAGTTGATTATACAGTGAGTCAGGCAAAGCAAGGAAATACTCCAAATCCAGATGTGTTTTGCAATACTTATATCAAATTCGGTGCGTTCTTTGATTTACTAGGTCATACCTATGATAGGATCGCAACTGGACATTATGCGCAACGAATTGATACTTCAGATGGTGTTTATTTGGCCACATCTGCGGATACAATAAAAGATCAGACCTATTTCTTGTCATATATATCGAAAAAACAGCTTCAAACGGCATTGTTTCCGATTGGTGGATATACCAAAAAAGAGGTGCGTGAGCTTGCTGCACAGTTTGGATTGCCTAATTCTCTTAGAAAAGACAGTCAGGGCTTATGTTTTTTGGGTAAGATAAAGTTTAAAGATTTTTTAAGGCATCATCTTGGTGTACAAAAGGGAGTTTTTATTGATTTTGAAACCGGCAAAGTAGTAGGAACTCATGAGGGTGCTTGGTTTTATACCAGCGGTCAAAGGCAGGGAATAGGTTTGCCGGCCGGACCGTGGTACGTAGTTTCAAAAGATATTGAAAATCATACGGTTGTAATTTCACGAGACTATAAAAATCTTACAAGTAGAAGAAAAAATTTCTTTGCGGCTCACTGTCGTTGGATCTCAGAACAGGTTCCAAAAGATGGTTTTTTTAAAATAAAATTACGGCATGGCCCTACCTATCATTCAGCGGCCGTTACCTTTACTGATGACAAAGCATATGTCTGTTTGTATGATCCGGACCAGGGGATTGCACCGGGCCAGTTTGCGGTTTTTTATCAAGATACGATATGTTTGGGCGGTGGAATTATTCAGCCATGAACGAGTGGCTGCGATATGAGTTATATGAGTATGAGATCGATAAAAGATGCACCATTTTTTTCATTAACTACTGCTACAAAGATCACATTGGTGCGATTTATGCTTATTGGACCTATTATTTTCTGTATTATAAATAAGTATTGGGTCTATGCGCAGGCTTTTTTTCTTGTTGCGGCTTTGACAGATTTTTTAGATGGAGCCATTGCTCGTTTGCAGGGCGAATGTACTGTTTCAGGAGCGTTGTTTGATGCTATGACCGATAAAATATTAACCGTTGCGGTCTTTGCAACTTTTTTCTATTTTTACCGTGTGCAGTTTAATATCCCTTTCTGGTTTCTTCTTTTTATATGTGTGAAGGAATTTTTTCAGATAGTTGTTAGTATTTCTTTTATTATTTTTGAAAAACCGATTGAAATCAAGCCTCTCTTTTTTGGAAAAGCAACGATGGTTTTATATACTATAACCATGTTTACATTACTATTACAGCAGACTTTTCATTTTTGTATGCAGTATGTATTTTGGTTTTATGTGGCAACGGTAGGATCTGGATGTGTAGCCTTATTGCAGTATGCTCTGATCTGTTATAGTCAGCTTGTCAATACAAAGGGAAGAATATGAAAATACGAGCAGGAGTAGGTGGTATTATTTTTTTTCTATCTGTTTTTTATCTTACTATTCACAGTCATTTTACCGTCAAAAAAAACGGTCTTTTTAAAAAAAATGGTCAACAGCTGTTCGAGGAAATGATGGAGCTTGAACAGCAGGTCCCCATTCTTTTAGAATCTGCTGCTTCTACGATGAAAGGCGTGCATAGTCAAGTTTCAGCTTATTTTGAAGGTGCAAAACTGTCAGTGACAAAGAACAAAGATATGCTTTTTTTGACTGAATTGAGCAATGCTATTGAAGAGCTTGTCAAAGCAATAGATTCTTTTAATGAGGCCTCTGGTAAGTTCAACCGTCTTTTAAAAAATCTAAAATAATAACAATCAACCTTGACACAATACAGGAAATGTAAATGAGAAATAGCTGTAGATATCTGTTTTTTTTATGTGTGATTTCTTTTGCTATGAAACATGAGTCTGTTTTTACTCTTTCGCGTGATTTTATTGCAGAGTTTAATAGGGCTGGCCGAGAGCTTTTGAATCTGTCTGATATTGATAAGTCTGTGACGGTATTAAAAGATCTTGTCTTTTATAATGCGCATATCTGCAAGATTGAAAAGTATGTTTCAAAATTATCGTTGGTCGTAGATGCACCACCTCAACAGGATAGTTCAGTTTTTAACAAAATGGTTGCGTTACTTTTTTTGAGATATTACTTTAATCTTTTGCTGAAAATAGAGTTCTATCTCTGTCGTACCATTGAAGAACTGTATAGAACTCGCGCATACTGGATTATTCAAAAAGAACGGCCGTTTTCATATGCGTTGCATAAATCACCCTTTAAGTGGTTTGATGGCCAAAAGCAGCTTTATGAAGTTGAGATTCATATTCAACAGATTAATCTTCGAATTGCCAAAATGGAGCGTAGATTAGGTGTTTTTGTCAGAAATAGACAGTCGATTGATATCTATCAAACAGTTGAACAGCTCTATGCGGTGATAATCAATGGGTGTAAAGATATTTTGACATGGCAGGGGTGTGATGAAGAAGATGAGGTGGAATGCACAGCAGAAGTGGCGTTGAACTTCTTATGCAAACTGTCTTTTGATGCTCAAACCATGGAGTCTTTTTTAAAAGAAGACTTTGCCCAACATGCGATTCCCCGCTCTATCGAACGGAACTGGTTAAAATATACTGGTGCAGCTCTTTCGATTGGAACTATTGCATATTTGTACTTTACAAAAAACGAACGGCTGCACAAGCTCATTGAAAATTCGCCTTTTAATAAACCGAATGATCATTTGAGGGAGTCTATTAATACCTATTTTTTACTTCCTTGTAAACGAGTTTTAAATGCGATGTTCGGGTATCAACTTGCAGAAGGTGAAGAGCATACCAAAGCAATTGGTAATATGGTGTCCTTTGTAAAAAACAACCAACATATTATTAAAGAAGCAAAAGAAAAAGGTTTAGATAAAGAGAAAATAACATTCGATGCTTATACCTATAAAGATGTATCAGATGCGGGTCAAAAAGCTATTGACGTTGTGTTTACAATCAAAGATGGAACCTTCAGTCTTTCATTGGGAGGTATAATTTGGAGTCTAATTTCGAGAACTCCGATCCTACCAAAAGAAATACCTAAACAACCTGATGATTTGGTTCTCTGGTCCAAAGAAGAAGTTGCAAAACGTTTCTTGCCTTTTGCGTACGCATCGGTCAACCTTGTTGACGCCACGGCAGACATTGCAAAAATGATGGATCTCGTTTTGAAAGTAGGCACCGTTATGCTTGTGGGAAGTTTTGCTCATAAACTTTTTAGCCTCACACGATCGGTTGTTTCTTGGGGCTTGAGTGTTGATACAGTTCCGCTTGAACAGGCGCTTCTTGAGATGCAACAGTTTCTGGTCGAAACCTGCTTGAAAATGGGCGAATCAAAAGAAAAGTTGACCGATCGAGTGTATGGGAAGCTACTATTTTTACAATATAAAATAAAAGTTGCTGCTGGTACCGTATTTTCATCTGCTGATTGTAAGCGGTTTTATAATGATATTGCGCTGTTGACTGCTGATGACAGGAAGTTTAAACAGAAAGATAAACTGATCGATATTGTGAAGAAAAAATATGGCTTAAAATATAACAAAAAGGATTAAGTAACATTCTTTTGTGGAAAAAATTGCAAAGTTTTTTTTGACTGCTACTATTAAAAATAGGCGCTTTCTTTCTAACGTTAAGGAACATAAAATATGGCAAGTTATAATCGTATTGTTTTAGTGGGCAACTTAACTCGTGATCCGGAACATAAACAGATTACTTCTGGTCAGTCTGTGTGTCGGCTCAGTTTGGCAACAAATCGTCAGTTTAAAAATCGTCAAAACAACAGTATGGTTCAGGAAGTCTGCTATATCGATGTTGACGTGTGGGGCGCGCAGGCGGAAAGCTGCAAGCAGTATCTGCAAAAAGGCCGCTCTGTGCTTGTTGAAGGTCGACTCAAACTTGATACCTGGCAAGACCAGACTGGTAGTTCGCGTAGCAAACACTCAGTCGTTGCAGATCGTGTTGTATTTTTGGGCAATGGTGCAGCAACAGCTGATACAGAGGCGGAAATGGTTGATGAAGAGGTTCCTGCCGCCCCTCAATCATTACGTGGTGGTGATCTGCAGTTGAATCCAAACAATAAAGTAGAAAAAGATCTGATGGATCAGCTTGCAAAAGCAGAAAAAAAGGTTAAAGCGGCCCGTACTGCAACTCAAAAAAGCTCTGCGAGCGATCTTTCTGAAGCTCTATCTTCTGTTTTTGGTGATGCAAGCACTGGGGAGCTTGATTTTAAAGATCAGCCACCTTTTGAAGATGATTTGCCGTTTTAGGGAAATACATAGCTTCTATTCAAAGATAAGTTTGGTGAGTTTTAAACAGTTTGCTTTGTTTCTGTTGATGGTTGTTGCTGATTGGTTGTATGCGATGGAGCTTTCAACAGATGTAGCACTCAATAATAAAGAAATTTTTGATGCTGTATTTCTTAAAGAAAAATTTAATACACTAAACAGTCATCCATGCTTTTCAAAGATCAGGTCGTTGCCACGGTTTTTTAACTTTTACAATATTAAAAATATATTTACAATAGAAAATACAGAAATAACTTTTACATCCGACATTCCTTTTTTCGAAACCGTGACTTTTATTCAGGAAACAGAGGATGTGATCTCTGGTTTGGAAAAGACGGGAGATATTAGTGGGGCTATCGCTGAATTTACTGTTTTATATGACACATATGAGGATTTTTTAAATAAAAATGATTTCGATATTCTAATGCCGTATTGGCAGATTTTTGATATATTGGCATACTGGGAATCAATTAAAAAGTCAAACAATCTTTTGCTAGATTATAATGGATTTTTTAATGATTTTAGAATAAATAAACTTTTTACTTTATCTGATTTTCAAAAGTTAGAAAGATCATTTCCATATTTCAACTCCAATAATTCAAACTATAAATTAGCAAGGGAAAATAGTTTTTTAATTTCGCATATCATTCCCTGGCTGCAAGTGCATGGCCCACGATTGGTTGAATGGCACCGCCTGAATAGGGAAGGCTCACCACTTTTATATGAAGTTTGGAATGCTCATCCATATTTTGCAAAAAAAAGATACAATAATCAAAGAACGGAGCTTATTCCTACGCTTTTTGCTTCTGACGTGTGTGAATTTAGGGGTTTATATGGGTCTAGCAAGGGGAGTTTGGATTTTGATAAAAAAGACGATAAAGAACATATCAAAGCTTTCTTTGAGACATTAGCAGCGAATATTGAAAAAAACGAAACTATTTTAAATAGATTTTTATCGTTATACGATAAAAAAGTAGCACCTTGCTTAGATTCTTCAGGCTGGCATGTTGAAACTCCTTTGCGTGGCAGTTCTCCAAAGATGCGTAAAGGTAAATATTGGGGTGCATGGTTTAACAAAAAACTTTTAAACGCATATAGGTTATGCCTTCAGATAGAAGTTTTTTTTGGACTGGAGAGATCGGGGGTCTACTTTCTCTTTCAAGGACCTCCTATGCATGATTTTGTCAAAAAAATAGAAAATATTGAGAAAGAATTTGAACCAGCTTTGCCAATAATAAAAAACGTTAATGACGCATTAAAGAAACATTTTCTTTTTTCATTGGATGAAAAATGCTGTTTTTTTGATCCAATTTTGATTGAAATGATTAAAAAGGAATTATCAGTGGCAAAAGACCATAAGCGCTTAAAAACCGAAGCTGAAGCCAATCTTGTTCATAAGTGCTCAAGAGTTAGAGAAAATTATAAAGACCTTTTGAGCTTGCTTTCAATGCCTGAAGTAGCAACGCTTATGGACTATCAAAAAGATTTTTTACAACAGTTAACCGACCAAAATAGTTATATAAGAAAAAGCTGGCCTCAGCTATGCACCTTTTTAAATGAGCTTTTACCATCTATTCAAAAACCATTTGAACAGGTTGATAATTATAAGTATAAATACTTTCTTGAAATTCGCAGTTTTTTACTATATCAACATCGGCTTTATTTAAAAGATGATATTTACTATTTTAATGAACAGCTCGACTGGTGGCACTTTAGGTTAAAAAGTTTTCCCTTCTTGCTTGTAGATATTTTATTTAGAATTAAACCTTCGGTATCAGAACTTGTTAGTAAGTTTGAACGTCTATTTGGACAGCTTCAAAAATCGGAAGAATTTAAAACCATGCCAGTTGTTAATGATATCATAATTTATGATGCTCTGCTTAACTGTTTTATTTATTTATATCCAGAATTTTTTGTAATACAAAATTTCTTAGAAGAATGGTGTCGCGAACGACGAAGCTCGAATGATTTTGGATGTATTAACGATCCTACACTGGCTGGCATTTTTCGTTCGTTAGAAAATCTAAAAAAAAAGGTAACTTCTTCAGATACTGCTTTCTTTCAAAAAAAATATGATGATTTAATAAATGCGGTAGAAATCTTAAAAAAACTTGATCGAAATGTATTCAGCGATCCAATAGATATAGTGACAGAATTGGAAAGAAACTCTTTATTTTTTTCTATAGATCAGAATGATCCGGCTATACTGAACCTTAAAACAGCTGCAGAAACAAAGTCTAAAGAGGTTTTTATCGTAGAACATATCATCCCATTAATTCAGCAGTTTTATATGTTTTATTCATATAACAGAAAGTTAGGATGGCTTTTTCAACGGATGCTTAATAAACCGATCATGGATGAAAAGCTAGATCCTTCATTCATCATACAAAATACAACAGAGTCTTTGCCTGAGCAGGATTTTGAAGCATTAAAAAAGCAGGTGGAGTTTTATAATGCAGTGTTTGGTTTACAAAAGCCTTGTGTGTTTCGTTTGAGTGACAATCTGCAAGTGTTCGATAAAGAGCTGATAAATCTTTTTGTTTATTACCAGACACTTCAACAAAAATTTATAGAAATTAAAGCAATAAATAGAGTTAAAGCTGCAATGTCATTCGCAAAAGTTAGAAAAGAAGCCACCGCAGAATCTATAAATAATACAAATAATGATAATGAGTTTCGTACGTTTGCCGAAGGCTCATTGATACTAACAAAGTTAGGAAAAGTATTGCTTGATTGCACACAAAAAGATAAAAGAGATAAGGTATTTGTGTATGGTATGTGCTTTTTTCTATTAATCGTAGCCCTGAAAAACCAGAACTACTTTAAACATTTGATCTATCTTTCATGAGTTTTGCATATGCTTTTTCATCGATTTCAGGATATTCCTCTGGTCGTGCAACATAGTATTCAACTACAGGACTTGTTGAATCAATTTCAACATAACATCCATATAAACGTTTTGAAAAATTGCCACGTTCTTGTTGTTTGCGATGAGCCTCTTTTTCAACATCTTCCATACTAAAGTTATGAAGCTCTGCAAAAGCTTTCATTACCTCATATAAATCTGCAAGTTCACTAAAAACCTCTTTTGCAGTTAGACTATCACATACTTCGCCTGCTTCTTCGAGCAGTTTATCTTTCAATCTATTGTTATATTCTTTTTCATCCATAACGCGTGTATAGATAGTTAAACCCGCATTACGAAAATGATCAGATAAGCCATCTCGAACAAGTTTGTTAACTTGAAAGCGTCGTTTTTCCATTTTAAACTCTTTTCGTTATTATTTTATTTTTTTCAAAAGACATTAAGGTGTGTCCTCAATTTAATTAGTAGGGCATAAAAGCTTCAACCATATGTGCATAGATGCGATGTAGAGCATAGATTGGAAGTTTCTAGCAAGTTTTTCAAAACGCATAGCAATGCCACGAAAATGCTTGAGTCGTGCAAAAGATTTTCAACTAAGTGTCGATTTTTATACAAATGAGCATCAAATTCTGGATCTGGTCTAGTGCTGTTTTTTCTTTTTGGTATAATTACTTGCATTCCTTTTGTCCGTCCATAGATACGAATACTATCAGCATCATAGCCTTTGTCAGCGATAAAATATTCCGCTCCTTCGGCCAGGTCGATTAATTCGTTTGCAACCTTTGAATCGTGCACTTGACCCCCAGTGATTTTAAAATTGAGCGGATTTCCATGCGCATCGGTGCACATATGAATCTTTGTAGTAAGTCCACCAGCGGATCTTCCAATTGCTCGCTCTTGACCACGCTGAGCTCCAGTCGCATGTTGGTGAGCTCTAACATAACTTCCGTCGGCGAATACCCATTCTTTATCAACTTCTTTTCGTAGCATAAAAAAAACCTTCCCATAGCCCTTTTTTGACCAACGATTAAATCGATTAAATGCTGTTTGCCACGGACAAAATTCGGATGGAATATCCCTCCATGGTCCTCCAGTCCGCAATTTCCAAAGGATTGCTTCCATTATATTCCGCTCATTGCCCCACAGGTGGCATCCATGTTTACATAGTATCTCTTCTAGTTGTGACCAAATACTGTCTGTAATAACTCGACGTACCATTGCTTATCCTCGTTGCTGATTTCTGATACAAAAAACTTATCATTTTGTAGTGAAAATGCAACGTCATTACCTCATTTCAAATTGAGGACACACCTTAAAATTATAGCTTCTTTTGAAGCAATAATAAAGTTTCTATCCTGTCAGTATTTGTAGTGGCTACAATAGAAATTTTCAATATATTTACAATTATGAAATATTTATATTATATTAACTATTAAGTGATATAAAAAAGAGTGATATATGAAAGTACGGTATTTTATTTTGTTCCTTATAGTTGGATCAATGGTGGCGGTGGTGCGTGGTAAGCAGGTCAAGGGTAATAAGTTTTTATACAAACATGCGGTAGAGCTTATGACAAGAAGTTGGGCTCAGCTCGACCAAGCAGTACATGGTAGTGGTTCATACGTTTTTAAGTATGATTTGGTTTTAGCTGCAGTTGGTGATCTGGCTCGTGTACAAGAGTTTTTTTGTAAACAATCAAATTTGATTCCTGCTAATGTTTCTGAAGATGCGGATTTTTGGTACAATGCTTGTTCGCATATTCAGCAGTATAGTATCATTTTTAATGATACCTGTGATGGTTATGGAAATGTTAAACGATTAATCTTGCGTCTTTTGCTTGATATTAAAAATGTCTTTGTACAGGCACAGCTTGACCAGTTATTGTAAGGAGATAACTCCTTTTTCAGTTCCTGCCAGGATAATGCCAAGATCGTGAATGGTTCGTATCCAGTAAAATTGATTGTAACGTGCTACCGCGGGTTCATTGAAAAAGTAAGGATTATTGAGCAGTACAGAGTCTGTATCGAACGGCAATACGGCCAACGCGCCAGCAGGTTGAGAAAAACGTAAGTCTGAAAAAATAAAAAATCTGCGTGCGCCGTCGGTCCAGAAAAAACGAATAGGCTCAAACGTTTTTAGTGCTGTATCAAATGAGTTACTATTAAAATCAAACGGAACAAAGTCTGGCATCTGGCCAACAGCTGTGTTGCTAATCTGGTTAATGTTACTTTGCAGGTTAAAACTGCAAGCGGATGCTTGAGGAATCATGAAAGGCCATACGGTATGCTGAACTGGGGTATCGATCGTTCCAATTCCTTGAAAAAGATTTTTTTCAAAGGTGCTGATCGGTTGCCAGTTAGCCTCCGCATCGTCTGATGCATTCGCAAGCCCATGAGTCCCAGCAGTGCTTTTTGATACCCACAACCCCTGATTCGTTGCCACAAATAGCTGTTCCGCCATGTTTATGGCGCTATCTGCTAGGCTGTTTGGTGTATGTACCACTGCTGCGGCTAAGAATGCTTTGATTGATTGAAAACTATTTTGAGTTGTTTGTGCCAAAAGTACTAGGTTTGATGAAGAAAATGCAGTATCAATAGTTGTTTTTGCTACTGGATTGATGCTAAAAAGTTTATAGGTACTATTCGTGTCATCTGGATCAAATGTAATAATATAGATATTTGCTTGAGCACAACATATCGAAACTATTGATTTTTGCAGTGCTTCTGCAGGAGCTAAAATCCAACTTCCTGTTGTAAAAGGTTCTTGATCAAGTGTATCAAGATCTGCAGCATTAAAGCCTGTTCCAGTTGCATTGCCTCCAAATACATACAGCCCTTTTGGCGTGGCTGCTAAAAAGTAGTTATTTGTATTTTCTGCTGTATATTCCAGACCTATAACAGGTAGATTCTTTTCTGGCAGATAGGTTATAATCAAATTTTTTGGATCAACATAGTCAGAAATAGTTCCGGCAGGGCTCATTGCAGAAAGGACTTCGTCTCGTGTTCGCGCAAATACAACCGTTGACATACCGCCAAACAGGCAATAGTTATTTTTATTTAAACCGATAAGTGAGTGTTTGTGATGAAGGTCAAGGGAGCTTAAGCAACCTTTTGAAAGTTTTTGATTGAGCATAAAACAGAGGCTTGGTGATTCAAAATAATCGGTCCATTCAGTTCTGCCAACCAGTCTTCCCGTGTCGCCTTCAACGATCCACGCACGTCCTTCTACCAGGTCAATCGAAAAAAAATCGATTTTTCCTGAGTGTTCAACATCGGTTGCAGGCATAGCAAGACCTGGAAAACAGTTCACAGGTACGGCCCGTTGTGACCAGGGTGTCCAGCGAACTATTTTGCCACTTTCATCAAATAATGCTTGAGAAGATAATACATAGCCAAAACTGTTATTTTTAACGCCAAGATATACCGTATCTCCAACTATTTGCATGTCTGTGTAGGTTGAGGTTGCTAGTGAAAATGCAGCATTCAGATCGTTGGGTATGTTATTTGGATCGCCTACCATTGCGGCCAGCGATGAGAGCGTTAATAGATCTCCTGGGCTGGTTGCAGCAGTAGTAAATTTGCCATCAATAACTGTCTGATTGGCATTTGCAAGTTTTCCATGATCGACAAGGTTTTCAGGTGTGTCGACCAGCGGTAGTGCAAAAATGTTCTGTTGGCGTGCAACAATAAGGTAGGTTCCCCCAGTTGAAGTATGCATGACTCCGATTTTTTTTATTTGTAATTGGTTTCCTGGAACATTATTTGCAACAATATTGTCTCCATTGATTGCGTTGAAGTTAAGAATAGCAGTTGGGGTCAAACTTCCGGTTGCAGGGTCAAAATAGAGGCGTGCAATGGTATTTTGCAGTCCTGATATTAACTCGGTGCTTATGCCGGCATACAGTATTGCGAGCTGTTCGTCCCAGACAAGTGGTATCGGATCATTGGTTAAATTGTTGAATGCACCAGATGATCCAAAGATGATATCAAAAGGCTGAAGTTCTAAATTTACTGCTTTATTTCCCGCCAGTCCTGTCGTTGCATCGATTGGCGTTGCAGTAAAACTCTCCTGCTCTCCGGTTATTTTAATAAATGCGATGCCACTATTGCCATTGCCGAATGGAGCATTTGTCGTATCTTTGACTGCAACAAAAAGACCATTCGTGGTACTGGCAAGTCCACAGATACCACCCGTTTTTGCCGATCCTGAGGCATCATTGATGTCGACTGTTTGAACCGCTGTTTTGGTCACTGGATTGAGCACTGTGACCATTGATTGTTGAAATGGGCCGGTACTTGCCTGCTCAGTTAAACTTATATAAAACGGATTTACTTGTGCATCAATCGGTGTTAACGACAAAAGTTCGATTTCATTATTATTTACTGAAGACTCTGAAGCGAGTGGTAAGAATTCGTTTGATTGTGCGTTTGCAATACTAATCGCATATTCACTTGCGCCTGCTTGCAGACCAACGACAAAAGAGCCTGTTTTTTGATCAAAAGCTTTTGCTGTTACCTTGGTTGGTAATGCATAGTTGCTTGTCTGATCGGCAGAACCTTTGATGATGACTGCTGGCTGTGTTGTTATACAGTGCAATACCAGATAGCTTACGCTTAGTTTGTGTAATAAGACTTTTTTTCTGTACATATCGCCTCACTATAGATAGTCCCATGCAATTTCTAAACCACCGATTCCATTTATAGTATAACCATCAAATACCTGTTTTCCTGAAACTGATTTATGAAAACCGAATGCGACTCGTGGTCCATAGGACCAGTTTTGCTCTGTAAAATCGTATTCTAATAACAGGTGTATTGTGTGCATCGTGTATGCTTTAAACCTGTTGTCATTATTAACAATGGTGTATGAAAAAAGGTTGTTATCAAAAGGAGTCACAAATGATCTTTGTTGATGCATAAAAGTGTAGCCGAACGTGACTGATAATCCTTGTACCACATGATCTGCTTTCATAAAAAGCTGAGCATTCCATAAGGAACCTCTGTTCACCGTTGCTTGGTCTTTGGTTGGAAGAAAAATAGTTGACTGTTTTTCTGATATTTTCATGCGGAACTCATCATGTTTTTTATCTAAAAAGATAAGTCCGTCAAAGCTGCATCCAAAAGTTAACCATTCGTATATGCCAAGTGCCAGGCTGGCTCGCAAGGGAAAGCCGAGATGTTTTTCATGGCCAAATGGTAATGCAAAGACATTTGCCAGGTCTGCTTTTTTGCTTGTAGGTAGTAATAATCCTGCTTCAAGGGTGGCGTCTATAAAATCTATTTCTACAGTGTCTTGATATGAGATAGTCCAGCCTGTTGTTACTAAAAGGTCGCCGATGCCGTGTTGCTTCCATGCATCTGTTGACATGCCATAATGAGCGAGAATGCTGGCCATATTTTTTTTAAATGACAACCATAATGGTTCTTGGTTGGTTGGGTAGATATCTTCAGGAGAAAGGTCTTCAAAGACTATATCCTGGATGTTAAAGAATTTTAGCGGCATACTTACATGTAAAAAAAAACCGTTTATAAGATTTTGAGTGGCTGCAAAATTGAGTTCTGTTAATGAATAAGAACCATCAACAGAAAGATTGGCAAATGAGGTGTTTCCTGGCAGTAAGGCAAGCTGAATCATTAAAAGATCGATATCATTTGTAAAATCTTTGCATAAGCCATCTGTAATTGCTTGCATCTGGTGTGTTCCATGAAGATCAAAAAGGGGGACTTTGTTTTTGAGCGAGTTGTATGCTTTTGTAGACTTGGTAAACGACGTATCGATTTCAATTGAAGTTAGCCATTGATGTGCAAGCCTTGGCTCTTTTACACTATCTGGTATCTTGAAATAATGATTGGCGTGACAATAATGGATATAAGGTGCGTTTAATATCAAGCATATAGGTAATATAAATATTTTCAATTTAAAATTGAAATAAGCCATCATGAAGCTAACCCTTAAAAAGAATTTGTAGGATGAAAATGCATTAAAAAGATACCGCAAAAAAAAATAATAAAAAGTGCTTGTTATATTCACAACAGGGAGCATATTTTTTATTTATTTTAGTTGTAAAAGATGTTAAAATAATAATGTTTGCAGTAAAGAAAATATACTTTGTTTCAGTAAAAAATGGATAGTAAGTTAGATAAAAGTTCTTCTGAAGCTCAATACTTAGATTAAAAATTATAATATAAAATATAATAAAGGTTTAACAATGGTATCACATTTCAGTCAAGAGTCAGATAAGGTTAATGAGCAAAACGAGCGAGACCATGCAGAATGTACAAAATCAGAGGACGTGTGTGCCAAAGGGCAATTTAATACATGTCAAACAGAACTTGCTGAATTGAAGCAGAAGTATGTGTATCTGATGTCTGATTTTGATAATTTTAAGAAACGTACCGCTAAAGATTATGAGAATATACGTATAGATGCTTACATGCGTCTATTAAAGCCGCTACTTGTTGTAGTTGATGATTTCGATCGTGCACTGGAAGCACAGGGCGCAGAAGCGGATGAAGGTTTGTTTTTGATTCGTAAATCGCTTGATAAGTTGTTGGAGCAGTTTGGTGTGATACAGATGGAAGTATTTGGGACCTTCGATCCTGAAAGACACGAAGCATTATTGTATGTCCAGGTAGAAGGTAAAGCAAAAGATGAGATTATTTCTGTATTACAAAAGGGATATATAATGAATGGAATTGTGATTCGCCCAGCAAAAGTCAGTGTTGCGCAGTAGGGTTTGGTGATGGAAATACCTTCTGTTTTTAATACAAGCAATGAAAAAAAACAGCTTGAGCTTAAAAGACTTTTTGCTGTTTATAATCATCCTCTTCAGTTTACAGATATTCCGATATTGGAAATCGATGCGCCACCATTGCAGGTTATCTTGCATAAGATTTCAGTCGTTGGTTTAAGTATTTTGGTTGAAGATACTTCTTTGCATGTGGAAGGGTATGATGTTGGGGTTAATGTCAAACATATGACTGAAAAAATAGAAAATGGTGAATGGCTGGGGAAAAAAGCAGTATGGCAAGTCTTAATTGGATGTGCTAATCAAGCTGGCATGAGTTATGTTTTTGAAGGAGTAACTGAAGGAGTTTTGACGCACAAAGCGGGGGATTTTGTCTTTGGATTTGCACAATATTTTAAGCCTGTAGGCCAGAGTCAGACAATGGGTCAGAAGCGTGATGATGCTTTTAATGCACGGGCGCGAGCTGTTGCAGCCTTATTTAAGAATAAGCCGCTGTTTCGGGGGCCCACAGAACATGATTTTTCAAAATATCGATTTCAGAAGTTCTAATATAACATTGCATGGATCGGTTTCCACCTTTTATTTCCTTTAAAAAATAGGGCCTTTTTTAGCAAGGTTTTTATTGTACGCAAAAGAGTGCTACTTCTCATGTATTGTAACGTTGTTATTGGTAGTAAAGTGATACATGTTATAATTGGCAAGGTATGGTGGAACCTGATTGGCGCAGTATTTTTTTGTTGTTCAATTACTGTTTTGAGCAGTTCTTTGATGAATGATCTTTCGTTGAGCTGAATCTGTTTTGTTTCAGTATTTTCTTCGGCTACAATAGCGGCATTATTTGGTACAGTAGTCTCTATGTCCGTTTTTGTAATTACAGTGGTACAGGTCTGGATAGCATCACAGAATGGAACTAGTTCGCGTATATCAGTTTCGTTTATCTGAATGGTAAGGTTCTGATCTTCATGGTTGTGGTTTTTGATGGTAGCTTTTGACAAAGTAGTTATTATCGATGTTTCATCGTCGTTCTTTTGTTCTTTATTGTTTTGTTCTTCTCCGTCATCACCTCTGCCCATGTTATGTGTGATGTCTAAAGGTTGTATATCAGATGGTTCACCAAGTAATGAAACTTTTCCGGGTTCTGTCTCCAACTCAGTATGATCTTGGTTGTTAATGAGTTCGAAAAAGGGTGTGTGTACGGCTGTTTGTAAGATGACAAATTCATTATCAATAGAGTTATTATTAAGTTGTTCTGTAAACTGCTCGGGGGTAGTTACGTATGTCGATTTTTCTAATATTGCTTTAGGAGTATGTATTTTTTCATCTTCCTGAGGAACTATTGTTTTCTTATCTGTGTCAGCATCTGCAGGTGTGTATATATTGTTTGTTGTACTTGGTTCAAAATGAGCTTCAATTGTCATATCATGCTGTACTGCATCTGGTAATGCTGACAGGTTTTCAAAGCTGTTGGTTTCTGTGCTATCTGGTAGGTGAGCAGCAAACATAGTGGAAGGATTTGCTGGTATTACGGTTGTAGTGGTCGTTACAGATTCAGAAAGATTTTGAGTATCGTCTGCTGGGTCTATTGTTCGTATACCTAGCAATGTTGATGACATGGCTTGACCCAGTATCTGTTCTGATGCAATCTCTTTGTTTGTAAGAGTATTGGTGGATGGAGGTTCTTTTTGGTTGTTTGTTTTTTCTATTAAAACGTCTCTTCCTGTTTCTACTAGTATTGACTGACAAAGGTTTTCCTTTTCAGCCGCAGCTTGCGTATTTGGCAGTACTAATATCTGCGTAATGAAGGCTTGAGGTTCGATCTTTTCTGGTAATGGGCAAGGCTCAGGTAAAGCTTCTTTGTGACCGTCTTTTTGTGATCGCGTAGTATTGTTTTGCGGAGTATCCCATGATTCTTTGTGTCTGGTATTATATATTAGATGGTTAATTTTATCTTTTTTATCTTCTTTTTTTAATTGATTTTTTTTTAAAAAAATTTTTCTTTTTTTAATGATTTCATTCTGTAGCTCTAGTAGCTGTTTCGGTTCGATTTTGTTGGTGTTTGAATGAGCTAATAGAATTTTACCTGTAGAAAGCGTTTCTTTTTCAGATTGAGGTATCAGAGGTTTTTGTTTTTTGGCAGAGATTTTTTTGATTGAAATTACATCCTTTTCTTTTATTATTTTGACAGGGTTAAGCATTTTTTTTTGTTTTACTACCTTTGTGCCTACAATAAGTTGGTCACGATAGTTACTGCTTTTTTTGATTTTATGTTTTTTTACTGATGGTATAATCTGTTTGATATTCTCAGACTGTTCTACAAAGTTTGATAATTTATTTTGTGGAGTTGATGTATGGGCAGTAAAAAATAGTGTAGCTTGCAAAGATTCTGATGGTTGATTAAGGTGTGCAATTTCATAATTTTTACTCAATAGTAAAGTTGAAAGTGAAAATAAAACAAAATAAAATGTATATATCATATAATTCTACGCTAAATTTGTTTTGTCAGATAACATTACTATAAAAGAATTTTTAAAGAAAGCTATTTTTTATATGAAAATTTTGCAAAATGATTATAAGAATAGGTTTTTTTTAGCTATTACTTTAGCTGATTGGTGTGTTTAGGTGGGATATATTTTGTTGATTTTTATTATTGATTATTAAAGTAAAAAAAACACAGGCAGACCATTCACGTCTGCCTGTGTTTTTTAGAAGTTATTTCATTTCGTTGTCTAGCGCATCCATTTCAATAGGCTTTTGTTTTGTTGCTGGTGCTTTTTGTTTTACTTTTTTAGCTTGTTTAGGTTTGTTAGACTTCTGTTTCTGATTGTAGCTTGTCTTTTTTTCACTTTTTTTGAAGCTTTTTGTGCGACAACCAGGCAGTGCAACAATCAGCAATGCAAGGCTTAAAACTACCATAGCTTTTTTATTCATAACCATCTCCTTGAAAAAGGTCTTTAAAACAGATATATTTCTGGTTCATAGTACCTATTTTCTTCTTTTTAAAGCAAGAGATTTTTGTCTTTCCTGTTTTTTGGCTGTACTGACTATAGAAGAAACAGCTGTTTTTTTAGTGGTTCGCTTTTTTAAGATGAACGGATCTTTTTCTAATGCTATTTTCAGGACATCATCCATTGTATTGACTTCTTTGATTTCAAGGTCGGCAAAATCAACCTCTTTTTTGATTTCCAAAAGATCGTCATGATTTTCTGAAGGGACGATGACAGTTTTAATGCCGTGTTGTTTTGCTGATATCAGTTTTTCCTTCAGGCCACCAATTGCAAGGACACGTCCTTGTAGTGTAATTTCGCCTGTCATTGCCAACGCTTCCTTTGCCGGATTTTCCGTAAGTGATGATATAAGCGCTGTACAGATGGTTATGCCTGCAGAAGGGCCGTCCTTAGGGGTTGCTCCTTCTGGAATATGGACATGAATATCTTTTTGATTATGAAAGTTTGCATTTAACCCTAGGTTTTTTGATCGTGATCTGATATAACTTAATGCTGCATGTGCTGATTCTTGCATCACTTCGCCCAGTTGCCCGGTTAAATTTATCGTACCTTTTCCTTGCAAAGCGGCCGCCTCAATTTCTAACACATCTCCCCCTACTTCAGTCCATGCAAGACCGATGGCCAGACCAATGCGTTTTTTTGCTTGATTGAGACTAGTTTTTTTGAATGGTGGGTTACCCAACCACTCTCTAATTTTTTCGATGGTTAAAAACTGTTTACCTACTTTTTTACTTTCAAGTAAAAGCTGAATAACTTTTCTCATCAGTTTTGCCAAAACTCGATCAAGTTGTCTAACACCAGCTTCTTTCGTGTATTCTTCGACAATCATCTGCAAAAGATTGCGAGCAAGATGAAAGTTATTTTTACTTAATCCATATTCCTTGAGATTGCGTGGAATTAAAAATGATTCTGCAATATCGATCTTTTCTTCTTCCGTGTATCCAGAAAGTTGTATTACATCTAATCTATCAAGGAGTGCATACGGAATATTCTCAAGCATGTTTGCTGTAGTGATAAACATTACTTTTGAAAGGTCATATTCGGTATCTAAAAAATGATCCATGAATGTTTTATTTTGTTCAGGGTCGAGTACTTCAAGGAGTCCAGCTGCAGGGTCTCCATGTACATCGCGTGACATTTTATCTATCTCGTCAAGCAGAATAACCGGATTTATGGTTTTTGCTCTTTTCATTGCTTGGATGATTTTTCCTGGCAATGCGCCGATATAGGTACGTCTATGACCGCGTATTTCTGCTTCATCTCTGACCCCGCCCAAAGCAATTCGTACAAACTCTCTGCCCAACGCCTCTGCAATCGACACGGCAAGTGAAGTTTTTCCCACACCTGGAGGCCCAACAAAACAGATAATCGGGCTTTTTGACATATTTTGTGAATATTTTTTTGCTGCTAAAAATTCAACGATGCGTTCTTTAAGCTTTTTAAGCCCGGAATGATTTTTGTCTAGTATTTTTATAGCTTCATTAATGCTGACACTATCTTTGCTTTCTTTTGACCAAGGCAAAGATAAAATCCAATCAATATAATTACGACTTACAACAGCTTCTGATGAAAGCGGTTGCATCTGTTCAAGGCGTTTTAGCTCTTTTTCAACTTTCTCTTTTGCATCTTTTGGAAGTTGGAGTTTTTTGATCTTTGATCGCATCGCATCTATTTCTGCTGACTGATCGTCCCGACCAAGCTCTTTTTGTATTGCTTTGATCTGTTCTGTTAAATAATATTCTCGTTGATTTTTCTCTACTTGATTTTGGATATGTCCATGTATTTTTTGTTCTATTTTAACAATGTCTATCTCTTTTTTTAAGCTTTTGCATACTGCAATGATACGTGGAGTTAGTGCAGGGATTTCCAAAATATTTTGTCTATCTGTATAACCTAATGTGTTAATTTGAATGGCTATTGTATCCGTAATATGGTCCATGTCGCTAGGAGTTTTGACCATGCTTGTCAAATCAGCAGGAGCTTTTTCATTATATTGTGTATAAATAGCATACAGTGAACATAGTTCTCGCCATGCGGCCTCAAGTTCAATGGTATATTCTAAGCCGATCGTTGGGATGTCTTGACAGGTTACACTTAAAAATGGTCCTGTGTCATACAAATCAAGCATCTGTGAACGACAAATTCCTTCAGTTAATACCTTTAAATTTCCATTAGGCATTCTCGCAACTTGTAGAATTGTAGCTCTTGTTCCCACAATGTACAGATCATCTTTCGTAGGGATTTCTGTTTTCGCGTCCTTTTGCGTTGTAATAAATACGTTCCTATCATGCTTGAGCGCGTACTCGACTGCTTCAATGGACAGGTCTCTGCCCGCTATAATGGGAATAACGGTTTTGGGGAGGATTACAACGTTTTTAAGTGGCAAAAGTGGTAATTTATTCTCTACCGATGTTGTGTCAGGTTTAGGAATTTCGCCGACTTTTTTAGGTCCTTGTACTATTTGTTCTTCGATTGCAGCCATAATATCCCTTCAGTGTTCTTTTTATTCAGATAATAAAAAGACGCTCATCTTTACTGGTCTGTATATTCAAAATCTAAAGATACGGCCAGGAGACAGTTTTGAGTTGGTTATTTATAATCGTTTACGTATTAGTATAGCTTTTTTAAATATTTGTACAAGAAAAAACTAGTATGAACTTAAATTTAAATCTCTATTTTGAAATTAATATTATTTTGAAACATGCTTAATTTGTTGTTATATTAGGTATGGTTTTTTTTATGTATTGATCTATACTATAAACTAGATTTGTAATTGTACAATGCATAATTTTACGGGAAGAAGAGGGATATTGTTAAGATCTGTCATGAATTTTAAAAAGACAGTATTTGATTGAAAAGGAAAAAGCTATGGTGAATAAATATACAAGTTTTACTGTTATTTTGAAAGGATGTTATCAATGTTAAAGCGGATTGCGGCTACATTGTGGGGAAACTTTGAGAGTGCCCAAGAGGTTAAAAAGTTTGCCTATTTGGCGAGTATATTTGGTTTAATCATCGGAGTTTATTGGAGTTTAAGACCAATAAAAGACAGTGCGTTCTTGTCTATTGTGGGTGGTGACTATCTGCCTTATGCAAAAATTTTGTCAGTTGGGGTAACCATCATAGTGGTCTTGCTTTATGGCAAGCTTGTGGATATGTTTTCTCGGTATAAAGTGTTCTACGGCATTGTTACCTTTTATGCTATTTTGGCAGCACTTTTTGCGTGGGCTTTCAATGATCCTCAGATAGGTTTTTTAAATACCACAACAAGTCCAGACAGGTTTATTGGATGGGCATTTTATGTGTGGGTAGAAAGTTTCGGTTCCCTGATTGTTGCGCTCTTTTGGGCAATAACCACTGATATTACATTGCCTGAGTCTGCAAAACGTGGTTTCCCTATTATAATGTTACTTGGACAGCTTGGTAACATTTGTGGGCCTTTCTTTTTGAATACAAAGCGATTGGGCCTTTCACACAGTGCGCCGATTGTTGCTATCTGTGCGGCTTTGATGTTTATTATTGTGGCACTGTTCTTCCTGTTTTGTAATAGTATGGGCAAAGCAGAGTTGGCAGGATATCATCAAGGAGAAGCTTCACATGATACAGAGCCTGGATTTTTTGAAGGTGTTAAGTTGCTTTTAACACATAAATATCTTTTGGCATTATTTTTTATTGTCAGTGTTTATGAATTGATTATTACTATTATTGATAATCATTTCAAGCAAGCTGTCAACAGTGCTTTTGCATCAGAAGCTTTGCGTAGCGCATATTTGTCAGAATATGCTGTTTGGGTTGGTATTATTTCAAGCGTCTGTGTATTGCTTGGAATCAATAATATTCAACGTCACTTAGGTATTGTTATATCGTTAATTTTGACACCGGTATTAGTGTTGACTGCTGTGGTATGGATTAAATTTAATCCATTATCAATTGAAAGTGCTTTTTGGATTATGAGTTTGTCAAAAGCTGTTAACTATGCATTAAATGCGCCAACCTTAAAGCAGCTTTATATTCCAACATCAAAAGATGCTAAGTATAAAGCGCAAGCATGGATTGAAATGTTTGGTTCTCGCGCAGCAAAAGGGGTTGCGTCATCTGTGAATTTGCAGCGTATTGCTATTATGAAAACATATGGGGCGGTGGATGGTCTGTCAGTGTTTTTGACAATGACTACTGCAGCTTCATTTGGATTAGTAGCTGTCTGGATTTTGGTGGCAATGTTTGCAGCAACAGCTTACAATAAAGCAATTAAAGAAAATACTATTGTTTGCTAAGTGTAACGTGTACAAAAATTGGTTATGCATAGATTTTTATTATTGTATGATAGTTTTTAGAATGAATGGCTTCGCTCTCAGTTTGGGTGTGGAGCCATCGTTTTAAGGGCCAATGTCAAAAAACAGATATACTGAGAGGAAACATATGATTGCGGTCAAAAAGGTTTTTAAAGCACTTTTTAATATTGAGCCTCAAGAACGATTAAAAATACTTTTTTTAAGCATATCTTTTTTTCTAATTATCGGAGCTTACACGATTACACGTGAGCTTAAAAGTTCTCTATTCATGGGCATTGTAGGCCTCAAATATGTACCATGGGCCAAGTTTGTAACAATGGGGTTACTTGTACCACTTATTTTCTTCTATTCAAAGCTTGTTGACTCTGTTAGTCGATATCAGCTTCTTTCCTGGTACTGTGCTTTTTATGGATTAGCAGGTCTATTCTTTGCTTACTACATTGGTGATCCTATTATTGGAATACCTAACTCTGAAACATCACCGTATCGGTTGTTAGGATGGTTGTTTTATTTCTTTATAGAGTCGTATACACCGTTTGTTGTCAGTGTTTTTTGGGCATTCGCAAATTCTATCACCACCCCTGACGGTGCACGTAAAAATTATGGGTTTATTGTTTCTGGTTCGAAGTTAGGTGGCATGTTTACCTCAGGTTTTGCATGGTACCTATTTGGAATCAGTGGAAATCATCAAGCAGCTGTTTTTTCAGATGTTACAGCACATCAGATTATCCTGGTTTTATCATCCGCAATGTTGCTTTGCGTACCACTTGCGCTTTATTTGTTGATGAAGTTTGTTCCTTCAGACCATTTACATGGTTATGAAGCTGCCTATCAACTTGAAAAAAAGAAAGAAGCGAGTGGAAAAGATTCTGGTGGTGTTTTTGCTGGTATCGATATGTTTGGCAAATATCCCTATGTGTTCGGCATTTTTCTGTTAGTGTTTTTTTATGAGTTGCTTAATGTGGTACTTGGTTACTTGAGACTTGGGGTTGCAGAAGCGAATGCTCAAAATATATCAGATGTCAGTCGCCTTCTTTTTGAAATGATGTTTAAAACTCATGCTATTGGATTAATTATTTCAGCATTGGGAACACGAACGCTTTTTCAGATGTTGGGTACAACGTTGTGTCTTTTGTTGGTTCCGTTACTAAATGGACTTTTTTTACTTTATTTAATGGTTGAAACAACACCTACTGTTTTGGTCAATGCCTTTGTGTTGTTTAAAGCGTTACATTATGCTTTTTCATGGCCATTACGTGAAAGTCTTTATATTCCAACGGTTAAAGAGATTAAGTTCAAGTCACGATCTTGGGTTGATGCATTTGGAAGCAAGATTGCTCGTACTGCCGGATCGATGTTTAATGTTATAGCAGCTTCCATGGGATCGAAACTATTGTTGCCAATGCATTCATTCTTTTTTGCCCTTGTGGTTGGTGCGTGGTTTTTAGTTTCGTTTATGTTGGGAAGAAAATTTGAGCAAGCCGTGCGAGATAACGAGGTAATTGGATCCTGAATTGAGAGTAGAGGTTTACTTTTTAGATATCAATATTGAAAAATTGGATAGGTAAATTGCAAATCAATTTTGTTTTGTTATAATAGAGCGTGTGATTTTACGTTTATTTTGAAGAAAGGTTGTTCATGATCGATTATCGTAAGTTGATCGATAGTGGTGTACATTTTGGCCATCAAACATCTCGGTGGTGTCCTAAAATGCAGTCATATATTTTTGGTGTGAAGAATAAGACCCACTTGATTGATGTTACAAAGACTGCACGGCAGACTGATAAAGCACGTGCATTTTTGGAAAAACTTACTGCTGAAGGAAAGCTTATTTTGTGGATAGGAACAAAAAAAGCTGCAAATAAGGCAATACAAGATTTAGCACAAGAAGTTAATATGCCTTTTGTAACACATCGTTGGGTTGGTGGCACATTGAGCAACTTTTCACAGGTAAAAAAATCTGTAACAAAGCTCTTGCATCTTGAAGAAGTTTTACAAAAAGGTGATAAAACAACTGCACATTACACCAAAAAAGAGCTGAATGTCATTCAAAAGGTAGTTGAGCGCTTAGATCGGTCAGTTGGTGGCTTGAAAAAACTTGTATGGCCTGTTGGAGCTATTGTGGTTGTTGATGTAAGCAAAGAAGCATCGGCGGTCAGAGAAGCTAAAAAAATGGGAATTCCTGTAGTTGCTTTGGTTGATACTAATGGTGATCCTTCTTTAGTTGATTATGTGATTCCAGGCAATGATGATGATCCAAAGGCTATTGCTGTGATTATCGACTATCTGAAAGAGGGTGTCAAAGCTGGTATTGCTGTTGCAGGACAAAAAGGTTCTGTTGCTGCACAAAAAGCTGTTGATGCAGAAGAAGCTCAAGACATTGTTAGTCAAACTTTGGTGTTGGGAGCTGATGAAGAAGCTGTTTCTTCAGATGATGCAAAGAAGAAAGTTTTGCGTAAACCTCCAGTAAAAGGGGGAATGCCACAACAAAAACGTTCATCTTATAATAATAAGAAGGTTGAAGAAGAGTAAGCATTGAAATGAATGACGGAGAGGTGTCTGAGTGGTTGAAAGAGCACGATTGGAAATCGTGTATGTCTTGAAAAAGGCATCGAGGGTTCGAATCCCTCTCTCTCCACCAGAAAAAACGTACATTCAATGTAATTAAAAATTGGGTGGCTTGTAACTGTTTTGCAGATCAAACTTGTCAGGTTCGAAAGAAAGCAGCAAAGGTTTGTAGGTAGTGTATGGGTCACCTTTTGTTTTATAAACTTTGCAGGTTCTTTTTGTAACGTTTAACTTGAAGTTATTCGACTTTGCAGTAGTTTTTTAAAACAGTTTTTTGAATTATTTGTTAAATTGTACTATAATAAAAAAGATAAATAAAATATAAGTATAATTTTCAAAAAGTATAAGTGGGGTTCTATTGTGCCTTATGTAATTGAGAATAATAAAAATTTTTTTGTTTTGATGGTTGTTTGCTTTTTATTGCAACATAGTTTTGAAATTGTGTGTGGAAGAAATGGGGTAAAAGACTACACGGAGGCTGCGCTACAAAAACAAGAACGTAATATGACTGACGGTGAACTGAGCCTTTTAATAAGTGGGTTTGAAGGAAAAAAATCAGCCATTAACACTACATGCATCTGGTTACCACTGCTTGGAATAGGGACGCTAGACGCGCTTGTGTATTGGCAAGCTGATGGTCATCCATATGTACAAGGGGTAGTTGGATTGAGTAGTATTTGGCTTGCTGTAACGGCGGGCGTAACAGTTTATAATAAGTTAAAACTCAATAGCCAACCTGAAATACCACCTAACCTTGCTGAATTTAAAAAGATGTCGCCTGATGTTGAAAATCTAATACGAACACAAGGCGTAATACATTTTCAACAGGAATTAGGGGGCACTCAAGCAGAAGTTGATCATCTGCGGGGTGGCTTTCAGGCTCCAGTTGAAATAGCAAATTATGATCAGGCAAGCCAGCAAAAATGGCTTCAATCATGCCTCTCTGCTCCTCAACCTTCTGAACGACTGCAAAGGGGTGCAAATATACTTCAGGGTGAAGTAAACAATTCTGAAAAAGCGTTCATTTTTTCTTACGCACAAGCGTGTAATCAAAAAGCAGAAGAAGCACAAAAAGTCTGTGAACTGTGGAACTCCACCTATGAATTTATGGGCGTTGTTACGTTGTATGTGGGATATGTACTTGTGCTTTCAAAAATCGCATCGACTCTGAGTGGCCAAAACTGATTTACACTGTTACTTTTTTTAAAAAAAAGTATACTGAACAGTGATATTAAAAAACAGTTTTTGGAAATAGGTCATGTCGAGTGTCACACAGCTTACGCGTAAGTTTAGGTCTGTCAGTTTTGACGAACTGGTCGGGCAGTCGTTGGTCGTGCGAATGCTTAAAAATAGTCTGTACGTGGGCAATATTTTTCCGGCGTACCTTTTTTTTGGGCAGTACGGGTGTGGAAAGACCTCGCTCGCACGGATTTTTGCCGCAGCGTTAAACTGTCACAATCTTTACAGCTTCCGGCAGAATCCAAAAACAGTTGATCTTCCCTGTGGCTCTTGTGACTCCTGTGTTGCCATGCGTGAAGGGAAGCATCCGGACTTTTCAGAGATCGATGCGGCATCCTGCACAGGCGTTGATCATATGCGTTCGATTATCGATGCGGCAGCGTATGTTCCGGCACTGGGGCAAAAGAGGATCTATCTGATTGATGAAGCCCACATGTTAAGTAAAGCCTCCTTCAATGCACTTTTGAAAATCCTTGAAGAGCCGCCACTTTCAGTCGTATTTATGTTGGCAACCACCGATGTTGAAAAGGTTATCGAGACAGTCAGGTCTCGTTGTTTCCAGCTTCCTTTGCAGCCGATCAGTCAAGAGACAGTTGAGCTTCATCTGCAAAAAATATGTAAACAAGAAGCAATTACTTATCAAGACCAAGCCCTGCGGCTTATTGCAGTCCATGCACGGGGTGCGATGCGTGACGCATTGAATCTTGTTGAGCGTGTGCGATCTGCGTATCAGACGGTCACAGTCGAAGCGGTGCAGGAGGTTGTGGGATATGTAAGTGACCAGTTTTTAGAGTCTATCTGGACCTGTGTGTACACAAAAAATCATACGGAACTTGCCCAGCATCTGAAAAGTAGCATCTTTCTTTCAGTCCAACCACAGCTTTTTTGGGGGCGTACGGTTTCGTTTTTGCGAGCTGTTTGGTATGATTATTTGGCTATTGTAACGGATGATGGGATTGAAAAAACAGTTGTAAAAAAAGCATCTGAACTGTATGGTCAACCGTTTGTTGTGCAAGCAATCAGGCTTTTTTACGATCGCGAGTCAGCCTTTTTAAAAAGTCAGTCACAGCGTTTTTTTATCGAATATCTACTGCTTTCATTGTGTCAACGCGCTGGTATTGATTCACAACAAAAGACAGCTATTTTTGCATCAACCTCAGATACAGAAAAGCACAAAAAAACTGTCGAAACTAAAGTGGAATCGAAGCAAAAGCAAACACACGCTGCCTTACCTTCTGAACAGCAAGGTAGTGTACGTGTTGAAAAGGTAGAACAAAAAATTGAACTGAAAGTAGCACAGGAAGATAAGGGTGTAAATTTTTTAAAACGGGTTCAGGCGCAGGCTTTGCCAATGCTTGCATCCTTTTTTTCGCAGGCAGAATGTGTGATTTCTTTGAATGAACAGCAGGTTGTGCATGTGCAGATTAATTTTCCTTCCAATTTGCATGCACTCAACGATGTTTTGACTGGTCAAGCAGCGCAATGGGTGCCGATTTTTAAGGACGTGTTTGGTGCGACTGCTGTCTATACGCTTACGTTCCATGGCGTGAATGTTTCAATAGTGAACGCAAAGCCTACCATTAAAACGAATGAGCAGGCACATATGGTTTCTGTTGAAAAAAAAACGCAAACACAACCGTATAAAAAAAATACTGAATCGTTTACAACAGTGGCGAAGAACTCTTTTGATGTTTCAGATGTTGCAAAATGGCCTCACACAAATATGATTTTAAACTATTTTCCGGGTACTGTGGTGTCCGTTGATCTGTAAAGGTATGTATGAGTAATCGTTGTTATCCTACCGTAGTATTAGTTGGTCGTACAAACGTTGGCAAATCGACCGTTTTCAATCGTATGGCAAAAGATGCAAAAAGTATTGTTTTTGATCGCGCGGGTGTTACACGTGACCTGGTCAAAGACATTGTTGAATGGCAGGGTAAATCGTTTGAACTGATCGATTCAGGTGGTATCGGTTTTGAAAATAAGACCGATTTTATGAGTCAGGAGATCCGCAAACGTGCTGAACTGGCTATTTCAAAAGCGCATGTGGCAATTTTTGTGTGCGATGGATCGGTCGGAGTGGTGCCTGAAGACCTTTATTTGGCGCGTCTTTTGCACAGATATAAGGTCCCTGCATTTGCGGTAGTTAATAAAATCGACACGAAAACATTTCGCGAAGAACAGTTTGATTTTTCTTCATTAGGATTTGAGCATATTATTGAGCTGTCTGCTGTTCATGGTACCGGCATGGTGGATCTTATGGAGCAGGTAATCGCCATGTTGCCTTCTGAGGCCGTTATTGCTGAACCAGAACAGGCATGTTCGGTGGTGCTTTTGGGAAAACCGAATGTGGGAAAATCTTCACTTTTGAATCTGTTAGTTCAGGCAGATCGTTCGATTGTATCTGATATTCCTGGCACCACACGAGAGCCGATTGTAGAACGAATCCAGTTTTATCATCAGGACATTCTGTTGACAGATACTGCGGGGGTGCGCAGACAGGGTGCCATTGAAGACCCGCTTGAAAACTTGATGGCAAAATCAACCTTGCAGGTAGTCCGAAGAGCAGATATTGTTTTGTTGCTTGTTGATGCGCATGAAGGGCAGCTTTCTGATCAGGAGTTAAAGCTCGCATTTTATGCGTTTCAATCTGAACAGAAGGCGCTGATTTTATTATTGAATAAGGTTGATCTGACGGTAGCAGATGAATACACAAAACAGTTGTTAAAAACTGATATTGAAGCGCATGGTTTTTTAACAGATAAGATTTATCGGCAGTCGATCTCATGCAAAACGGGCCAAAATATCGGCAAAATTCTCCCACTTGTCGCAGCAGTTGAAAAAAAACTGTCGCAGCAGTTTACCGTTGAAGATCTGACGATTTTGTTTAAAACTGCGCTTGAAAAAACACCATTATTTTGGAACAAAAATAGGCTAATTGTGTACCGTGCACAACAGATCAAATCATCACCTCACATTATTGCGTTATATGTTAACTCGCCTGACTGGTTTGGTGACTCGCAAAAAGCATTTTTTGAAAACGTATTACGCAAAGCGTATGATCTGACGAGTGTGCCCGTTAAGTTTGTGATAAGAAAGCGGTAGTTGTTATTGTTGTTGAGTTTTTTCCGCTTGTTCATTCTCATCTGTGTCAGGAATAACTGTTAATTCATCTTTTTTGGGGACATTCAAGCAAACTACCATTATCTGCGTTTCTTGTGCATCGTTTATTGCTTTCATCTCTTCGCATGCATCGTTTATTGTTTTTTCGAATTCGAAGTTCTTTTTAATCGTGTATGTACTGATCAGAATTGAAAGACTACTCATACCGAATGTAATTCGATTGATCAATGATTGTTGCATAAATTTTGCAGCCAGTCCTTTTGCCATTACTCCCATTCCATATGCTGAATTTCCAAAAATAATACTCAATCCAAGTGCTAGAAATAGATATTTGCTTTGATTTTTCATGTAACTCCTTAAAATAAACCAATGTATATATAACAAAAAAGTTCAAATCTGTCCTTTTTTCACTGTATTACTTATTTTTTAAATTGTCAAAAAATAAGTAATAATAATATATTTATATTGCTTTTGTTTTTCAAAAAATTACAAAAATATATTTTAAATATTCTTTTTACTCCAAAACTTCCACAAACTGGTCGATAATGGCAATTTTGATTCTATTTTCTTTTGCAGGTCGACTTGAAATTTTTGTTTTTCATTTTTTTCAGAAAGGTACAAAGCATGCTCCAATAATGCTGCTCGTTTTCGATCGGCAGGGTGTTTTTCAAAGTCCCATTGATCAATATTTTCTTTTTTAAAGGGAAGTTGATCTTCAGGAAGTTTGAGAATTTCTTTCCAATAATAATTCTTTTTTTGATAGGCTTTTTCAACATCTTCATCTGATCGAAGTTCTTTATCAATTGCACCGGTGTTGGCATTTTTCCGATGATTAATTGTATCTCTCAAAATCTCTTTTTTCTGAGGGACATTTGGTTCCACAAGAAACCCAACATCTGCTGCATATTCCCCAAAATGAAATAAAGGTTTTGTCTTTTGCATATCAGTTCTATAACTTAGCCATACGTCACCATTTAAAATATGTCTTTCTTCATGCTTTAATGAACTTGCTTTTTTAAATTCTGTTGCTCTATTCCAAGAATCTTTATCTATTTCAATAACAGTATGTTTATACTGTGTATCCAAGCTTGAAGCATATCCTTTATTTTCGACAATCTTAAAACGAATAGCATCAGTATCAAGATGATATTTTTGAGCATGCTCTAAAACTTCTTTCAAAATTTCAGGATATCCGCCATCAGTGTGTTGAATATTATTTTTTGTAATAATGTCCTTTGATTGTTTTAAAATAAATTCAGGTGTTGGCGGCAGGATTCCGTAATTAGCTTTTTGAGTGGCTTGTAATTTGTCTAAATAAAGATTTGCAAGTTCTTCAGGTGTTTGACAGTCGAATTGATCTTTTAATCTGTAGGTGCCATCTTTTCTGAATTGAAGATTGCCAGGTCTCATTTTTGCAAAAATGTCTTGGAAAATAGGTTTTTCATCTTTTTGTTTTTCGTAACAATGACGATCTTTTTCTGCATCTTTTTTTACACGTTCTGCATTTTCTTTTGCATATTCTTCATCTTTTTTTTTAATGCGTGCAAGCGTTAATGCGTAGTTCTTTTCTACACCGTCTTCCCACTCTTTGTAGCGCTTTTCTTCTTCATCTGATTCTAATTTTTTCTTATAACCATAAGCAAACAGTGAGCCAACTGTTCCGGTAACGGCTAGCGATGCTTTTTTTTGATAAGCTTTTGAAAATATACTGCTTGCATGTGCAAACATTCCGTACATTGAATTTTGGAATAACAGGCTCAAGCAGACCATCATATGTAGATAGTTCACATACTTTTTCATAAAAGCTTCCATTTTTAAACGTTTTTATACTTCGTATCTAGTATATATATTATTTCTAATTTGTCAATAAAGGTTAAACCGCTCTCTCAATGCTTTGCCGATTCAAATCTAAAAAAATTCCTAATGCAAAGTTCATTTTGCGTCTCAAAGAATCGGAGTTTAGCTTTAACTTCCGTAATCATTTTCTTTTTGCTACAATTTTAGATGCTGTTTTTTCTAAGGTATAATTTTTGCTAGGCAAGGCCCTGATGTATTACGGATTTGACAAGGCAAAAATCTTTTTATTGCTTGATTTGATTTTGCATACCATTTTTACAGACTGCATGGAACTAGCGAGCCCTGAAAATCCAATAAGTGTTATGTTAAAACAAAACCTACCGGGTATTGTTTTTGATAAGAATGGTTTTGATGAAACTGTACAAAAAAAGAATGTATTGTTAGCGTTGCCAATTTTAAAAGAACGTTTAAAAAAAAAGTTAAAAAAATGTGAAAAAATGTATGGTGAATATATAGATTTCGAGCGTGATGAAGGCAATTATTACTTGAACACTATTGAAGCTTTTACAAGCTTTCTCAACAATAAAAATAGCTTGTTTGTTTTGAAAGATCAGGAAAGTTTTTTAACGATTGTCAATGGTGTGCATCTGTATGACCCAATACAATATCTACCAGATTGGCATAATCATTTACAGAATTACTTTTTGACCTTAAAAACACAGTTTAAAAAAGAGTGTGGTATTAAGGTGTGTCCTCAATTTAATTAGTAGGGCATAAAAGCTTCAACCATGTGTGCATAGATGCGATGTAGAGCATAGATTGGAAGTTTCTAGCAAGTTTTTCAAAACGCATAGCAATGCCACGAAAATGCTTGAGTCGTGCAAAAAGATTTTCAACTAAGTGTCGATTTTTATACAAATGAGCATCAAATTCTGGATCTGGTCTAGTGCTGTTTTTTCTTTTTGGTATAATTACTTGCATTCCTTTTGTCCGTCCATAGATACGAATACTATCAGCATCATAGCCTTTGTCAGCGATAAAATATTCCGCTCCTTCGGCCAGGTCGATTAATTCGTTTGCAACCTTTGAATCGTGCACTTGACCCCCAGTGATTTTAAAATTGAGCGGATTTCCATGCGCATCGGTGCACATATGAATCTTTGTAGTAAGTCCACCAGCGGATCTTCCAATTGCTCGCTCTTGACCACGCTGAGCTCCAGTCGCATGTTGGTGAGCTCTAACATAACTTCCGTCGGCGAATACCCATTCTTTATCAACTTCTTTTCGTAGCATAAAAAAAAACCTTCCCATAGCCCTTTTTTTGACCAACGATTAAATCGATTAAATGCTGTTTGCCACGGACAAAATTCGGATGGAATATCCCTCCATGGTCCTCCAGTCCGCAATTTCCAAAGGATTGCTTCCATTATATTCCGCTCATTGCCCCACAGGTGGCATCCATGTTTACATAGTATCTCTTCTAGTTGTGACCAAATACTGTCTGTAATAACTCGACGTACCATTGCTTATCCTCGTTGCTGATTTCTGATACAAAAAACTTATCATTTTGTAGTGAAAATGCAACGTCATTACCTCATTTCAAATTGAGGACACACCTTAGTTTTGGCAGTTGGTCAAAGAAAAATGCAAAAATTTCAATAGATGAACGTTATCGTTCGCTGTTTAAGGAGCTATTTTTTTTGACCACCCAGGCTTTTGGGAGGCCTTCTAATCCTGATAAAGATTATTTATTTCTTCAGCAGTTTGTTCTGCTTGGTTGTAATGAAAAAAATCAACTTAAAAATATGTTTAGTCTGATTAAATCGGAAGCAAACGTTTCATATTTAAAAAATAAGATAAAGCTTATGCTTGCTCAAAATTATGAATATATTTTAAATAAACTAAAAGCAATTATTGATGAAAATAAAGAGCTTATACATCTTGATAACAGCTCGGTTAATGCTTTTCCATTGCAACATAGACTTTATCTTGTGCAAGTTTTTTTGAATGAGATTGTACGATATGGTGGGCACAACACAGATATTTTTCCAGTACAAGATCTTTTGAGCACGGCAGAACAGTATGCTTTAATAGCTTCAATGTTGCAATTTTACGATAATAATAAAGCGACTATTGCAAAGTTAAAAGCAGCTAGATTGAAAAAAGTGTTTTTTGGCAGAAAGATTGTGAATTTTTTTGGTATACAGCCTCGTACTGATGAAGTTAATTTTGCTTTTTTGAAAGAAGAAGATGCTAATTGGCAATTAGGAACGAGTACTGTTAATATTAAGTGTACTAGTACAGCTTATCAAGCACAATCTATGCTCAAACTTGCAAAAAATAACATCGCATTATGGGCAAAAATGAAGATACAACGTGAGACGCTACTTTTTTATTATCATGAAGAACTTGTAAAAGAATTGAATATAATGAATAATAAAAATGAAAATCAATTAATTTGGTTGGATTGGCAACGTATTTTTGAACTTATTTCTACAAACGCTGAATATTGGCAAAATAATTATAATAAAACTTTAGCTCTGTGCAAACAGTATGAAAGCTGTAAGAAAATCTTTAAATTTTGGTGTTCTGATCAAGAGATATCCGAAACTGATCTATCACATAGATTTGCATTTGTCATATTTGTTTTACAACTGTTTGACCCTAATACGTTTTTAGATATAGGATTTAAACCTACGGTAGATCAACTGCTCGACTCTATCAAAAATGGTACCTATGACTTTAGTAAACATGTAGAAAAAAAAGCTGAAATTTATGGCTGTTTTAATACCATTGATGATTTAAAAAAATATCTCAGGTCAATTAACTTTACCGATAAACACAGTAGAGTTTTTCAACAGTTTATTACTATTTATATGAAAAAAACCATTGATTTATCGGATGCCTCTTGTCAAAGGTATAACCCAGAGAACCTTCATTCACTTCTTGACAAGATCTGGCCAACGATACTTAAAGTTTGTAACAGTAGCACTGTCACAGCTCGTAGTTCTAACGCACAAAAGAAATGGGATCGAGATTGTCAGTTGTTTGAGCAGTGTAAGCTTTTATTCAAAAAAATACTGTGTGGTCAATTTTGCACAGAGCCTCCTGCCGCACAAAATAATCCTTCAATAGAAAGAGCCGCCGTAGTTTCAGCTAAAAGTAGAAAACAGTATTTACAATTGCGATATCACATTTTACGTGCAAATCAGTTTACTCATGCTTTATTCAGCAAACCGCTTGATGAGTTAGTCATGCTGAAAAAAGTTTTGAAGGTCGAGGATCCAAGAACTGAATCAAGTTTTTTAAAAAAAGCGTGGAATACCTTTGTTTCATTTAAACTAGTACAGAACCTTATTACTTTTGTAAAAACCTTTTTCAAAAACCAAAACTATCAACACAATGCTTAATTTTCTGATTGCTTGTTTCATTTAATTTTTTTGCATACGTATTTATGCTAACATAAACTATATTTTTAATTATGACGCCAGATAAAACTAAAGTAGGTGTCATGTGAAGGATGTTATGCCAGTAAAAAAAATAGTGCGCAAAAGACAGTCAGTAGATCAGCAAAAACTGTTCATTTTAGATACCAATGTTCTGCTTCATGATCCGCATGCATTAGAATCGTTTGAAGGTGTGCATGTTTCGGTTCCTGTGATTGTTTTGGAAGAGCTTGACCGGTTCAAGCATGAAGGCACCGATCGTGGTCGCAATGCGCGTGAGGTTATTAGAATACTTGATCGTTTGCGTGCACACGGTTCATTAAAAGATGGTGTTGCATTGTCGCATGGAGGTAAGGTTAGCATTCTGTTTTCCTCATCAATGGATAAAAATGCGGCATTACTTGAAGATAATAACGACAATGGGATTATTAAAATCGCATACACCTGTCAACAACAGGGGTACGCGGTTACTTTTATTTCAAAAGATCTGAATGCACGGGTCAAAGCCGATGCACTTGGCATTCGTACAGAAGATTATCAGAAAGAGACCGTTTCGCCTGAAGAGTTTTATCATGGGTGGGTTAAAGTTCCTGTTTCTGCCAATGAGCTTCGTGCAGAACTTCCTGGTGTTTTAAATGATCTGTATAAAGGTTTGGCATACAATGAGTTTGTGCTGCTTGAAAGTCAACACAATCCCCATAACTATCGACTGTTTCGATACTTGGGAAATAAAAATTTCAAAACGGTAACTGATGTACCAATGCGTTGGCCGCTGCGTGCCAAAAACCCCGAACAGCTTATGGCACTTGATCTTCTGTTTGATCCGGCGGTTCAGTGTATAACCCTTTTTGGTCCTGCAGGAACGGGAAAAACTTTTCTGGTGCTACTTGCCGGACTGTATAAAGTTCTGGTTGAACATGAATTTGAACGGATGCTCGTTTCGCGACCTGTCATACCACTTGGTCGTGATCTTGGGTATCTGCCCGGAACGTTGGAAGAGAAACTGTACAGTTGGATGTTGCCGATTTATGACAATATTCAGTTTATTGTTCATTCGACCAAAATGGATATCCATGGAGCTGGCACTAACGGACATGAGCATGTTGTTAGCAGTAAAAAATTAAAAGAGCGGCACCAAGATCGAAGTAAACATAAAGGTTCATTTGGCAATGATGAGCATAGTGTGGCCGAAAAGAAAGATGGCATGACGTTAGAAAATCTTATAAAACAGAATAAGATAAGTCTTGAGCCGATAACGTACATGCGTGGTCGGTCAATACCCTACCAACTCATTTTTGTTGATGAGGTCCAAAATTTAACCCCTCACGAGGTTAAAACACTGGTTACGCGTGTGGGCCAGGGTTCAAAAATTGTTCTGGCCGGTGATCCGTATCAGATCGACTCACCCTATCTGGATTTTGCAAGTAACGGTCTTGTTGCAGCCAGTGAGCGGTTGAAAGGACAACGGCTTTTCGGTTCTGTATTCTTGCAGACTAGCGAACGAAGTGAGTTGAGTGAAATGGCCAGTAAGTTGTTGTAGGAAGTTTTTTTGTCCAAATTGATCCTTTTTCCGCACCAAGTTCATTGCCTGTAAACAAGGTGGGAGCAGTACACTGCTTGTAATGATAAAGAATTGTAACTTGCGTCAAGCAAAAACGAAATTCTTAACTGAATGATCTAGCATGGGATGCTTTTTTTAAAAAAAACGAGAGAGACGTTGTAAGATCTCTCTCGTTGCATTCTAGTAATTTTGTAGCTCGATGATCAAGAAGGTGTATTAGAGGCCTCTTTGTGCATCATCATCGATCGATTTTGATGGGCCATTACCCTTGGTGGCAGCATTCCATAAGCTTTTTCCAGCCCCTGACCAGTTTACCCCCGCCCAATCTTTCCTCACTACCTTTAATTGATCATTTAGGTAATATACTTGATCCTTCACCTGATCACCAAAAGGTTTGTCCTGAGTTTGTTGGGCATTCGTTCCACCCAACTCATTATTTTGTGGCTGATTTTGCTGTACTTCTTTTGTAGCTTCAGTTGTTATTGGCTGTGCTGGTACTTCTATAGCAGTATTATTATTTTCTATCTGCTTGTCTGCGTGGACCATGTCATTTTCAGGTGCTGGTACAATCGGTTTAGCTCCAGTTTGATCCAAAGTGCTGTCTTGCTCTTTTTGTGATCCAGTAGTAGTACCAGTTAATGAAGCGGTAGGTGTTCCTGTTTCTGTAGGATTTGTTTTGGTACTGGTGTTATTGTTAGTTGTAGTTTTATTATCATCATTGTTGTTCTTTGTTGGTGTTGGCAGTGCTGCTGCGTCTTTATTCTGACCAGAACCTGTGCTGTTTGCAGGGTCCGTTGCTTGCGTTGCGTTTAACAGAGCCGCCGCTGCTGTTTTGTTTTTGTGACGAACGATAAAAAACACCGCGCCCCCAATCACTGTCGCTGCCGTTCCTACTCCGACTATACAGGCTTTCAGAGGAGATATGCCAAGTTTTTTGAGTTTAAGGATAACGGTAGCTTTTATTCTTTTAGTGTATTTTGAAAATGCACTTTCCGCTTTTAATTCATGTTTTGAAATAAGAAAAACAGAACTTAACACAGCGCAATAAAAAATCTTCTTTATGCTCATGGCGACCCTTAAAAGAATAATAATTATGTTGATGAACTTTTATTTAGATTATTTTTTTAAAAATAAATCACAATAAGGTTAAACTTATAGAGAATTTTGTCAAGTATATTGACTTTTTTTAGCATCTTTACGAGTCTAAGGTTTAGGTATTTTTTTTGTTATATTGTTCAATAGAAGTGTAGTGCGCATTATAAATAAGCATTATTTTTTACAAAAAACTTAATCAATAGGAAGCTAAAAACAGTGACTGAGGTTTTTAGAAAATAGTGTGTTGACCTAAAAATCGTGCTTTTAAAAAGGGCAGCTTAATAGGCATAATCTGTCTTCCACGAGGGGTTTTTTCAAGATACCCTTTTCTCATCAAAAAAGGCTCATACACTTCTTCGACCGTTTCGGGATCTTCTCCGATCAGATGGGCGATTGTTTCAAGTCCAACAGGTCCACCATTACAATGGGTGATCATAGTTTTTAATAATAATACATCGATTGTTGTTAATCCTTCCTGATCAATGCCTAAAAATGCCAATGCTTTTTGAACATTTGCAAGGTTTGCTGGTTGTTTTTGCACTTGACAAAAATCTCGAACGCGGCGAAGCAGTTTTTTTGCAATTCGAGGGGTCCCTCGAGCTGCTTGTGCAATTAAGAGCGCTCCTGTGTGCTCAAGTTCGCAGCCAAGAAACTGTGCTGATTGAATGATAATCTGTTGTAAATCATTTTCATTATAAAAATCAAGTCTTTCGGTAATTCCAAAACGACTTCGCAAGGGAGCGGAAAGCATGCCACTTTTTGTGGTAGCTCCAATAAGTGTAAATGGATTGATAGGGAGACTAATCGATTTAGCTCCTGTTCCTTGACCAATAATCATGTCTACTTTAAACTGCTCCATTGCTGAGTACAGTGTTTCCTCGACGTTACTTGGAATACGGTGAATTTCATCAATAAATAGGATAGATCGCTTTTCTAGGGTTGACAAAATAGATACAAGGTCTCCAGGTCGTTCCAACATTGGGCCACTGCACATACGTATATCACAATCCATCACCTGTGCCATAATCGTTGATAATGTCGTTTTGCCAAGTCCAGGTGGGCCAAAAAGTAACAGGTGATCTAAAGGCTCACTGCGCATTTTTGCTGCTTGTGTATAGATTGCCAGTTTTGTTTTTAGTTCAGACTGCCCTATGTATTCATCAAATGAGCGTGGTATGAAATCTAAGTTTTTTTCTTCAACTGTTGCTGTTTGTAGTTCAAGAATATTGACGGTTGGTTCAACTGTTTTCATAAGTCTGTTTTCGTAAAAATCTATTTTCTTTAAGATAGTTTTTTTTATTCTTCAATGCAAATAAGGTGGTTTCAATACAATTAGTGAAGTTCTTGCATCTGATGATAGGTGATGTTGTTCAAAAATCCAAGGCTAATATAGTTTACCCATAAATTTGTCAGGCCATAGGAGCAAAAGGGCAACGGTATACCCACGATGGGAAGCATACCCAATACCATGCTGATGTTGATGATGGTTGATAGAAATATGTGCAAGGTAATCCCAGCTCCATATAGTTGCATGAGCCTGTTTTTTGTCTGACTAATGATTATAAAGATTCTTGTAAAGAGGATGCCGTACAAAATGAGTAATAAAAGGGCACCAAGCAGTCCCCACTCTTCGCATAGTACGGCAAATACAAAATCTGTTCTGCCTTCGGGCAAAAACTGTAATTTATTTTGTGTGCCTTTTAGTAATCCTTTTCCCCAAAGGCCACCTGATCCAATGGCAATAATTGCCTGTTCTGTTTGGTATCTTTCTTTTAAAGGGTTGCCGTAGCCGAAAAAAACTGCGATCCGTTCTTTTTGATAAGACCTTAAGATGGTAAAAAGATAGGGAGCTGTTAGGATGCAACTGATGAATCCGATATAAAATATTTTTTTTGGAAGGCCTGCAAACCAGACCAGAAGCAGTCCTATTAAGAAAATAATAACCGCAGTTCCTAAATCAGGCTGTTTGCGTATAAGTAAAAAACTGGCAAATAAGCATATTAAAACAAAAAAGAACCCAAATTTTCGCTTTTGCGCTATTGAAAGATAGTATATGGAGAAAGAAGGAAACATAATTTTTCCAAGTTCAGATGGTTGAAATTTTAAAAATCCCAGATTAATCCATCGTTGACCACCAAGTCCGACATGTCCACGAAAGAGCGTATATAAAAGCATCATTAAGAAGATTGGATATAAAAAATAGGAATATTTTAAGACGCTTCTGAAATCCAATTTGCTAGATAACAGGTACAGTACGTTTCCAGTAAGAATACCGAAAAACTGTTTTTGAAAAAAAAGAGAAAAAAACGCATACGCTTTAATGGTTGTACTCCATATAAAAAGGAGTCCAATGCACGCAAGGCTGTTGATAACAAGAATAATAAGCAGATCGATTTTAGTTGTATTGCTACTTTGTATCAGCATTAACAAATACTCGAGTGTTTAAGCAAGTCGATACAAGTTTTTTGCATGCCTGCTTAAACACGGTTATTTGGTACTTAGAATAGATTATGATACTTCTTCTTCGTCTGTTGTTTTTTCTGAAAGTTGTGTAAACATGTCATTCGTGAGTCGTTCGGCTTCAAAAATGATTTTATCTGCTTGATCTGGATGAATAACCTGTGCCTTTCTTTTGTTAATGCTGATTATTCCATCGATGGATACTTTTTTAACGAGACACTGTTTACATAGTTGTTCTGTTTTAGCATAAAGAATTCGATAGATATGCGTCTTTATCTTGTTGGTTAATGTTGTTATTTGTGTGCCTTCACTAAACATTTTTCGTTGAAGTATGAAAAACTGCTTTTCTAGTTCGGCTGCTTCTTTTTTGTTTTTTGATTTTTCGCTCTGTTTTAGCAAGGTAGCAAAGCTGTTTTGAGTTTCTTTCATCGCCTTCATTAAGTTTTCCGGCAGAGCTTTTCCAATCACCTGTTGAATGGCACTATGACTTTCTAATGTTTTTTGGTCACAATTGTTTTGGAATGTTTGAAAATTACCTTGCACATTTTTCATCTTATTTGCAATGACTTGTTGATCGAAATTCTGCCCCTCTGTGCTTTTTTGTAATGACTCTATGAAATATTTGTTAAGTTCAAAGTCAAAAGCAAACAGATTAATGAGATCGCCTAGATTTTTTTTATTTAAATCTGAGGTGAAATCTGAAAAAATTTGGTTTACCTCATCTGATATCTTTTCAAAATTTATACTCTCTAGCACATCAGCTTCACCGTACGAGAGCTTTGGAGATAAAATTATCAGAGTGGTTAATACAAAATTAAAAACAGTCTTTGTGCTATAAAAGCATTCTTTTAACATGAACGATAACTCCCTATAAAATATATTCAGAATATGTTTGCAGATACATCAATATTGCCTATTACGTTTAAAAACTTGTCTTCTCTAATGTAATAGTTTTCAAAATGGTCGGGGCGGCCAGACTCGAACTGGCAACCCCTCGCTCCCAAAGCGAGTGCGCTACCAATTGCGCTACGCCCCGATGGTATAGTCAGAAGGTTTAGAAGATCACTAAAATAATACAAGCTTTTTCTTAAAAATCAACCTTCTTTATTTTTATCGTCTTCTGTAAGATAGACAAGCTTGATTGTTCCAAAGGTAACCGCCGCCTTGACGGTGATCATTGGTGTGTGGTCGTGACCGATATTATTCCAAATAAATTTTTGATTAAGCGTCAAACTTTCCTTTCTGCCAGGTACGATTATCGTACTGAAAAAACCTTTAATTTTTATTCGTATTGACTGGCTTGGATTGATAAAAAATACCGTTTGGCCGAACGTTGTTTTATTATAAAGATGTGTGTTGTGCGTTATATTATTTAAGTACCAATGGGTATTTTGAAAAAAAGTTTTAGATTGATTTGTCTCTGTGGTCCCATAGATGACTTTAGTTTGGTAATCATTATGTATTCGTTTTTCAAGGAAAAATGTATCTATTCCTAAAATCTGAAATCCAAGATAGATAAGAAAACAACCGATAAAAAGTTTTAAAAATGGGATAGACACCCCAAAGGCTGATTCCAAAATAATTTGCAAACCTAAGAACAAAAGAACGATTCCCCAAAAGAACTGCATTTCAGCCTTTCATTTTTGAAAAGTGGGGTGAGTGGTGGGACTTGAACCCACGACCCCCAGAGCCACAATCTGATGCTCTGCCAGCTGAGCTACACTCACCACGTATGATTTTCAGTTTTATGTAAGAGGCTTTTTTGTTTTTACACACTCACAATTGTTTGGTATAATGACACTAAAGTTTGAAAATGTCAATTTTTATCCAGTAAATCCAATAAGGAAAAGTGTGCCATATCAAGGGAAGTGTGTTGAGTCTAGTCAGTCTATTATCATCAAGGGGGCTCGAGAGCATAATTTGAAGGACATCACGGTAGAGATTCCTAAAAATTCGCTCGTTGTTATTACTGGCCCGTCAGGTTCAGGTAAAAGTTCTTTGGCATTGGATGTTTTATACACCGAAGGTAAACGGCGTTATATGGATTCGTTATCTTCTTATGCGCGACAGTTTTTGGGAGTGGTTGGCAAGCCAGAAGTTGACGCTATTGATGGTCTCTGCCCGGCGATTGCTATAGAACAGAAGACGGTAGGCAGTAATCCGCGCTCAACCGTTGGAACAATTACGGAGATTTATGACTGTTTGAGGGTTCTCTTTGCTCAAGTGGGAGTTCCGCATTGCCCAAAATGTCACAAGGTAGTAAAAGCTGAATCGCCAGAAAGCCTTTCAGCGCTTATTCAGACACAATTTCATGGTCAAGTTATTACTATTCATGCACCGTTTGTTCATGATAGAAAAGGGGAATATACGGAAGACTTGAAAAAGTTTTTTCAATCTGGATATTACCGTTTTCGTATTGATGGTGTTGTGTATAAATTTACTCATATCGATGAGGTTGCGAAATTAAAATTGCAAAAAATGCATAAACATACCATAGATATTTTAGTAGATAGTATTGATTTGAGTGAATATGAACATGGGAGAGTGCAAGCCTCTGTAGAACATGCTTTTCAAATAGGAAAAGGAGTTTGCAAAATCAGTTCTGCGTCACAGCTTGAGCAGGTATATTCGATTGACCACGTATGTCTGCATTGCGGTGAGTCGATGCCTGAATTTGAACCTCGTAATTTTTCTTTTAATTCGCCAATTGGAGCTTGTCAACAGTGTGAGGGGCTGGGTATTGTCAGTGGATGGATGAATGGATTAATGGAAGCTGAAAGTAGGTGGTCAAATATACGCTGGAAAGAAGAAATTTGTGATGCTTGTGATGGCAAGCGTCTTAATCCATATGCATTGGCAGTTAAAATTAATGACTGTTCGATAGCCGACTTGGCGGGATATTCGATAGCTGATCTGAGGGTTTTTTTTGATAATTTGGTATTAGATCCGGTTGCTCAAGAAGTAGTAAAAGGACTTATCAAAGAATTAAAAACGAAAATTGAGTTTTTGCAGAATGTTGGTTTGTCGTATTTAACATTGAGTAGGCCTGCCCAAACTTTGTCTGGCGGTGAGGCACAACGTATCAGACTGGCAACGCAAATAGGTTCTATGTTAACAGGCGTATTATATGTGTTGGATGAGCCCAGCATTGGACTACATCAGCGTGATAATGATAAATTAATTAAAATGCTTGAACTATTGAGAGATATTGGAAATACGGTAGTTGTTGTTGAGCATGATTTGGATACTATTGCAAGGGCTGATTTTATTATTGAAATGGGTCCTGGTGCAGGTGTTCATGGGGGAATGGTTGTGGCAACTGGTACGCCGGAAGAGATTAAAAATAATGAAAAATCGTTAACTGGTGGATACTTATCTGGCCGCTTAAAAATTACCAAAACTGGACCATTGAGGCCTACAGCCAAATTTTTGACGCTGAAGCATTTATCTAAAAATAATTTAAAGAATATTACGGTTAGCTTTCCACTTGGTGTGATGTGTGGGATTTCTGGAGTCTCCGGATCGGGCAAAAGCACGTTAGTAATACAAGAGCTGGTGCCAATACTTATGCGAGAACTTGACGGTAGATCTCTTGTAAAGCGTGCTGCTACAGTTGGGAAAGAGATAAAATTAGAAAAAGAGAAGGATGTTATTGGTGCGGAATATATTGAATCATTAGTGGTTATTAATCAGTCTCCTATTGGCAGAACACCGCGATCAAATCCGGCAACTTATTTGGGTATTTTTGATGACATTCGCAAACTGTATGCGCAGCTCCCGGAAAGCCTGGCACGAGGCTATAAGCTTGGTCGGTTTAGTTTTAATACAAGTGAAGGAAGATGTTTTGAGTGTGCCGGTGAAGGTACGATAACCTATTCGATGCATTTTTTACCTGAAGTTGTGATGCAATGTAAAACGTGTAAAGGTAGGCGATATAACGAAGCCACACTAGAGATCCTGTTTAAAGGTAAACATATTGCTGAAGTGCTTGCTATGACTGCCTTTGAAGCCTCACTCTTTTTTGAATCACATAAAGGTATTAAAAAAAAGTTAGATCTTTTATGTGAGGTTGGCCTTGAATATCTGCAGTTAGGGCAATCGTCAAATACACTTTCAGGTGGTGAAGCTCAACGGATTAAACTTGTTGATGAGTTGGGCAAGCGTGGTAAAAATACGCTCTATATTTTAGATGAACCGACTACTGGATTGCATAGCTGTGATATAGATAAACTTTTAAAGGTCTTAAATACACTTGTAGATAAAGGTAATTCAATGATAATTATTGAACATAATATTGACGTGTTAAGAGTTATGGATTATCTCATTGACATGGGTCCAGAGGGTGGTGTTGGTGGAGGAACTGTTGTGTGCCAAGGAATTCCATCTTACCTGGTTACTATTGATCAGGGTTATACGGGACGCTATTTAAAACCATATTTTGAAGTTTTACAAAATTCATAAGGAATTCATGTTTAAGTGTCTTGTGTGTGCCATCTTTGCGATGGTTTTTTTACAAAGTTTTTCTCAATTGTCTTTATCTTTACCGCAGCTAAAAAAGAGCGAGTGGCACAGTATGCTAAAGCAATACAGCGAAGATTAAAACGAGATTATTACTTGGAGCGTTCGATTAAGATGGCCACCGCTGGATATTACCTTTTTATATGTGGACAGTTTCTATATAGTGCGTCTTTCGATAAAAATACGCAGCAAAATTGTAGCTGTGACAAGTCCTTGGTGCCGATAATTCCTGATAAAATTTTATCAGGGCAAACGTGGGACAATACACCGTGGAAGCAGGTTCCGGGATATGCCTGGGGATCATTTAAAGCAGGGTGTAGTGGTTTTTTGAGTGGTATAACTAGTGGAGCATTTTTGAAGGCGGTTGCACAGCTTTGTGGTCAAGCATTTGTGATGAGTGTAACGCATACTGTTGTTGATAGTGTGACGAGTCAGTATGTGCATGAGCATACGATCTCATGGTATGTTGATACTCAGGCATGTTATACAGCCACTATTCAGATCTGTACACAACTGCTTGTTGTGTACGAGCAGGCGTTAAAAAACTCAGGTGATACTGAGCGGGTATACCATGTACTCAAAACGATGTCATCACTTTTATTCAGGCAGGTTGAAAAAATAATAGGGTACATGGAGTATCGTAGTGGACAGCTGCCATCAGCCACAAAGCAAGATGCTATGTCGATTCATGAATATCTTTTTGAATATGCAAAAGAGTTTCGTGATGTGTATAAAGATGCTTTGGAACGTAAAGATAGCAATAGTTTGTCACTGTTGCTTGAACAGTTTTTAAATAAGGTAGGTTATATGGTCAAAGGATTTTCTTTGTTTGAAGAATTTCCTGAAAAACCTTCAGGAGTCAAATAACTACCTTCATTTTGATGTGAGAATGGACAGTCAGTATGCATGAAGAGATTACGCAGCAAACCCCGTTAATGCAGCAATATGCGACTATAAAAAAAGAGTACGCAGATATGTTGCTCTTTTTTCAGGTTGGGGATTTTTATGAACTTTTTTTTGATGATGCAAAAACAGCGGCTCATTTTTTGGGTATAGCGTTGACAAAGCGTGGCAAAACTGCAGGAACTGATATTCCGTTGTGTGGTGTACCGATACATGCGTTTGATCATTATGTGAGCAAATTGGTAAAAGGTGGGTTCAAAGTTGCCGTGTGTAACCAGCTTGAGCAGCCAAAACCTGGTACGGTGGTTCGTCGAGGGGTTGTGCGTGTGTTTACGCCTGGTACTCTGGTTGAGCAACATTTATTAGATGAAAAATCCTCATCCTATATTGTTGTTTTAAGGTGTGTAGCCGATGGGTTTGGCTTTTTAGCAGTAGAATTTCTAACGGGGCAGCTCTTTTTTACTTTCATTAATGATGCAGCAATACATCGACTTGAAGCTGAGTTGTTACGATTTTTTCCGGACGAAATTATTCTTATTTCTGCTGATAAGCTACAATTTGTAGAGCTTTTTAAAAAAATAAATTTTGTCAATGCTTGCATTATTGATGTAATTATACAGGATGATCAGTGTGAAGATTTTTTAGGATGGATTGCCGCACAATTTCATCAATCCACCGTTGACCTGATTGAAAAACATGTATCCATCCACCAAACCCTCCTTCTATTCTATGCGTATCTTAAAAAATCTCATGAGCAGGCGTTGGTATCATTTTCTTCATTGCACAGGTACACAGCAACAGATTTTTTGAATATCGACACCATCACGCAAAAAAACCTTGAGCTTTTTGTAAATCTTTATGACGGCAGCAGAAATCATACCTTGTTACAGCTTCTGGATAAGGCAGTAACTCCGATGGGCTCACGAATGATCAAAAAATGGCTTACTCGACCATTGATAGATGCAAAAATGATTAATCAGCGGCTTGATGTGATTGAACTATGTTTTAAAGACCCATTATTTGCTGAGAAAATCACTGATATTTTAAAAAAAATTGGTGATGCGGAACGTGCCATTGGAAGAATTCTATTGGCAAAAGCGGTATTAGCAGATTTCTTTTTGTTACGTGATTTTTTGACAGCTCTTGATAGCATTAAACAGCTTTTGCAGCCTGTCAGTGAGTCGTTTGCTTTGCTCAGTAGTATTAATCAATCTCTCGTGCAACTGCCTGAAATGCAACAACTTTTGGCAGATGGTTTGGATGAAGCCACATTATCTACCGGTTATATTATTCGCCCCGGTTTTGATCAACCTCTTGACCAGCTGAGAGAGCTGATGGTCAATGGTAATCAAAAAATAGTTGAGCTTGAAAAGCAGGAGCAGGAAAAAACGGGAATTGGTAGTTTAAAAATACGTTTTAATACGTTATATGGCTATTATATTGAGATGAGTAAAACAGCGGCAGTGCATGTTCCGGAGGATTATAAACCTTTGCAGTCCTTGGTTGGTAAAGAGCGTTACACGTGTACGCAACTAGATCTTCTTGCGCGTCAGATTGAACGAGCAAAAGCAGATTTTTATGATCGTGAAAGGCTGCTTTTTGAGGATATTAAAAGTCGTACCTGTATGTTTGGACCTCAGTTGCGAAAGACGTGTCATGGCATTGCACATCTGGATGCTATTCTTGGGCTGGCAGCCTGTGCACAGCAACGTCAGTATGTAAGACCATTGTTTACACAAGAAAAAAAAATAGCAATTAAAGGGGGACGGCACCCGATTGTAGAGGCTTCAACAAATGTGCCATTCATCCAAAATGATACATTATTGGACCAAGCGCAGACCCTTTTTATATTGACTGGCCCAAACATGGGTGGCAAGTCAACCTATCTTCGTCAGACGGCCTTAATTACTATCATGGCACATCTTGGCAGCTTTGTTCCCGCCGCTTCGGTAGAACTTATGGTATGCGATGGAGTATATACACGCATCGGTTCTGGTGATTTTATTTCTGGGGGTAAAAGTACCTTTCTTGTTGAAATGGAAGAGACAGCCAAAATATGTCAGTATGCAACTGATCGAAGTCTGGTCATTTTAGATGAGGTAGGCCGGGGTACCAGTACAGTGGACGGCCGATCAATTGCGCAGGCAGTCATTGAATATCTGGAAAAAAAACCCGTTTTGACACTTTTTGCAACCCATTATCATGAACTTACGGCACTTACGTTAACTCATTCTGGGATTAAAGCTTTTTTTATGGCATGTAAAAAGCATGCAAATGGGATTACTTTTTTATATCAGTTAACACCAGGAGTAGCTGATGGTTCGTTTGGCATTGAGGTTGCAAAGCTGGCACAGCTGCCTGAAAAAGTTTTAGAGCGAGCAGTAATGCTGTGTCAACAGGCTTTGTCTGAGGAAAAAAGGTTCGTGGATGGACCTATTCAATTTTTGGCTGTAAACGAAGTAAATACTGTTTGTCAACATGAATTATTGATTAATCAGGTACGAGCGTTGAATGTTGAAGATATTACACCACGGCAGGCGCTTGATATTATCGTAGAATTACAGAAAAATCTACAATAAAATAACCATCAAAAAATTTGTTATCTTGGCTAAAAACTGATATTGTGAAGATACTAGCAAAATATTGGCAAAACTATATAATGTACCATACATAGTATATATTTTTTTAAAATGACAGTAGGCATAAGACATGGAGAATCCAAAAAATTATGGCCGGTATGCGATTATAGCGACAGGCGGCAAGCAGTATCAGGTGGTTGAAGGAAAAACAGTTGCGGTTGAGCTTTTGGCCGGTAACGCAGGCGATGCGGTGACGTTTGATCAGGTTTTATTCAGAAAAACCGCCGAAGGTGTCTTTGAAGTAGGTCAACCAACACTTAAAACTGTGGTGACCGGCTCTATCGTAAAACATGTAAAAGGTAAAAAACTGATTGTTTTTCGTTTTAAACGGCGCAAAAAGGTTCGTGTAAAACGGGGTCATCGTCAACAGGCAACTGTGGTTCGCATCGAAGCAATTTAAATGTTATCGGGTATAATTCAGTTGAATTGGATTATACCCGTTTTTATTTTTTAAAAAAAGGCATTTTATCGATGAGGGGCCTTTTATATTTTGTTTTTAAACGGTTTTTATTCCTTCTTTCAGTTCTTCTTTGTTCTGAAACTTGATTCCTTTTTTGCCTTTCTAGTGGATTATAAAGCTCTCGCCTGTCTATTGTGGGGCGTAATTGTATTTCTTCGTTTTCTACTGCTTTTTTGAATTTTTCCATAGTTGCTTTGAATTCTTTATTTTTAAGATTAGGTTCAGCCTTTTTTGGTACAGATTCAGGTAGCTTGGTTTCTGTTTTTTTTGATTTTTTAATGTTTTGAAATGCTTCAATCTGTCTTTTTTGTTGATCAATTTGATCATTGCCTTGCATATAAAATGTGTTAAATACAGTTCCTAAAAATTTTTCAAATTTCAATGACCCAATAATATAAATGTCCGGTTGTGGTTCATACTGTAAAGCTCCCTGGTTAAGTTTTTTTGTTTTAAGAACAAAAAATTTTGAAGGGGCTTGTAGGTCAAATGTTGCTTGATAAATATTTGATAAAACTTTCTTTTTTCTGGCAGTTAAAAATGGCAATGTTTTTGAACCGTTTTTTGGTATGAGCTCATTGTTAAAATAGGTCAATAACCCTTGCAATGCATTGTTATCATCTGGCAAACTGGTCAGGACCTGTTTTTCAAACGTTACGGTGCCGTGTCCATCTGTGTCTAAATGAATGGTTAAAGGAAAGCGAGGATCAGAATATGCAATATTTTGCGCCAGACCTTTTGTGTGTGAAAAATCGGGTGCCACTTTTTCAAGCATTGCATGGAGGTTTTCGATATAAAATGTCATTTTTCCCGTATTGTCAGAACCCGTTTGTGCCATCTGTTTTGGCTTGGTTACCATCTCCATTTCAAGGTCAACAGGTTTATTGTGCGAGGTTAAAAAATGTCCAGGATCGTTCTTTTTTTGTTCTAATAGCTTTCTAAAAAGCATTGCATCTTCAGTTTCAAAAGGCTCTTTTACAGTTGGTTCTGTCTGGTTGTCTGTTTCATTAAGCGTTTCAATAATCGATTCTAAAAATGGGACAAATTCGTTTTTGCCAACAACTTGTGTGTTGATGGTTGGAATGTACGGGTTTTGTTTGAATGGGGTACTGTTCTCTACGACGAAAAACGACTCCAAAATCTTTTTTTGTCCCAGATAGCTATTTTTAGTTTGAAAAACAGGATTTATCGGTTCATCAGGCCATGAATTATTGTTCTGCTGCTGCACATTTTCAAGCAGCAACAATGGTTGTTGTTCCTGTTGTATATTCGCCAAAAAATTTGCATCAATAGTCACGGTTCCATGTCCTGATGTGAGTACATCAATGGAAATGGGAAGTTTTTTGGTCGTAGTCGACTGCCAGTTTGGTGCAAACTCTGTTGTCTGCCAATAGATAGGGCTTATGTTTTTTAGCAGACCTTCAATATTTTGAACGTAAAAGGTTACAGAATCAGGCTGATTTTTGGTGATCAAAGGCTGATTGAATGTTGTCATCGCATCATTCGCGCCGGCAATGACAGGATCTGTTTGAATATTTTTTAGGAATGTTTTTTGTTCTTGAATCGGTGTGGCGACTAGATTTTCAAAAATAGGCCAAAGGGGGAACGCTGTTGGTATGTTTTTTTCAGTTTCTGCTTGTTGTACCGGTTGAGCTGTTTGCGCTGCCGTTGGGATTTGCAGTTGATTGGTGGCGTTTGCAATCGGTTCAAGCGTGGTGATTTCAGCCAGCGGGATTGTTACTTTTTTTTTTCTGTAGTTATAGGATTTAGGCGCTCCTTCAACTCTTTGTTTATTTGAGCTTTAACCGCTTGATTATAGGGGGTGTTTGCAGCATACGGCTTTTCCAGATCTGTGATGGCTTGAGTAATGTTTTTCCGAGCTTCTTGATCGGTTTTATTTTCTGCAGCTTCTCTCTCAATGAGCTGATTAAGCATATTATTTATTGTTTCAAACTGTTTTGCTAGGTTGGTTTTCTCTTGCATTGATTGATTTAACTTTTTCATAGCAGGCTTTAAACTTTTTTCTAGGTCAGGCTCTTTTGGTATGTTCTTGGCTATGGTTTTTGTAAGTGTTTCATATGCATCGTTTAATATTGCTTCCTTGGTAAATATTCTATCTTTAAACTCCTTAATTTTTGCTTTGATTTCTGCTGTTTTAGCGTTACTATTATTCATTTTTTCTTTGTATGTTTTTTGTAGCTCCGATTCTAAGTTAGCAACTACTGCGCTTCTATTTTCTGAGAAGGTATCTTTGGGAAGATTTTTTAACTTAATGATTTTATTTTGAATGGAGTTTTTTGCAATATCTAATTCCTTTTCTGTTTCGTACAAAGTTTTCTTAAACGTTTGTAGATCTTTGGTAATTTCTTCAATATCTTTTATATGACTAGCATGGTAGAAATTGGTTAGTTTTTGCAAGCGCTCTTGTATTGCAGTCTTCTCTTTTTGAATCTCTGTATCATTTAGCAAATCATTTAAATAATTACTTAACTTTTGATAGTTCTCAGTTGTAAATTTATTATTATTTGGAATTTCTTTGATAAAATTATCTATTTTTGTTAAACTTTCTTGAAGTTTACTCGTTGAAATGGGATCAATTTGTGATTTTGTCAGTTTATTCTTAAAAATGGTTGTAGAATCCAAAGTTGCAGGGTCAGTTGGTAAGAATAAGCTTGAAGAAGTTTCGGGTATGCGCATAGTACGTGATAAGCCTGTTTCAATGGATTCAGGTTCAGCACTTTCTATGCTCTCTGTTATTTTTGTATGTCGTACTTGCAATCTGAGATCTTCAACTTGACGCTTTAATGCCTGGTTTTCAAGTTGAAGGCGTGATATTTTTGCGTTTAATTGACTATTTTTATGTTGCAGGCTGCTATTGTTGGCGGCTACGTTGTCATCGGTAATCTTTTGTACGGTTGGAAACAGCTCTTGCTGTAAAAATGTGTTAAAGTTTTTGCTGATTGAAGCAGTCTCTTTTGCTTGTGCAACACGTACGTTCAAGTATTCAATGGAATTTTCAATGATGGCGTTTGCAGTATTTCGATATTCCAAAGTTAAAGCGATCAGGTAGGGAACCGTCTGCTGCTTTTGCTCGTCATATGAACTATAAGTTTCCAAAAACTTGTTTATCGATTTTATCAGACCGTCTAAATTAGTTTCTATTGTGGCATTTTGAGTTTCAAAATTTTCTTGGCTTACATTGTTTTTGAGTAAAATTGTATAGATATTGATTAACTGGCCAATTTCCAAGCTTTTTTTCGTAACAGTCAACAGTTCCGAGTAAAGATATTCAAGGCGATTACCTTTGAACGGTTCGTCAATTGCTGGATTAATGATCTTAAATGTGGCATCAGAATAGTCGCTTTCTGTTTTTGATCGCAAAATCTTCTTTTTAAAAAGGTCTTTTGCGCTGTTACCAATTTTGCGAAGGGTTTTGCCAAAGCCTTCGCTGCCGTTTACTACTATTTGAAATTCTGTTGTTCTATTTTTGATAATAGTATTTATCTCACCGTATTTTGTTTTGATTGCTTCAAGTATAATGTCGCTTATTTCCTTTTTGTAGTTTGCCAATACTGATTCATATGACTTTTCTTTTCCTTTGATATTTTTTTTCAAATCAAATGCAACTTCATCTGCTTTGGTTTGGCTTTTTAATGAGTCGAGCATCTGAATAGTTCCGATCGTTGCGGTGAGATTGTCTGGGTTGACGAGCGGTAAAATGCCGCGTTGCTTTTCGATTACTTGATACAAAATGCCTTCAACCGTATCGCGCTCAGGTTCTTGACTAAGCAGTGCAGAATAAAAGGAAAGAAGCAGTAACGAAAAAGAGAGAGCTGCTTTCATGGTGATTTCCTCTGTTTTAGTAGTAATAGTTTTTATTCTCTGTTATGTACGTTTTTAGCATACAGATTAAAAATACAAAATAGCAATAATTTTAAATAATGATGTTAAATTTTTAGAAAGATTGTAAATATAAACCTGTTTTTTAGGTGAAAACTTTCAACCTACAAAAACAATGCCGCAAGTTCAACTGAAACAAGAAAAATCATTGACAGAGCCAATTTCAGAATTTTTTGTTTCAGTTTTCGCTTTTTTAAAAAATGCCTTCCGAAAATCTTTTAGGCAAATAAAAAAAATTACATATTGAAATAAATAATAAAAATCTGTTATAATTAAATCTGTAATCTCTATTGTAATGGATGTTCTTATGAAATATAGCACTGTGGTATTGGTTTTTTTTTCCAATATAATGCTTGCAGGTCAACATGATATGAATCAAAAACAGTTTAGCTTGCCATTGAATCAATCAAAGCGTCCTCTTAAGTTAACCGAAGTGAAAAATAAACTAGGAGCATTAAGAGAGATGCTTTCAAACAAGACCGCATTAGTCTTCCCTACTGAGCAAAATGCCCGTAAATTATGTTCATTTGAGATAGAAGAGAAGATTAATTTTGTTGAACAGATGTATAAAGAATTGGCAAGCGGATTGTCTAAAGATGACTTTGATCCTTTGCGTTTTGAACTTCTTATCTATAATATAGAGCGTATGATTAAACAGCTTGACTGTGACAAAGAAATCAAAGAATTAAATAACATATTAAAGGCCTTTGAGGTAAATACGTCTAAAGATCAGTCTATTATTCAAAAGGTTCGTAATATTTGGCGAGTTTTGGGTGGGTTATACGTAATACTTAATGAATTTCACGGTATAGAGCTTCACCCTGATAATCAGGCCATTTTCGATTATTTAGAAAAAAACTTACTGGAATATGCCTTTTGGGATCAAGATGATGCCGTTTATTACAAAATAAAACATTTTTTCAAGTCTGAGCAAAATCAACAGAAACTTTTTTTTATGATAAATCACATGCTTGATTTACTACAAAATTATTACACTGGGAAAGCTTTATCGTATGATCGTTACTTGGATTCAAAAAAAGACAGCTACGAATCCATTGATAATAGGCTTCTTGCAGGTCTTTTAACTGTTGATCAAAAATTAAAAGATAGCTTAAAGTGGCTTATTGTTGAAAAAGCAGGTATAAACTTACTTACAAATTATTTATTTCATTATTCTATAACCATGGCTAGCTCTCCTTTTACAAACCTTTATCAACTCGTGAATAGTTTTTTTGATAAAAGTGTATGTATGCGATTTTTTTATAAAAAATATAGTGATATAAGCGAAGCAAAGGTTGTCTTTGATGAAGCTGCAATTAATAGGTATTTTTTCAATTTGCAACCTACTACACAAGAGACCGATCTGATCAATAATATGGTAGCTACTGTTGAGGATAATGCTTTAAAATTATACAGCTATTGGATTAGTGAAAATTTACATTCATCTCGGAAATTTTTTGAAATTTTTCTGAATATGGCATTAAAACATAAAAACATAGTATCACATTTTTATCCCTCGGAACAGTCTTCTGAAAGGATAATGCAGCATCATATTATAGATGTTTATTGTTCTGTGATTGCTTCTACAGCTTCTGAATCAGATAAGGAGTTTTGTTTTCAGTTATTATTAAAGTTTTTAGAACAGTCTGATACTGCATTAGATATAACTAATTTGATGAAGCTTGATGATGAGCTAAAAAACAAGATGGTGGGTGGCTCAGTACAAACAGATCGTGCAGAATATAGCTATTCTGGAAATGCAGTTGCTGAATTTACAAAATATGTTGACAGTCATCCTAATCAGATGGTTACCTGGCTCGTTTTTGAAAGAACTGGGCAAGCAAACTATTCACAGGTTCTTTTTTCTGTTTGGCCAACTAAGTTGCAGCAGAGGTATCGTTCTTTTGTTGATAAATTAGAAGAAGCTTTTGGTAAGGTTGATTTGCCAGAATATTGTTCACAATTGACTCTGGAAGAGTTTAAATCAGCTCTTTTTAAAAAACGAGACGAGGTAATTGTGAAATTTAATCAACATGTTATATTTAATTTTAAAAAAAAGAAAGAATTTTTAACTATTTTTGATAATTTTATAAAAGCCATAGATGATTCTTATGAAAAAAAAGATACTCATTTTTTATCGTTTGACTTCAAAAAATTAACAGCTCCTTTTGTAGAAGCTTCTGTATCAGGTAGCTTGGAGTCAAAAAATTTGATCAAGGGTTATTTTGATCGAGGCAGTATATGGGGTATCAAAAAATCATCGGCCTCTATAAATACAGATGATGATTCTGACGAGACTTTAAAGCAAGGACAAAGAGGTGCATTCTCCAGTTCACGTAAACCGAGTAGTTATTCGAAAGTTCCTATAGTGCATAATGCTGGTCAAAAATCTTTGTATCATGGCGGGCAAAAAAAGGGACAGACATTTCTAAAACAGATACCACAAAGCAAATCATATTTATCGGATGAACAACTACATAAAGAGACATTGGAAAAAAAGCCTGTGGTAAAAGATACATGGTGGAATAGATTGACCTATCGATTTGGCTGGTAATCAAGAAGTTTGTTTCAAGTACCAGCTGGTAAAACGCAAAGATTTTCCGAGTAGAAAGCCTGTCAAGATACCACTTATCATAAGATCAAAGAGCTTATACTTCAGCGCGATAGTAGGGTTAGTTACGTACAAAAATCCAAAAATATATTTTACAGTAAAAAAAGAAAGCATGATAACTAGTGTTTGATAACTGCCTGGTATAATGATGCTTGTCGTCTTCGTGTCTCGTTTGAGTTGGGTAGTATCGATAGTAAAAAAACTTATCACTGTTGTCACAATTACTACTGGTATAAGTGTAAGGGCGTCAGAGGAAAAGTAACTTTTGTATTTTAATCCAAACATAATGCATTGTGTTAAAAAGATTCGAGGAAGATAAATACTACGAGTTTTTGATGCTTTGATTCCCATGACAATAATATAGACAAACACTACCCACACCCAGGAGGGTGTTTCGAATAGTATGTCTTTCAAAATTAAAATTAGCATGTGTAATATCATCCTTATTATGATGCGAATTTTAATTTCTGGATCTCAAAATTAGCGATATTTTCAATTATTGGATTTTTAAATAGACACTCTCGAAAGGTTATTGTATCTTCATCAACCATTCCTTTTCCATTCAGTTTTATTTTTATTTCTATAGGGTTAGAGTCGTGAAAAATATCTGTTTGTTCTTTAAAAATATTGCGTATCTTTGTTCGTGTATCATTTTCGGTTTCAGTGATGTCTAGGTTAATGGGCAGTAATCCTTTTTGATTGATCGGGTGATCTGCAAATAAAAATAAAGAGAGCTTTGTAAATGCAGTATGATAGTCGTTCAATTCTTTTATAAGAACTTTACATTGTTTTTCAGATAGCTTTTCATCGTTTTCATCACGTTCAATTGCCATTGTGGATAAGCAAAATAAAACATTATTAAGCTTTTGCGCTATAGGATGGCTTGAAGTTACTAAGTTTGTTATATATTTATTTTGATAAGCATTTTGATAATGCTTATTTAGCTTGTTTAAAATCAGAAGATTTACATAATTTTGAATAAAAACTATATATTTAAACCTTTGTTCTTTGCTATCTATCTGATTTTTGTAGACTGTTTCTGAACCACTTATGGCAGAAACAAATTCATCCAATAACTGGATTTTCAAAATTTCTCTTTCTAATGCATAAATGTTTTTTATGTTTATTGCATTGCGTAATTTTTTTGAAACAAGTCTAAGCACTTTTGCTCTTTCTATGTTTTCCAATGGTAGTTTTAGTGTTTCGGCGATATCTGTTGCGAACAAAGTGAATTCAAATAAATGTTTTTCTGTAAGTTTACCATCAACTTTAAAGCTATCGAAAACGATTTGATAGATCTCGGATTGAATTATACTGGCCATTAATCTGTTTTCAGTGAACACCATTAAAGCAGGCTCCCCATCAGGGTGTGCTGAAAAAAGAAAGGAAAAAAGTATATCCTTCGTGTGCTCATACGTCTGAATTAAAGAATCCATTGAGTTTGCATTGTGTGTGATAAACAGAAAAAAGAATGTGATTTTTAAGTGTTTCATTAGTAAATTTTTTCTGTGTAATAAAAATATCTGTGTAATAAAAATATTAAGTTGGATTATAACACGCAATATAAATCTTGCAAGTATGAGATCCAAATCAAGTTACAGTAAAAAGCGCCTTGCTTTTAGTGTGTATTTTTTCTATTTTGTTAATAATTTTCAATTAAATAATAGTAAAGATTGAGTGAATGATTTTACATGTATGTATTGTCACAATGGTATTTTATAGTACTTTGTATACCTCATTTTCTAGTAATACTGATCTAGTATTACAAAGCTCAAATTTCAAAACAGATACAGGTCTTTGGAATGCTGCCACGGGCATTATGCAGGGCAGTAAAAGAATACAGGAAGATGTGATAGCTTTTGAAACTGAAAATGAATATTCATCGCCCCTGCTGGTTGCAGTATGTGATGGCAATGGTGGTATTGGGCAAGAACGTATTCAAACTGAACTGCTTCCATTATTGACGATGAAATTACAGTATCAGCGTCTATTAGCTAATATTATGAAGCAAAATAATAGTCCTGAAGCATTATCATCAAATATTAGAAAGGCATTTTTAGAGGTTAATGAAGATCTAAAAAAAATTAATAGAGATAGTCAAGACTCGTGGTACAGTGGCGGCTCAACAGCGTTGTGTCTGTTATCAGATGCTGAAAAATTTTGGTTAGCATTTTGTGGTGATTCGTTAGGTATATGGAAAGAAAATGGAGCTTTCAAGGACACCATCTCACATCATCTTGCCGAACGAACTGATTCATACAGTTTTTCAAGAAGTTTTGGTAATTTTAGATGTTCGTTATTCGAAATGACTTCAGAACCGGATATTTACGAAATTAAAAAACTGAATACTGACTGGTTATTGTTAGCAACTGATGGTTTGTGGACCCATACAAAAAAGGAAACAGTTTATAATTTTATAGAGGCGAATCAAAAAAAAGATTCAAAAACGGTGGTTCACGAGTTGTCTGTTTTGGCAATGTTTCATGATATATCGGCTAATTATGAGTGTAACTATATGGTGCCTGTTTTAAAACTATTGCTGTTATATCGCTATCCATTTTTGTCACGTACTGCAGCTACCGATTTTGAAATGTTTATTGAAAAGCATGAGCAGTTAAGTAACTTTTTGCAACTTTTTGAAATGTTTAATGGCTCTGGCTTTGATGCATTTGTTTCTCAGCAAGAGGCAGTAAATCCACTCAAAGCTCTATTTGAATCGATGCAAGATATCTGGTTGAGTGATGGATCCATTCAAATAGAACAGATAAAAACAGATATTTTGAGTTTGTTTAATATGTATAGGGATGGTGTGAATAAAAGTGAAATAGAATTGGAAGATAATACATTAAATAACATTTTTGATCGGTATTATGAAATAAAGGACAGATCAGGTGACCTTAATGTTCGGCTCAATAATTTAAAAAGGGCAAGTACAATAGACTGTGATGCGTTCAATGTTTTAAAATATGAAATATTACGTAAAATGCTGAGCTATACGATTAAGAATATATCTGAAGAATGCAAAGATCATCAGGGTGTGCAACTTTTGCGCATCTATGCTTGTCTGCCTGATCCAGAGCAGCTTAAGATAGCAATTAACAGTTATTACCATAACACACACCAAAGTGAAATCATAAAATTCTCCGATAACATGATTGCAACGGTGATAAAACGTCAAAATATAGATTTTCAAAATGAAATGATTGTTAAAGTTATTGAACATTATCAATATTGTTGTGAAGGTATGCGAAAAAAACTGGCAATCCTGACTGAAAAGCTAATGAATGGATGTATGAGCGAAGCTGAAATTACGCATTATAGCCAACTGCTTGCAAAACTACATTCTGATAACATGGCAATCGTGTATGTCAAAAAAGCTCGTGAAAATAGTGTCAAAAAGGAATCTACTCAAAAATTGGTAACAGAACCTACAAAAAATAGTTGGTTCAGTTCAACGATGAGTTTTTTGAGGTACAATCCATGGAATGTGAACAATGATGATGAAACGGTACAATGAGTATGCGGTAAGCTGATTAATGAAGCATAAACTAAAAAAAAGCCACTTTTGATGCAGATCAGAAGTGGCTTTTAACTATTTTGAAAGTGTTTTTTTTAATTATTGTTCAAAATTTGTTTGATTTTCAATTTTTTTTTGCTTGATCGCTTCTTTAAGCCATGGATATTTTTCTTCAAATTTTTTCGTCGCCACAAAACTTAAAGCATGGTAAATCTCAGCAAAACTCTTTTCTGTCTCTTGACAATAAGTGTCGATCCCTTGCTTTCCATTCCGAATACAATCGCTATTATATTGTTCAACTACATCATCTTTTAATAAACCTTTGTACAGAGATCTAGGATGAATATCGTGGGACGTTTTTAATGCAAAAAATTCTCTTAAAATATCAGCTTGAAGCTCCATAGCTTCATCATATGTTTTTACTTTACGTTGTTTTACTTTTGCATCAAAGAGCTTTTCAAATCGATCAATTTTACTTTTATCAAATAATACTAAAACACTTTGTTGATAATTTCTTCGTAAGAATTCCCACCATGTCTCACCATCAGCCTTGCACAATCCAGGAAATAAACCGATTAGGAGCAAACAAAAACACAAAATTTTTTTCATAAAAAACCTCAGCATATTGAAAAAAGAAAAAATACCCAAAAAACAGTTTTATTATAACTTTTATCCGCCAAAAAAGCAAAAGCGATTCATGAGCTTACAAGCCCAGCAGGTACCGTTCAGCTTCCAATGCCGCCATGCAGCCAGCACCGGCAGAGGTGATCGCTTGGCGATATTTATAATCATGCACATCTCCTGCTGCAAAAATGCCGGGAACTGAGGTATGAACCTGATTGGTAACGGTAATATATCCAAGCTCATTCATGGCAAGCTGGCCCTTGAACGGAGCCGTATTCGGCTTCAAGCCGATTGCAATAAATGCACCATCCGCTTCAAGCTCAGATTCGTTGCCGGTTTTTTGATGTCTGATGGTCATGCCGGTCAGCTGTGTGCCGTTGCCATGAAACTGTTTTACGGTGCTTTCGTATATGATTTTGATGTCAGGATCGCCCAAAACCCGCTGTTGCATGGCAAAAGAGGCGGTCAACTTATCAAGTATATGAACGATGGTGATCTGGTTGGTGAACTTTTTCAAAAAGGAGGCATCTTCCATGGCGGTGTCTCCACCGCCGATGACAACCACCTTTTTATTTGGATAAAACGCACCGTCACAGACTGCGCAGGTGGTTACGCCTTTTGACCAGTAGGTTGCCTCGCCCGGGCATCCTAACGTTTTATGGTGTGCGCCTGTTGCAATGATGATCGATTGAGCGTGGTACGTTTTTGCTGCATCGGTCGTAACTGAAAACGGCTTTTTGGCAAAATCAACGGTTACCACAGATTCTGAAAGAATGTTTGTGCCAAAATGTAACGCATGCTCGCGCATCTGCATCATGAGCATTGGGCCAAGAATGCTTTTTTGACCCGGCCAGTTTTCAACGTAGGTTGTTGACATGAGCTGACCACCAGGCGTTTTACCTTCAATGATGATCGGATGTAAGTTTGCACGCGCGGCGTATACTGCCGCAGTGAGGCCTGCCGGCCCTGAGCCGATAATAATAAGATCGTGGACTTTTGTGTTCATGAATATTGTTTACTTTTTTGTTAAATAATAAATGATATAATTTACCGTTTTTTCCCTGAGGCAGAGCTGTTTTAAACTTTGTAAAGAGATCGGCATCTGCTGGCCATCCACTTCCGTAGTAGGCAACTCAAAACAGAAAAAGTTTCGCAGACGAGCACGTTTTGTAAGATTTAAATATGATTTAAGGTCTTGCAAGGTGACATCCATCTTTTCATCGTGAGCAATCTGATCAACAATGATAGAATCTTTTATCTGTTTATGTGCCAACTCTTCTATTCTCTGTTCAAAATCTGCCTGTCGTTTGTAAACATTATAATCATGATTTTTTTTTACGCTAGCCAAAACCTTTTTTTTCTGTTCTTCAACAAGCCAAGCAGGAGCTGTAACCTGGTGTCTATGTGTGAGTACGGCAAGTGCTTCATCAACAATGGATCGTCTTTGTGAAATGTCGTTTCGAAAAGAAAAAACTTCAACAAGTTTTTTGTGTAGATCTTTCTGTGTTTTTATCTTAAAAAAATGTTTAAAGTTATTGAAACATACCTGTGCATAAGAATCAATATCCAAAATAGTAATAGAAAATAGATAGTTTGAAAGATGCTTTTGGCTAAAAAATGTTTGTAATTCAGCCGTTTGAGTGGTGAAGGTATCACCAATTTTTTTGTACAAAAACAGGTCTCTTAGTTCTGTGTTTATTTCTGCATCATCCATCCTTAGCCAGAAATATGCTTCAAGGGGAACGATGTTAAAATATGATATATCAGTTACCACCGTTACTTTGAAAAAAACCCAATCTAAATAATCAACTGTGAGCTCTGGCGATGTCTTTGTGTGCTCAGTTTCATGTTCTATAAAATTTTCAGCTTGCCGATCAAGATCTTTATAGTTTTTTCTTTTTGGCATTTTAAAAGGGAACAGCTTCCATTCTTTGAGCTGCATTGTTTCAACATAAAACGCTTCAAATAAGCACTTTGCATCCTGACTTGGCTCGATATCAAATGCGACCACTACAGGCCAGATACTCAGACAGATCTTATGTTTGTGTAACTGATCATACATAAAATCGAAAATACAAAATTTTAACAAAAAGTCTTTTAAATGACTACTTAGTAGTCCCTGATAATGGGTTTTAATAAACGTGATCGGCACATCCATCCGATTTATACCATTTAGATGCATTAATTTTCTTTGATCTACAGCAGCCAGCTCATACATATGATCAACAAAAACGCTTGGAATAGTAATGGTGATCTGTATACGATTGCCTTGACCCAACAGGTACTCAAATCCAAAAACATCTTTGTAAGAATCAAAACTTAATGGATCTTTATACACAAAATTTTGTTTCACCGAATGAGTGACAACCTCAGCGCCATTCATAACACTCTCCTTTAAAGTGTTGGTGCAAGAGAGGGGAGTCGAACCCCTACTTCCTTTCGGAAGCTGGATCCTAAGTCCAGTGCGTCTGCCAATTCCGCCACTCTTGCAAATTCTGTGGTGGGTTGCGTTGGAATCGAACCAACAACCTACAGATTAAGAGTCTGTTGCTCTACCTATTGAGCTAGCAACCCTTTTTTTAATTACCACAAGTTTAGCAAAGATTTTTAAAAAAAAAAGCCTTTTGTTTTTTTAAACGGTTGTAATATCTTTCTCTTTTTTTGTTGCATGTTCTTCGGCTAATTTGCAATATTTGTCAGTAACAGTTTGCAAAACGTCGGTTAATCTGTTGAAAAAATTCTCAGATATTTTTTTATTTTGTTTTGCGTCCTTTAAAAGGTTGTTAAAATCTTTTCTTACGTTACGAATGCTGACCTTGCATTCTTCAAGTTTTTTGTTTAACACCTTTAATAACTCATCTCTTCGCGCAGTGGTCATTTGTGGTAGTTGTAAGCGAATTAACGCTCCATCATTGATGGGGGTTAAACCAAGCTCGGAATTTGTAATAGCATTTTCTATCGCGCCGATGACTGAAGTGTCCCATGGTTGAATCGTAATTAAACGTGACTCAGGAGCAGCTACGGCAGCTAGGCTTTTCAGTGGCATGCTTTGTCCGCCATAACAATGTATCAAAAGATCTTCGACTAACGATGTATGCGCACGTCCGGTGCGAACTTTTGTAAGCTCTTTTTCAAAGTGTTTAATTGCTTGTACCGCTTCCTGCTCCATGGGAGTCTGAAAACTTTTTATATTATTCTCTTCAAGTATAATTTCCTTCATAACATCCTCTTTATGCTTGAAAATAGATTAAAGGCCGAGTTCAAAACGTGCAAAGCGTTTAATAACAACATTCTCACCAGTTTTTGCAATTACTTGGTTTACCGCATCCTGTACCGTTTGTTGATCATTTTTTACAAACTGCTGTTTTAATAGGCATATCTCACTGTACAGTTTGCTTATTTTACCTTCAACAATCTGGTCGATCATTGCTGTGGGTTTGCCGGAATTGACAAGCTGTTCTTTGAGTATATTTTTTTCTCTTTCTAGAAATGCCCCATCAACTTCTTCAGGATTAACATATAAAGGTTTTATCGCTGCAATATGCATGCAAAGATCTTTCGCCAACATACGTACGGCGTCAGTTTTTGCCACAAAATCTGTTTCGCAATTAATTTCTATCATAACACCAAGGCGATCACCAGGATGGATGTACGCATACACTACGCCTTCACTTGTCTGTTTGCTTGCACGTTTTGCTGCAACTAATGCACCTTTTTTGCGAAGAATTTCGATTGCTTTTTCTATATTGCCTTCAGTCTCTTCAAGTGCTTTACGACAATCCATCATACCCAAGCCTGTACGATCTCGTAATTCCTGAATAAGCTCTTTACCTATCTTTACCATTCCATTGTCTCCTTGGAGAAACTATTTAAATTAATTATGCAACACTGTATTAGTGTGCCATAATCAATCTTTTTTACAATCAGTTTTTAGAAAGAAAGAGGAGACAGTTGGCACCAACTGTCTCCTCTTTCTTTCTAGATTTTTAAAGGATAGTCTGATTTAAGATGTGCGAAGTCGTGCGTTTTCAATATCAACCAGTTTGTTCAGTGCTGCAACGATAGGTCTTTTTTGTACGGCTTTGATTGTGGTATCATTCTGAAAGCCCACCAGGTATGTTCTCAAAATGGTGATTCCAGTTTTCAAATCAGTCAAATCGGTAATTTCTCCATGCTTTTTATAGAGGCGATCTGTCAGATCTGTTGCAATGTACATCATTCGTTTATCAGACTGCTTTCCGATCTTTTGCTTTAAAAAAGCTTCATCGATTTCATCAGTAGATCTTTCTGGATTAACGGCATCTATCTCAACAATAAGTGCATGTATTTTTTGACCAGAAAGTAACTTGTCACGTACGCCAGTTGTTTTTAAAACACTTTGAGGATTTGTGCCCAGTGACTTCAGTTGTGCCACAACAAGACTGTAGTCATATTTGCCAGTGCGTAGCTGTTCTAACAATTTGTCAGTATGTTGAATAATATCTGTTAAGGGAAACATAGCACTTTTGATATCCTTGACATGTTGGCCTCCTGCATCTTCTTTTGCGTCAAGTGCTGCTTGTAGCTCAACATCAAGTGCTGCGCGCTTATCAGTTGCGGCCTGTTTTTGCTCAAGTAAATAATCTTTTAGTCGTTGTATTTCTGTTTTTGTTAATTGTGCTGAATTTGCCAGCACCTCCAGGCCTAGAGTAACTATTAAAAGTAATGCATTAATTTTAAATTTTGTCATTACAAACCCTTCTTTTTTATATTTTATATATATTACATTCCTCTTATTGTTCTTATATTTTCAAGTTTCTTTCTTGCTTGCACTGCAGCCCGAGTGACGATATTTGAAACCTGAAATTCGAACGACAGTAGATACTCTTCCAGAATAGATACTGCAGTTTCAATCTCTTCTTGCGTGCATCGCTTGTCATAACTTCGATAGAGCTGTTCAACTAGTAAAATCACGTGCCATGCTTTATCTTCAACCTGTGGCCAGCGAGCAGAAAAAGGATCGATCATATTTTTGTGTACGTCGTCATACTCAAACTGCCATTCAATGGTTAAAATCTCTTTTATCAAAAACCAGCTTTTTTCGAGTTTTCCTTTTAAAAAACTGATTCTCAGAGGTACGGCATCTACAACTGATTGTATGTCCTCATCCAGTGTTTCTAACTGCTTAATAAGCTTTTTAACCTGTTGTCCATCATAGTGCGCGTTTTCTTTGATAAATGCTGTAGGTAAGCTATTTTTTAATTTTTTTAAAAGGGTCATACATTCTTCATATGCATGTTTTTTTGCATGATTTGCTTTTATCTCATATTCAGTGACTCGCTGTTCCAGATAGTTTTGTAACTTCTGGTACTCGGTTGTTGTAAAACCTTTTGACACCTGTCTATTTCTGCTGTACGGATAGGGTTTACTAACCGTATCAAATGATTGACTATGAATCGTTGCAAGGTGTATGAAGCTCGCCGCAGTTGCATACGACAGTATTAAAAAAAAACAAACACCACTTTTTTCCATCTATTATCTGCCCCATTAGGCCCTTGGGATTTCTCATTAATGATTTTATCATTTTTTAGTTTATTTATTCAATAATATTGTTTAAATACATATTTTAAACCTGTTTTTATTATGAATACGAATTTAAAATACTACTCTGAGCTCTGTCTCCATTTACTAGAAACATTGAGATTTAGTTTACCCAGAACTGTTTTTTGAGGGTCTATTACCCTAGGTACATGTACTAGTTTTATAGATTTTTAGCCTCACGATATTTTTTTACTGATTTTGCCAAAAGGCCAGCAAAGTAACCAATAAAAAAGCCGCTGACCATGAAATCTATCTTTTTGTGAACATCGCTAATATGTAATGGCTCGTCTGCATGTAACATTCCCAATGCATATTTAACCCCAAAAAAGAGAGCAACCATGCTTGCACCGTGGTATGCCTGATGAACGGTAGCGGCTTTGAATGCCGACCAGAATATAAAGGGAGTTGCGTAATAAAAGAGATATCCGATCGCTGCACCCACACCCGAGCCGGCTCCCAGATAACAGAGCTCTTCCGCTGACGCATTTTGTATGTTCAAAATGCTTGTGTGGATAATGTTTTTTGCGGTTTTAAACAAGATGGGGATAAGATTAAGTGGATTTGCCTCCGTCTGACCTGTGGTTAAGAGTGCGCCGGCCAGAAACATGCTTATGCACAAAGTCGATCGATTGACGTTGAATAGGGTTTTTGTCATCTGTTTTCCTTGCTGTAAAGTACCTATCACCTACTGTTTAGTAGAACAGAAAAAATAAAAAGCGCAACTTTTTTCAATAAATGTTTATGTTTATATAAAAATTGAAATTATTCAATCAATTAAGCAAGCTGAAAAGCGGCACATGAAGGCATACTGACGCTCATTTTATCGCATGCCAGAGCTGCAATAACTGTTGAAAATCAAGCTGTTGGGCCCTTTTTTGTAAAACCTCTTCTGATAACTGGCTGATTTTCAAAGATGACTCCGCCAGATTATTTTTTAATGTCCTGCGTGGTTGCTTAAAAACTAACTTTATAAAATTCCAAAAATTCTCAGCATCCTCAATTGCGGGGCGCTCTTTTTTTGGTCGAAACGCGATCAGTCGGGATACTACATTCGGCATGGGAAAAAATGAGGCTGGCAGCACCTTGTCAAGGAGTGTAAAATCGAAATAGTATTGATAAAAAAGCGATACGAAACCGTAATCTTTGCCGTTTCCGGCTTTTTTTGCCAGTTTTTGCGCTACCTCTTCCTGAATCATGATAATGCCACGGTCTAAATAATCAGACTGCAGCCGAAAGATTTCCAGAATAGGAAAGGTGATGTTGTATGGCAGATTGGCAACCACTTTCCATAAGCCGTCGTGGACAAAAAAATCATTTTGAATGGTCAGGATATCCTGTATTTTCAGCTCAAACCGGTCATCTTGAATGCTATTTTTGACCTGTGTCGCCCATTGCTGGTCGATTTCAAATGAGCAAAGTTTTTTGATGGGCTCGTCCAACAGTGCCCGAGTCAAAAACCCATCACCACAGCCGATTTCCAACACCGAGTCAGCCTCTGTTAACTGTGCATGTTGGATGATTTTGGCAAGCACGTCATAATCACGTAAAAAATGTTGTCCAAATTTTTTTTTTAAAAGAACACCAGCGCTTTGAGCCATTTTCTCTCTTTTTTAAAAACAGGTCTATGTTTTGGTAAATTTATTAGATAGATTTGCATTGTAACATAAAACTGGTTTAAACACCATATATTTTAAAAAAGTGTAAGGACTTTTTCAGAGTTTAAAAAAATCTTTGTTTGCTTGCGAACCCATTAACGATTAAAAGGCGCATTCCAAAATGATCGAGCTTGAGATTTTTAGGCAAGCGTGTATACTGAAAGCAATCTTTCTCAAATATTTCTAAAGTTTAGGGTCAGTGTTATGAAAAAATGTATGTATGCTTTTGGGTTCAGTTTTCTTTTTACTGGTTGGTGCACGGCGCAGGATCAAAAATCATGGTGGCAGGAACTTAATAAAATAGACCCATCAGTCGCTAGTATTTTTGACGAAGAGAAATTGGACTATGCGGAACAAGGGTGTGAAGAAATAAAATTGAAGTATAAAAATGATCCAGCTGATATTCGTCTTAAAAAATATTTTAAAGAATATTTCGACTTTGATTTACAAAACAGCCAGGAAGACGGGCTTCAGTTTGCTGTTAAAATTATGAATCAGCTTATAAAAGAAGACTATATAGATTGTTTCTATAAGGTGAGAATTTCCCCAGAGAAATGTTCCAGTTTTTATCCATTATTCACTCCTGGTCTGAAATTTTTTAAGGATTCTGTATTAAAAGCAATTCAATAGTCAACACTTTTTATACAATCATTTTAATTTAAAAAAGGGCTTGCGCCATTGCAGGTCCCTTTTTTAATAACAAACACTATTGAGTTAATCGCTCAAGATCTTGAATCATACCTGCGCAGATAAGTCGGTCGTTCAGTTTGATCTGATATTGGGGCGTGACTGTGACGACCAGATCTTTTGTATCTTTAATTCCCACGCAGTGAACATCATAATTTTCAAGAAACCCGATCTCTTTGACTGTTTTTCCAACAAATGATTTGGGAGTTGCAAGCTGTACGACCGCAAACTGCTTGCTAATTCTGACAATGTCTAAAAATGATGCACTGATTCCGTCGGCAACGCGAATGGCAGTATCCTTTTCAGGCAGTACCACACGATCTGCGCCAACCAGTTTTAAAATATCCCGGTGAATTTCTGTAACTGCTCGGGCAATGACTCGCGGAACTTTGAGTCCCTTTTTTAAAAAAACCGCAATGGTGATCGACTGTGCAAGGTTTTCGCCAATGGCAACCACCGCGACATCCATCTCATCAACGCCAAGACTGCGCAAAGAAGCTTCGTCAGTAATATGCATACAGATTGCCTGTGTGACATGATCTTTAATCGATGCAATAATCGATTCATTGCTATCAACTGCCATCACTTCAACACCATTTTCTGCCAATGTGGTGGCTACCTGGTAGCCAAATCGTCCTAATCCAATGACACAACATTTCATAGTTTTTCCTTACTCATCCAAAAGTGACACGCTCTTCTGGATATGAAAAATCGGTTACTTTTCTTGTTTTTGAAGATAAAATTGCGAGCAATAATGTGACAGATCCTATGCGGCCAATGATCATGGTAATCATGATGATAAGTTTTCCAAGCGTTGAAAGCTGTTGCGTCAAACCGCTGCTGATTCCAACGTTTGTAATTGCCATGGTGGTTTCAAAAAGAACATCATGAATCTGCAGATTTGGTTGCACAAGCAACAGGCAGAAACTACTCAAAAAGATCCATGCAATAGTCAAAAAAATGATAGCGCATGCTTTTTGTGCCTGTTCAAACGGAATGGTTCGCCCTTTAATTTCAACCGCAAATCTACTGTTGAGTACTGATCGTATCATTGCCAAAAATACCGCAACTGTGGTTATTTTTACACCACTCCCTGTCGATAGCGGCGCTGCACCGACAAATGCCAAAAGCATTGCCAATAATGAGGTGCCCGGATGCAGGTTGGCCGTCTGATCAAATATCATTCCTGTGCTTCGCATCGAATTTCCATTAAAAAAAGCGATGCCTATTTTTTTCAAAAAGGGAAGACGGGCAAGTGTTCGCGTCCATTCAAGGCATAAAAAAAGCAGCGTGCTTACCGATACAATTAATAGAGTTGCATGAAATACGATTTTGCTTTGCAACGAAAGATGAATCTTTTTTCGTTCGTGTAACAGGTCGGTTTTCTGGTACAGTTCATACCATGCCATAAATCCGATATCGGAGATTAAGATCAAGATCGCCATGACAGTTAAGGCAAAGCCGTTACCCAAAAATATCTGAATATCCGTATCTGGCGCCAACCAGACGCCCGCATTACAAAAAATGCTGACTGCATGGAAAAATGAGAAAAAGACTGCTTGGGCAAAACTGTGATGCGTGTAAAATGTAGGGAATAACAGTACCGTGGCGATAAGTTCGATTGATATGGTAAATAAGGTGATAAAAATAAGAAGCTTTTTTATCTGTGGCCACGAATCGATCTCGAGTAGCTGTCCTGCCATCAGCTGGGTTGCAAGGCCTAGCTCTGCAATCAGGTACATAAATAATAGCGTGAGCGTGATAATGCCGAGGCCGCCGATCTGCATGATACAGAGCAGAATGCATTGGCCAAAAAATGAAAAGCTGTCCAAAGAAACAGTCAGAAGCCCGGTCACGCAGGTGAATGAGGTGGTCGTAAAAAAAAGATCGATCAAAGCGATCGGTTTTGTGGTTGCAGAAGGCAATGATAATAGCAGTACTCCGACCACAATCATTGAAAGAAGTGATAAAATAACAACCCTGCCTGGAGAAAAATCAACCAGTTTTTTACTGCTCATTTTTATATCTCAAAAAAAGTAAGATCTGCATACGTATAAAAAATGTATATAAGAGGTAGCCTACCAAAAATAAAGGATAAGAAAAAGGGCCTGATCAGTTATTCCAATCGTAGACCATTATAACTTCTATTTTAAAAGGTCATTCACATAACTACTGACTTTGTCGATTCCAATACGTTCCTGTGCCAGTGTATCACGATTACGCACGGTAACGCACTGATCATTTGGACTTTCAAAATCGAAAGTAAAACAGGCAGGAACACCAATCTCATCATAGCGACGATACCGTTTTCCGATCGAGCCCGAATCATCAAAAATTGTTTCAATCTCAAGGTTTAATGTATTTTGAAATGCTTTTAATGCAGGTTCTGTCAGCTGCTTGGTGAGCGGCAAGAAGGCTGCTTTGATCGGTGCGATCTGTGGATGCAGTTTTAAAACCGTTCGTTCTTCACCGTCGACCATATCAACCTGATACGCATCAAACAGAATGGTCAAAAAGAGTCGATCAACACCGACTGAACATTCGACCACATGCGGAACAAAACTTGTATTTGTTGCCTCATCATGCACGGAAAGATCTTTTGATGAATGTTTGGAATGTTGTGTCAAATCAAAGTTTCCCCGATGCGCAATACCTTCAAGTTCTTTCCACCCAAAAGGAAACTCATATTCGATATCGCTTGTCTGTTTTGAATAATGGGACAACTCATCTTTTTCATGTGCTCTAAAACGTATTTTGTCCATATTCATACCAATGGCCTGATAAAACGCTTTCCGTTTTTGGCACCAGATATCAAAAAAATGCATCGACTCATCCGGGTGACAAAACCATTCGATCTCCATCTGTTCAAACTCGCGCATACGAAACAGAAACTGTTTTGGGGTGATCTCATTTCTGAACGCTTTTCCAACCTGTGCGATGCCAAACGGAATTTTGACACGATTGGTGCTGTACACATTTTTAAAGTTAGGAAAAATTGCTTGTGCGGTTTCTGGGCGCAGGTATGCAACGGAGCTTGATCCTTGGGCCGCACCAAGTTCTGTTTTGAACATAAGATTAAACTGTCGTACCTCGGTCCAACCCTTGTTGCCGCAGTGTGCACACGGTTTGTTCAGATCAATGTCATCTGCACGGTATCTTTTTTTACAATGCAAACAGTCAACCATCGGATCATGAAAGTTACTTACATGTCCCGATGCGGTCCAGACTCCCTCGTGACCTAATAATGCACCTTCCATAAAAAGTGTCTGATGGCCTTGCAGCTTTACCGATTTTTTCCATGCTTTCCTGATGTTCTCTTTCATCAAAGCACCCAAGTGTCCCATATCGTACACTCCATTTAATCCACCATAAATTTCAGCTGATGGATACACAAAGCCGCGTCGTTTACACAAAGATACGATTGCCTCAAGGGTGGTTGCCATAGAAAATCCTTTTAATTTTTAAAGATGATTATGATTTAGTATATCCTTGCGTGAAAGTAAACGCAAAATCATTCATTTTTGCTTATGTTTTTGTTTTTGTGAAAAAGGTATGGGAAGTTTTTTGAGCTCATTTCATTTCTATTCAATATAACGTTTTTTTGCGGATGGTTGTGTGCTCGACCATCCGCAAAAAAACATAATGTTAAAAAACAAAAAACAGTGATCATGAAACGAAATATGCGCAATCAAAAAAAAAGAAAAAAGAAAAAAACAAACAATCATCTCTTATTGTACATCTGGTAACAAAATGGTACGATTGAGCAGATTTATCCATACAAACAGAAGGAACTGAATGACAGGCAATACTTCATCGATACAAAGGAATGGTATAATTTTTCTTTTTGTTTACAGCATCGTTTTGTCCGGTTTTTTATATTATAAACTGTACTATTTAGAAACGACCATCCATTCAGTGCATATAAAAACTGAAAATCTCAAACAGGACCTTGTAAAACAGGAACAAAGTGAGCCAGAACGTAAACTTGCAGGTGTGGTGCAACAGATGGTAGTCACCTCATCTCAATTGTGGAAGCCTGTACAGGATATGGTCAAGGATACTGTGGTGCAGATATTTTCTCAAATTGCAGCAATCGATATTTTGCAACCTTACAAAACACCCTCGCAAGGAGCAGCATACGGCAGCGGTTTTTTTATTAACGCAGATGGCGACCTGATCACCAATGCTCACGTGGTCACACAGGCAAAAGCGGTATGGATTCAGATTCCTTCGTTGGGTAAACGGATCATTGACGTTGATATTGTGGGCATCAGTCCTGAGCGTGACCTTGCACTGTTACGATTAACAGAAGAAAGCAAAAAAATGATTAATGAAGCCTTGGGTGCGATCCCCTTTTTGCCACTCGGTGACTCTGATAAGGTTTTTCGTTCTGACGATGTTTTGGCGCTTGGATATCCGCTAGGCCAACAGTCATTGAAAAGTACCACAGGTGTTATTAGTGGGCATGAAAGGCATTATATTCAGATGAGTGCACCAATCAATCCGGGTTCGTCTGGCGGTCCATTGTTAAACAGCAAGGGTGAGGTGATCGGCATTAATTCAGCAGGCATCATGGAGGCGCAAAATGTTGGGTATGCCATTCCGATCAATGATTTAAAACTGGTTTTATCAGAACTGTATACTACCCCGTTGTTAAGAAAGCCATTTTTGGGAGTCTTTTTTAACAACGGTTCGGTTGAATTAACTGAATACCTTGGCAATCCTTTGCCTGGCGGTTGTTATGTGGTTGGTGTTTTGCCTGGCAGTACACTCGACAAAGCAGGAGTCCAACGAGGTGATATGATTTATGAGATCAATGGTCATCCGATCGATCTTTTTGGTGAAATGAAAGTGCCATGGAGTGAAGATAAACTTTCAATTATCGATTTTGTTGGTCGCCTGCCAGTTGGCCAGGAGTTAAAACTTGTGTTATACCGAAAAGGCAAACGAATGGAGCTTGCAGTACAGTTTAATATGGCAGTTCAACCAGCAGTGCGAAAAATCTATCCCGGATATGATGAGATTGATTATGAGATTTTCGGTGGCATGGTAGTCATGCCCCTCACTTTGAACCATGTTCATACATTGATTGAAGCAGCACCAGGGCTGGCAGATTTCGCTGATTTCAAGCAACAGGCGAATGCTGCGTTGGTTGTAACGCATGTTTTTCCAAATTCGGTTGTCTATCGAACACGTACCATTACCGTTGGAAGTACATTGGTTGAAGTAAATGGCATTGCCGTTTCAACCTTGGCAGAGCTGCGTGCGGCTTTGAAAAAGGGCATGACCAATAAATTTTTGACCATTACGTCAAAAGACAATGGTACACGCATGGCAGATCCTATTTTTGTGGTGCTTGAGTATCAAAAAATGCTTTCGCAAGAGAAAAAATTTGCATCCGATTATCGGTATCCGTTAAGCACAACGATGAAAGAGCTGCTTGCAACCTTTGAAAAGCGGCAAGCCTTTGCAGGAGCGTTTGCACAAAGTTCAAAACTGGTAAAAACCTAATATGGCAACAATTATGAAAAAGAGGCACTTGCGCAGGTGCCTCTTTTTTTATAGGTAAATAGGCTTTTTTAAAAACAGAATGTCATTTTTTCTTCTAATCAGTTGCATTTTAATTGCTCTTTTTTGGAAACTAATAAAAACTTTTCAAAAAGAGCTGAGTATGAATGCACATTTTTTATTTTTGTTTTTGATCCTTTTTCCATACAACCAGCATGCCGCCACTGTGCAGATTAAAAATTTCAATCAAGATCTGTATACAGTTGTCCTCTTGCCCACCTTCATCACAGCAACTGGCCAACTATATGTGTTTGTCGAGCATCAAAATAATAGAGACTCTTTTTTGAGTAGTTCAGTTACAAAGGCCCAGTTTGATGCATTGCAGCTTAAACAACCAAAAAGTGCAGACTTAACCAAAGTAAACAATCTGTTGCCGCACCATTTTCTGAATGCAGTTTTTGACAAAACAATAGATGCACATGAAAAAATAAACAATATATCCAGTCGCTATGCAGTGGTATATAAAAATGAAGCAGAAAAACTGTGTGCTATCATGATTTTATATGAAAAAGTAAGAACGAATTTTGTAATTAATGAACATGAGCAGATCTATATTGGTCGTCCTATTGACAATATAAACGTGATAAATGAATCAGTTGGGTTTTTTAAAATTGAAAAGCAGCAAGATATAAAGAAGAAAGAACGAGGAGAGTTTTCATTTGTTCTGTTTTTAAAGCCAGAAAAAACTAACAGATTTAATGCTGTTTTAAGTGTTGATCAGATTTTACATGATGTTCATAATAAATATGTTTTTACATTTCCTTTGATTCATGAGTATGCAGTTTTATTTAGGACAGAGCTTGTAGTGTGCTGGGCAAATTTTTTAACCAACAAGCAAAAAAATAATGCTTATTGGTTCGATGATCGAAAACATGCTCTGTTTATGTTAACAGATGAGAGAGTAAGCGCATTTTATGGAAATTTTTCTCGAACAATTTTTAATGATGTCTTCTTGCAAAAGACTTTCAATGGTTTACATACCACATCAAAAAGAAATTTATCTCAACAATATCTTGATGAAATGAGGCTTTTTTTATATCTTTTTTCCCAATCAAATCTTGTTTTGAGTTCACCGTTTTACAAAATTTTTCATTTAACAAAAATATTTATACAAAAACTAGAAACAAAAGAAGACTTACTTGCTGAACTTTCAAAAATAGAAAAAAGAGTAACCGGTTTTACCGGTCTGCAAGCTAAGCGTTCACGACTAAATGTTCAGTCAGGAGTCGTACCTACCTCCGAGTTGAATAAAAATCAGTTTTTGCAGGCTGATAAACAGAAACGAGAAACACGAAAAAATATGCTTAGTCAAGCAAGTTCAGGTGAAGCTGATGATTTTGATGAAGATAAAAATACAGAGTTAGGTGCATTAAATGAAATAGATGGATTCGAGCTACAGGAAGCTGAACCGTTACCTGCACAAGTAGTTCAAACAGATGAGCAAAAAAAGGTTCATCAAACTATTAATCAAAATGCACTTGGCAAACCGGTAAATCAACAAACAATTCCAGCAATTAAAAATAAACAAGAACAGAAAAAACAGTTAACACCTATTCAAAAACAACGAGTACTTGGGCAAAAACTTACCAGGCTTGCACAACGATCAAAAGAAAGTGAATTAGCAAAATACCTAAAACTTCTTTTTGAGTACGAAAAAATTGCGCCAGTAAAGTTGCGATTACTGCTTTTTAAAAAAAATGTGACACGTAAACACAAAAAAAAGTCTCTCCAGCTCCATAAAAAACCCACGCCGGTTGCAGACAATAATAATGAAGGTATTGTCAAATCTGATACGTTGGAAAGTCAGATTGCCCAACTCGAGCCCGATAATACCTCGGGCGATCAGCTCGTACCAGTCCCACTGATAAATGAACGTGTTTTTAAGCAGGAACAAACGCTTGCAAAACAGAATGACAAGGTATTTCTTGTTTTTCCTGCTGTATCCGTGTTGCCATTTTTGCAAAAACTACAGCCTGGGTTTAGGTTTCAATTAAATGATAAGATTGAAATGGATCAACCCGCTGTTGCATTCCCAATTGCACTACAGCTTTTGCCTGACAATGCAGATGTTGTTCTTTTGTCTATGCCACGTGCACCGATTAGTGCTTTTTTTGAACCAGAACAGCGACCAAACAGTTTTTTTGCAAAGCTTCCAACGTTCAAGGAAAAAAGCAGCTTGCAAGAAACACTATTTTGCATTGTCAGTTTTGCTAAAAAATACTCTGAATTAGAAGCCGTAAACTATATGCACAATCTTGATACAGGCATCATGTATGTTTCAATCAGGATGCGCAATGCTATATTAGAACTGATCTTTCCAATTCCAGAAGATACGACAGCAGCTGATCAGCCTGTCAAGCTGCTTACCAATACACCTGAACCTTTGTCAGAATCGGTCGTTGAACAATCAGCTGAGGGTAATTTGCCGAAAGATGTGGCTGAATCTCCAGTTGTATATGCGAATCAAGGCGATGGAAATCAAACTGATGGAAATAAACTGGAACTAGCTGGTCAGCCTGAAACTGGAGGAACTTCAAATGATAGTAAGCTTAAAAATAAAACATTAGAAAACAAAAAAGAAGAAGACCTACCGTGGTGGTTACGCTGGCTTCCAGATCTTGTACAAAATTGGTTAAAAGATTTTTTAAAGAAGAAGGAATAAACAATGAACTATTGTAAACATATTTTTATGATGCAGCTATTACTTTCTGGATGGTTGTTGGATGCAAAGCAGCTTTTTGTCTTGCCGTATGCGTATCAGTTTGGCCAAGCATATTTTCTTTTCCGTACCAATAAAGCAAAAGTATACTTTTTTGGTGGACTTCCCTACGATAAAAAATCAAAAAAAACAGACTTTAATCATAAACTTGCAAAACTGTTTTCAAAACAGACAAAAGCATTATGGGGCAAATCTGATCTGCATAATGAGCATATGTTACATGCACATCCGAGCGAAGAGCATTTTCGTCACAGTGTTGCCACGACCAAGGTATGGCTTCAGCTAGCAGAAGAACGTGCAAAAACGGTTGAAAAAGATCAGTTAAAACTTCTGTGTATTGAAGTTCCATTCATTAAACAGCAGGTACTTTCAAAGGCGCCTGCGTATTATGCTGCTGACCAAGATGAAGAGCTTGAAGATGAATACGTCTGGATCAAGGCAGTCGATATCTGTGTTAAAAAGAACCAGGAGTGGGATTTTAAACCGGCAAAATCAGTATTTTCAAAAACCAGTGTCTATGACAGTTCCGTTGAGACACTTTTAAAACGGTTGACTCATTATTCTGGCGATATTGTTTCGCAGATTATCCATCCATCAAAAGAGGTGTTGGACAGATTTAGTACGGCAACACAGGGTAAGTCAACCTTTTACCGACTTCGACGTCAGGCAAAAACAGTTGGTCAGGCATTGCGTTCACGCAGAAGGTCATTGTTTTCAAAAAAAGGTTAATAGCCCCAAACTGGCAAATCTGTTACACTAAACTGTATGGAAAAGAAAAAAGTTCGTGCTGATCTACTTGTTCAACAAAAATACCCGCACCTGACGCGCTGCCAGATTCAGCAGCAGATTGCGGCAGCGACAGTGTTTATTAACAATCAGGTGGTAAAAAAACCTGGTCATCTCTATGACACTGAAAGTGAGGTTCTGCTCACGGTTGAACATCCAAAATACGTCAGCAGGGCAGGGTTCAAGCTGGAGGCGGCGCTCAACGCTTGGTCGATCGATGTTTCTGGGCTCGTCTGTCTGGACGCCGGCATTTCGACCGGTGGTTTTACTGACTGTCTGTTGCAAAAAGGGGCATGCAAAGTGTACGGGATTGATGTGGGTCATGGCCAAACGCATGAAAAGATTGCACAAGATGCGCGCGTATATCTTTTTGAAAAAATAAATCTCAGGTATGGTGTTGTGTTGCCTGAACCTGTTGACCTGATCACGCTTGATCTTTCATTTATTTCTGTCTTAAAAGTGATACCTGCAGTCCTGCCATTGCTCAAACCGGCAAGTCTGCTCATTGTTTTAATAAAACCACAATTTGAACTTGATGTTGATTGCCTTGATCGTGCAGGAGTTGTCAGGAGTGAAAATGATCGGCAAAAGGCGGTACAAAAAGTTATAGCTGGATGTGCAGAGCATGGATTTATTCTCAAACAGTTAATTCCATCTCCGATGCTTGGTGGTGATGGCAATCAGGAATTTTTAGGATTATTCAGTATCGGTAAGACCACCAGCCCATAGTTGGTTTTCGTTTGGCAAGTCCAAAGGTGAAAAGCAGTTTGTTGAATGCTTGTACGGTTGGATATACGGTTATATTCCAGAGTGTTTTTTTAAAAAACAGGTAATTAAAGAGAGTACTTTCTTCCGGTTCTTCCGGAATGGTTATAACTGTGCCGCCAGGAATTGATACCCATTTGTTGGTGGTAGACTTTGATTGCTCGGTTGGTTTTTCTGATGTCGTTTCTGGTTGCTCGTTTGATGGTTGGTTAAATGCTTTGGCCGTATCTTTTTGTTCATCGACAATAGAGTAGCTATCGATTATGATACAGATGGTTGCAACTACTACCCAAAAAATAGATCTTTTTACCATTTTCTTACCGAATGTGTAATCAGTTTTTTTGAAGAATAGCAGTATTCTTTTAAAGAATGCAACTATTGAATCTGAAAAGCTGGTAAAAACAGCTCAAAGCATTATCAGAAGCCAAATTTTGATACAATGTCACGCCAGGAGGGTAGCCAGGCAAATAATCGCCAAAAAAACGTTTTAATTTTATCAAGCCTGGTAGCTTGTGGTTGAGTTGCTGTTCCACCGTTACCAGTGTTGGATGTTGATTGTCCAGTTGGCGCTGGTATGCCAGAACTGCATTGGGTTGCCGGTTGAGTATTTTGAGATTGCTTGAATGGAGTTGTCGGTGGGCTTTGGTAGTTTTGCTGTTGTTGAACAGGTAATTGTTGAGCTGGTTGAGCTGGGGTAAACGGTATTTGATTTGCGGGCTTCGCTTGAATTTGTAGGTTAGATTCAGGATCAAGTTCATTAAAATACTGCTCGAATTCAGAAAAATTATTACTAAGCCGAGCCTTTTTTTTCAGTTCTTGTATGGCTAATTGATATTGATTTTTTTGTTCTATGAGTGTATCTGGACCCTGGATTCTGTTTTGAATTTTTTTGATTAATGTATTTGTCGTAGATCTGTAAATGTTTGCAAATTGATTAAGATATTTTTTCTTGTTTTCTTTTGTTACTATTTCATTTGAAAATGTATTATATATCGCTTGAAGACATTCTGTTTGTAAAAAATTAAACTGTTTGATTTGGTTATCTATTTGGGTGTTGTTTTGGGAATCGATGAGATCTTGATACGCTTTTTCTAAGTTCTTTTTCGTATTTTTAAGTTCTGTTTCTATTTTATTTTGCTTTTCATTGTTGACTGCTTCTATTTCATTTATTTTTTTTTCATTTCATTCAATAATTGAAGATAAAAAGCATCCGTTTTGTCGTTTAAATTTGTATGTGTTTGGGTCTTGCCCAGCACCGATAAAGAAGGTAAGCTGGAAACATGTACAAATACAGTAAAATATCAAGATACAAGATTAAAAAAATTTTAAAGCTTTTTTCCCAAGATTTGCCTGCAACAAAAACTGCCAAAATTCTTGGCCTCAATCGCAAAACTGTAGATCGATACTATGGAATATTTCGGCAACAGATTTTGAACTATTCAAAAAAAGAAAATGAACAGTTGGCAGGTGAGATTGAAGTTGATGAGAGCTATTTTGGTCCACAACGAGTACGAGGCAAGCGTGGACGTGGAGCAAAAGGCAAGATCCCCGTTTTTGGAATCTTAAAACGGGAAGGCAAAGTGCACGTTTCTATTGTAAATGACTGCTCCAGGGACGCACTGATGCCTATTATCAAAGGTCAAATATTGGAAGGTTCAACTATTTATACTGATGGTTGGCGTGCTTATGATGGCCTCATTTTGAATGGCTATGAGCATTACAGAATCTTTCACAGTCATAATGAGTTTGCTCGTGGCAAAAATCATGTTAATGGAATAGAATCTTTCTGGTCTTTCACCAAACGAAGACTTGCTAAATTTAATGGAATTCCTGACGCAAAGTTCATTTTACATCTCAAAGAATCAGAGTTCAGATTCAACTTTCGTAATGATTCTCTTTTTGATATACTTTTAGATGTTGTTTTTTCTAAATTATAATTTTTGCTGGGCAAGACCCTGTGTTTTAAATGTAGCAACAGTTTCTTTTGTATCATTAAAAATTTTTTGCGATTTGCTTAATCTTTCCTTTGTATTGTTAATTGCTAAAGCATTTATAAAAAATGTGTTCATGTCATTTAAATAAGCGGTAACTAGTGCCGATGGAAAGGTGGTTATGATTTCAGAAGCTAAGGTTTTTTTTCTGTTTTGTATCGGGATATTCTGACTTTGATTTGTAAAATCTTGCAGAGGAGGAAGTTTGAATGTGTTCCAGAAAAAAATGGGATTAATTTTCTGTTCATTTATCTTTTCTTTAATAGTCGTTTGGGTCGTGTTGAACCATTTAATAATATTAGAAAGATGATTTGAAAAAGGAATTAATAATGACGAATCATTTTCAAAGTATGCTTGGTTCTTATTCCACTGTGTTTTTAAAAGTTGTTGATACTGTTGTATTGTATTGATTTGCCGAAATTCAGTTGAATATGTTTGATTCTGCTCCAGTTCTTGGTCAGTAAATGGACGATTGGGCAGGTTATTTAGCTGTCTCAACGCTTGTTTAGTGTTATCGGTTGCTCCCTCAAGTTCGGTAAATTGTTCATCAATAACAGTTTTAAAGTCTGTAACTTCAGGGTTTGCAATGTCTTGCTTTAAAAGGATATCTTCCATGCAATGATCCTGATGACAGTACTGTAAAAAAAGGGTTAAAATGAAGATCTTATTTTTCAAACTCATGAAATACCTTTTTAAAACCGTTTCCTATTTTTATGTCAATACTATTACCAGGGCCACAGTGCTCTTAACCAATCCCACAATGATGAAAAAATGCTGCTCCAAGAATGTGATGTTGATGATTTAGAAGACCCACCTCCTGCGGATTGTGAAGGTTGATTAGCGGGTGGGAGGTTATTCGCCAATGCTTTTGATTTTATTTCGCGCCAATCAACGAAAGCTGTGTGCTCTGAGAAATCGATCCTAGAGGTGTTGTTATTAGCTAGACGACTTTTTTCAATGTCAAATGAGAGTTCTTTTAACGCTTTCCATGCTTCTATTAGGATGAAAATACTTCCACTATTTTGTGAATTTACAGTTTCACTCTCGGCTTGGTTGCATATATTGTCCAACGCTTCTTTTGTACTTTCTTTAATTTGTTTATAGATTTTTTTTAGTTCATTTATTTCCTCATTAGTGAAATCGGTATCTCCAAAATAAACTTTAGTCGGCATCGTACCCTTTTCTAAATATGCTTGCTCTTCGGCATCATATTCAATTTTCATCGCATTCATTGTTACATTCATCATAAAAAGTGCACCAAGCACAACAAGTTGTAACTGTTTATATCGATTTAGGTTCATATGTTCACCTATTTTATTTTGTATTTTAATTTTATAATACAGATATTTATAGAAAAAATGCAATAACCTGCGATTTATTTAAATGCCAAGAAAACCACGGTCTTTTAAGGCCGTGGTTTTCTTGGCAACATAAAGGCGCGTGTTAAGAGCGCAGCGAAGAGCGCCGATGTTGAAGGAGTAGTAAAAAAGGATTAAGCTGAGAAGTAGGAAGAAATATTGGAGTGGTGCACATACGAAACACAGAAATATGTATCATATAGTTTGGATACCAAAGTACAGAAAAAAGGTATTGGAAGGAAGTGTCAAAATTGAATTAGAGAGACTATTGAGAGAAATAGTTGTGATAAATGGGTGGGCAATACAAGAATTAAATATACAGATTGACCATGTACATTTAGTAATTCAATTACCACCGAGTGTGAGTGTGAGTAAAGTAGTACAGCTACTGAAAGGTACGACAAGTCGGATGCTACGTCAGCAGTTGCCTGAAATAAAAAAATATCTTTGGGGAAATGATTTTTGGTCTGATGGATCCTTCTGTGAAACTGTTGGACAATGTATTGAAGAAGCCATACGAAAGTATGTCTGTGAACAGTAATCATTTTCTATCATATCTCTATCAGCTTGCGTCTTGAGCTTCCTGTATTCCCCGGCTTTCAAGCCGGGGCGGCGTTCAATTGAAATAGAACTTTGGGTAAATTTTTGAGTCGATTTTAATGAACTTAATTATCTAAAAATAGTGGGTGTTTTCTTTGTATTTTGAATGATTGGCGGTTTTTAAAAAAGGATGGCTACAGTTTTCAATGGTAGTCATCCTTTACGTATTTTCATCTTATTCTGTGCTGCCCCACCAGTTCCAATTCCAAACAGCGATCCAGCTCCAAGCCCATGAGCCCCAAGAATTAAGTGTATTCATATAGGCTCTGGATGCATTCAATGATTGTTTTTCTGCCTTTGCTTGCCTAGCTGCCGCTTGCTTCTCTAAATCTGTCATTTTTTTCTGTTTCCAAGAATCTATCAGATTTAAAGCGGCGGATGCTTCGTTTTGTGAAAACGTGTCATTGTTATTTATTGCTAATTTAGCTATAGTTACCACTTCCTGCAAATTTTGCTTGTTCTTTGCACTACCAATTTGCTCTAAAGAAGTAGTCAGTAGATTGTTCAAATCCTTATTTGTGATGGTTTTATTTTCTTTAAATGCCGCTGTTTCTGTTTTTAAGTTAAATATATTATTTGTTTTTGTTGAACTGGTTAGACTAACTGGATCACCATTTCTTTCAAAAAAGTCTCTTCTTGCACCTATAGATGTATTATTTTGGTCGTTATTAGTATTTTGCCCCTCACTTGTTGTTGTTTGATTAACTTTTCCTTTTTTAGCAGCTACTTTTGCTTGTACAGATTCCTCTGCAAGTGCTTCGTCAAATTTAGTTTTAATTCCATTGATTTCTGCCATCAAATCTGTATACGTCTTTTGTTTATTGTTAGCATGTAACTCTTTAAATGGAATTTTTTCCATTTTTTTGTTAAAAATCTGACTTTTGGCCAACATCATGTTATTTCTTTGTGCCCTATTCTGCTCTTCCGTCGGGTCCTCAACTTTATCTTGTTCCCCAGGTTTTTTTGGTTTTTCTGCTGGCGTTGCTATTCCTATCAAAATCTCCTTGGCATGCTCAAAATTATTTTTTGTACTGCTTAAAATAGCTGCTATTGTCGGATTGTTTATGTACGTTTGTGTCGATGGATTTTGTAATATTGGATTCACTATGTTTTGATAGGTGGACATTAGGTTGGCGAAATTGTTAAAATCCGTTTTGACTGTGTTACTAAATTTGTTCTTTGAATCATTAATGTTTGCAGAAATGTTTGTCAAGGTGTTTTGATACTCATTGCGTCTGTTTTCTGCAAAGTTTAACAATGGGGTTAGTTTAGTGTCTTTTTGGACATTATCTTTTTCAGTAAAAGGTACTTTGACTGGCCACTTCTCTGCTGCTGCTGCTGCTTCTTCTTCTTCTTCTTTTTCTTCTTCTTCTTTTTCTTCTTTTTCTTTTTCTTCTTCATGCTTTTTTTGTATTTCCTTTATTGCTAGTTCAAATTGCTGTTGAATGGACGGAAAATACGCTGGCAAAGACCCGAATTCTGTTGTAGTGAGTATTTTTATATTTATTAATGGTAGCGGCTTATGGAGCTGATCAGAAGCAACCAGAGTAGCTATTTTTCCATCGAATATCTTTGTTCGTGCCTCTTTTATTTCTGTATCGGTGCTTTTTGGGTTTAAAATGGTTATTGCGTAAGTAAAATCATTGATGGCGTTTTGCAGGATTTTTTCAATGGTAGGATTGGTGATATAAAGTGCTAATTTGTCATTCTGAAGGAATTTGTTAATCATTTTAATATATTCTTCCATTACAAGCTTATGAAATCCTCTTACCAATGTTTTTTGATCCTTTATTTTGTTCAATTTTTCAAGAACTTCTTCTGTCAGATTATTCTGCTTTTGCAAAGTTTGATAATCCATTTCGACAGATTGATTTATTTGTGTATGGGCAGACGTATACTCCTGCAATGCCTTTCTTACGTTGGCTATTAATTTAAGATTTTTCTCCGAAATTTTTTTTGGTATTTTTTTATTAACTCCGTGCTGTTCTTTCGGTGCCCTATTGACTGTGTTTATCTGTGTCCTAGTGACTGTGTTCGGTGTTAAATTGCGCGTTGGTTGATTTTTAATATCAGTTTGGTTGGTTGGAAAGTTTGTAGTTGATATATTTGTAATTTTCTTTTTCTGATCTGCAATAAAATTGTTAAATGTGGTTTTGTTTTGTTTTGTTACGTCATTTTCAAGGTTAATATCTTTGATGCTTTTATTAAATATTATATTTTTGGTGTCATTCATGGACGATTTATTATTCTGATTTATGTAGTTTACTATAGTTAATGCGTTTCTAAAATTTTCTTCCGCTGCTTTTCGGACCGCTGCCACAGTAACATTGTTTTGAGGTACATTTTTTGTAGTTATTGCTGATTCAATCTCATTCATTGCAGTGTTGTATTCTCTGACGAATATATTTACATTATTCAGTGCTGTTTTTCTGTTTTTTATTTTTTCGAAATCAACGTTTGCAGTTTCATCTTTGATATCTTTGTTCTGGCTCATTTCATTGTACTTTTGTTCATATGCAAGCCCTGCTTTTTCCCAAGCAAGCGCTGTTGCGTTTTGAGCTGGTTTTAGCATCTGTTCTTGGTTTTTTTGAGTTGCTTCGCTGGCAAATTCGTCGGTTTTTAGTTTTTCTACAGCCGCCTGTGCATTTGTCATTAATAGCAAGCTACTCTCAAAATTCAAAAATTCCTTGTCGGTAATAACTGTAGTTTCATTGTTAATATCATTGATTCTGAACTTGTAGGTGTTAGGCCGTGCTTGGTCAAAATAAATGTCATAATCAGCTTGATGAGGTACTAATTTTTTGTTGGTAATGTTTTGAGCGACGGCAACAAAAAATAGATTGAGCTGCTCAAGGCATGGGGTTACTGCAAAATATATTATATTCAAAGCGTTGTCTTTTTGATTATTTTTTTGCAACCGTTGAAGTTGTTCTTTTAAATTTTTAAAATACTGCTCAATTCTTTCTACATATTCAATCGCAGTCTTTATTTCTTGAGTTTTGCCAAACAAGTTGTATCTATTTTTTCCCAAAGCGTTATTGCATTGTATTATTCCTAATTCAATCTGTGTAGTTAAGCTAGCAACATGTTCAGCTATATTTTCTATTGTACCGATTTCCATTTTTCTTAATGTATCATATTCTTTTATTTTTTCTGCAAATAAAGTAGCAATATTCTGTTTTGTGCTCGTCAACTGTTCTGTTAAACCATCGGTTGTAAAATCAGCTTTTCTGATATTTTTTTCAAAGGTTTCTATTGCATCCATGATTTGAGCAAGTGTATCAAATAAAGGGGTGCTTGCTGGTGACGTTTGCAGGTTTTTGATTAATTCATTGTATGAATTTATTTTTTCAATAAAACGATTCCCAATCATGTTTTTTGCTTTTTTTAACTGAGCCTGATCTGAACCGTCTTCGTCTTTGGCAACTTCATCACTTGTTGCAAGCTCTGCTTTCAAAGTTTTTATTTGTTCAAGTATAGTTTCAAACTGCTCAAATGCGGTTGATAGATTGTCAGATGCTCCGGATTTGAGTTTTGTGTTTAGCTTTATTTGAATGTCTTGATTCAAGTTAGCGAGTTGATGATTAAGTTGCTCTGAGTTTTCAAGGTTTGGTTCGGTTGGGACTTTTGCAGTCTCAAAAGGAGGAAGGTTTACTGCTGGATCATTTTCTGCTGCTGATTTGTTTATGGTAGTTTTGTTTTTTACTTTTAGTTTTTCTCCTAATTGTTTTTTTAATTTTGTATACTTAGCAGTTTCAAGGTAGCTTTTAAATTTATCTATTGTTTCTTGTTTCGTAAGTAATGAATTTTCTATAGCATCTCTAAGGACTTGTGTGGTTTGTAGCCTAATTGTTTGCTTATTATTCTCTTCCAAATATGCCCACGTTGTTCCATAAAAAGCTACTGCGGCCTTTTCAAATGTGCTAAATTTATTAAAAAACCATGAAGATAGAAAATTTTTATTATAATATTTATATATTATACCCTCCCATTCTTTCATTGCTTCTATAATCTTCTGTTGCTTTTGAAAGGCTAACGTTTCGCTAATAGATTGATTTGCAGGTTCACCTTTTTCTGAAAACGCTTTCTGCGAATCAGACGGATGCTTTGCGTTTAAAATAGCATGGTAATGTTTCCATTCTTCTACTTGAGATTGTATTAGCTTATCAGTTGAGTTTTGATATTCGTTTATATAATTTTGTAAAGCTTCTTCCAATTTTTTAGGCAAATTAACGTTATAGCCTCGAAGGGTTGGATTTGTTTCCAATTGATGACATACGTTCATATTGCCTTGGTATTCCTTATCTGCTCTCAGTATCTTAAAATTAGCAGTGCGTTCTTCTTCATTGTATTCTTCGGCTGAAAAATACTCAGTTTCGTTGTTTTCAGCTTCCATGCCCCATGTTTGTCCAACACAGCAAAGTATTATTGCCAAAATAAATATACTATCTTTTTTAAAAAGCATCGTACTTCCTTTTTCATTCATTGTACACTCTTTAATTGAAATAATACTAAAATGAATAAATAAAACGCAATAATTAGAAAAGTAATCTTTTTTGAAATCTGATTATTGTGAATGCGTAGTTATCTATTTTTGAGTTTTAACAGGTGTGAGATCAGAACCTGGTTGCGGTGCAGCGCTTCGCTCACCGAGGTGGCAGGTGCGAGTGGCAGGGGTTGTTCTGCCAGTGCCTGCAAAAGGGTGTTTGTTTGCAGAATCTGTTCAAGCAGTTTTTGTGACAGCTCTTTCTCTTTTAAAATAATCGATGTGGTGCCGATCGGGCCTAAAAACATGACGCCGGGTGAGTTGCCGCCATATTTTGCCTCAATGTCGGCAAGCTGTGCGCTGATTTTGTCGATCGTTTGCTTCCAATCTGGCAGTCGTGTTTCAGTTCGTGCCTGAAACAGCTGTTGTGCAATGCGGATGTGGCGTTGCGCGCTATACAGCTGATCGGCAAAGCTCTGGTCAAGCTCGTGCACAAGCGATCGCGAATGGAGCTCCAGAAACGACTGATTATTCTTCAAAACATACAGAATAAGCGCAAATAACAGACACGCACTCAACAGATCGAACAACGGAAAGCCAAAATTATTTTGGTTCATGCGAATCACTCACCGGCAAAAATACTACACTCTATGCCCTAGCTTAACCAACGTTTTTGCAATGGTCAATTCAAAAAACTAGTATTTTTTTCTTTTTTTGGTACCATCAAAGACAAGTTTAGTGTGTATGCGCCTGTAGCTCAGGTGGATAGAGCGACGGACTTCGAATCCGTAGGCCGCAGGTTCAAATCCTGCCGGGCGCACCATTTCGTTTGACTGTGAGTCAATTTTATACGTTTTTTAACGCGCCCGTAGCTCAGGTGGATAGAGCGACGGATTCCTAATCTGTAGGCCGCAGGTTCAAATCCTGCCGGGCGCACCATCTTCTTTGTTCTCGTTCGAATTTGGCCTATTGCAACCAATATACGGTCTTTGCACTGTTCTTTTGGTTGTTTTTGTGCTCAGGGACTGCCAACTCAGACGACGAATTTATCTGTTTTTTGAGCAAATGGGGGTCTTTTTTGACCTATTTTAATCAAAAGTAAGACTGGAACGTAATTTCTGAATATACATGTACAAAACCTTCGACTGAATCAGTTTTTGTATAAAAATTGACAATTATGCAATTAAATATATAATGAGAGATATACATAAGCAGATGAATATACAAAATAAGTTACATTTTGTTCGTTTCAATGGCTTTCAATGAGTTGAAAGGATTAACAATGATGATCTTTAGACGTTTCTTTTTAAAAATAGCTTCAAAATATGGATTAGTTGCTATTTTTCCTGTTTTTAACAACTCAAATATCAAATAGAAAATATTTCTTGACTTTATTTCAATATGTAATAAAATTAATTATAGATAGAAACAATAAGAATATGTAAATATAAATGGAGGTTTATATATGAAGTTCAATAAAAAGCAATTACTATTCCTAACTGGACTAGTTTTATCGATGGGTAAAACGTCTCTGGTGTTTTCAATGCATGGAGGAGCACCAGTAGGTGGAGGAGCACCAGTAGGTGGAGGAGCACCAGTAGGTGGAGGAGCACTTATTCCACCAGCACCACCAGCACCACCATTACCAGCAAAAGCACCAGCTATGGTGGCAGGAGCAGGAGGAGCAGCAGCGTTTAATGCGGCTATCGGAGCTGGCCTTAAAGGTTTAAAAAAGGTAGCAGTACCAGCACCAGTAGCACCAGTAGCACCAATAGTACCAGTAGCACCAATAGTACCAATAGCACCAATAGTACCAATAGTACCAATAGCACCAATAGTACCAATGGCACCAGGTGGAATAACTGGTACAACACCTACATTTAACGTACAGCTTGCACGAATAGCGGCTACTAAAAGTAATGGTTATTTGGCGATGAAAAATCTGATTGGTGAGTTTTATCAAGCTTTGAGTAACGGTAATGTGATTAGTAAGAAGATGCAAATTTTAAAAAAGCGTATCGATGCTATCAGTGAGCCGGCTAAAGAACTTAAAGTTATGAAAGCTGAATCAGTTCGTTCACCAGGTGGTCCTAATTATAAACATAAATTTCTTAGCAAATATGGCATTACAACTCTAGCTCAATTGAATGCAAAAATAAAAGAATTTGAACTAATAGTTGCCAAAAAGCCTGATTATGAAGCAGAACGTTCTACGTTACAAGCGCAGTTAAATCAGTTGAAAGCAGACTATGGCCTGGGCACTGACTGGAGTGGGCATTTAAATATTCTTATCAACAAAACGTATGAAGCAACTCCAAGCGTTTTTAGTGCGATTGGTAACACAGTTGCTGCAGCGAGCAAAACTGGTATTGCCGCTGGGATGCGTAGAGTTAGTTCTGTAGTCAATGTCGGAAAAAATGGCGTTGTTACTTCTTATGAGGTCGCAAAAGCTACACCTCCTGCGCGAGTAACTGCGTCACTCGTTAACGCGATTTCAGGTACAGTAAAGGATAAATTCAATAGTGTTCGTCATGGATTTGATACCATACAGGTTGCACTTGAGACCGGTCTGGTTCAACCAACTATGCAGGCTGAACAGATACGTCAAGCTATTGAACATTCAGATCTGGGTATTGCATTAATGAGTTTGAATGAAGCTGATTCTGATGTAAAACAGGTGCGTACTATGATTGAAACTATTCAAAAATTGGATGTTAAAGAAAATAATCTTGATCAAAACAGAGTTACTCAGTTGATAACTCAATCAGAAGCAAAACATGATGAAATTCTCCGTCTGACTGTTCATGCAATTGAAAAATCGTTTGCTGAATTAGATGGTAAAACGCTTGATAAAGCATTGGTTGGTCAAACAGATATACAAACCATTGAACTGACAACAAAACAGTATCAACAGCATGTTAAGATAGTTGTTGATAAATGGATTGCTGAACATAAACAAAAAGTTATCAACAACTATGCAGTTGCAACTGCTTCAAAGGTTGTTTCTGAACGTGAAGCTGCTGAACAAAAAAGAGATGCTGAAATTCAAAAGTTTAACGAGCACTATATGATGTATGCAGACTGTATGACAAAAGCAATGGATATGTATAAAGATTCATTAGTTGCAAAAAATGTACTGCAAAGAATGGCAGGTCTTAGTAGTGATTTTACTAAGGCAATTCAATTTAATGATCAGTTTTCAACGGTATATAAAGCATACAATGTCAGTTTAGCTGTTAGTCCGATTGAAGTTGATGTTATTGACATCAGAGGTGGTCGATATGCTGAAGCGGTTATGTCAATTCATGACAACCTTGAAAAAGGAAAACGTACAGTTAATGATATTAAAGCTACTGTTTTAAACTTTAAGAATAGGTTGGAAACTGTTAAAACTAAGTTTAATAAGATAGTTGAACATATTGACTCAACTATTACAGATTTTGTTGGAACTAACCTTGACCCACGTTATGTGGCTACTACATGCAATTCAGAAGCAGAATATATTTCGGATCTGAATCGCATAGTGTGTCAAACGAATGAAATTGAAGATCTTACTGATGGACAGTATGCAGCTTTTGAAGAAGCGAGAATCAAATTCGTTCCGTTTTATCTAAAGTTCAAAGCATATGATAGATTAAATACTAATAATGCACGGTTTGCTGACATCCTTTCCAAAAACGAAGCGATTGTAAAAGGATTGGCGGGACTGTCAACTCTGCAGGCTGTTGATGAACGATTGAAAGACGTTGATCTTGGCATGTTGAAGTTTAGACGTAAAAAAGCATTACTCAAGCTTCTACCACACTTTGACAATAGTGCAAGCACACTTATTGAATGGGCTGAAGAACAACAGGAAAGTAGCCGTCAGGATTTGGAAAGTTATTTTAATCTGTTAGCAGTAGTCGACAATATTAATGGAAAAACCCAAAACTTTAAGACACAATTTGATGATGCGGTTGGAAAGATACAATCTATCAGATCGAAGACCCATGCAAAGCAGTTATGCAACTCGTTGGATGAGCTTGCAAAAGTAGCCAAAGACGCGGTTGACAAGATGGCGATTGTTCAAGAACAGTCTGATGCGTTAATCAAGGTAATTGATGAAGTGATTGCGTATCAAAAAAACTGGCTCAAAGTTGAAGTGATTGCTTCATGGTACAAAGGTGCAGCTGCTGGATTGGTAAAAGCTGCTGAGTTAAAAGCATCAAAAGAGTTGAGACATAAAGCAGCTGGTGTTGTATTGAAAAATGCGATTAAATTTGGGTCGTATGCTCAAAGCGTGGCAAAAAAATATATGGATTCTAAATAAAACTGAAAGTAGATGATAGTGGTGATTTTCAAAAAGTCACCACTACAAAAAAGGTTAAAAAGTAACTAAAAATGGAAGGTTATGATTATGAAAAATACGTTAAAGATAATGTGTATGCTTTTGTCAGTTGCAGGAGCGTCTGTACATGGTATTAATGATGAGAATACACCAGGAATAGTCAAGCGTGCAAGCGCTCGCCTTGCAAGTGCTGCAGGTACTGGTGCGGGTTATGTAAAATCGGCTGGAGCTACTACTGCAGATTATGCAACATGGGCAGGTTCTTGGATTTCATGGCCATTTACAACAGTTTGGGATTGGACGTATAAACCATCAGCTGCTTATAATGCGATGAAGCTCTATGCCGGAAACCATGATTTACGTGCCAAAAATGCAAAATATGCTGACAATTACAATGCTGATGGCAGCTTTAAACAAAAGCAAGCATTTTTTAGTTCGAATGGTTGGTTATCATTAAGTTTGGTAAAGGATACGTTTAAACTTGCGCCGGCTAGATTTTTTAATGAAAAAGCGGCACGGTATTACGCACAGTATAAAGGTTATGATAATGACCAGACAGTGAAGCTGATGGACAAGTATTCTGGTTGGGGAGCAGGACTAGCAACAACGGCTGCAGCTGCAGGATTGTATTACCTTTATAAAAAGAATGTCCATGGAAAAATAAAAAACAGAGCACACAATGCATTTTTGAGTTCATATGGCGTTGAAAAAATTAATGATATAAACGCAAGTTGGCAAAATTGGTGTGGTCTTTCTTTAAATGATATTTATGTTATCAACCCTGATTGTCAAAAATTAAAAGCACGTATTACAGCTACTTTGTCACAGGGAACTATGGCAAAAGATCTTGTGGTCGATGGTGCCAATGCGGTACGTAACGGTTTTAACAGCTTAGTGCATGAAGCTCAAAAAGCAATGAATGCTGATAAAGCTGCTCAGCTAGCTGTACCAGTTGCACATGAACGAAAACGTGTAACTGCAGAAGACATTGCCAAGTTGTTTGACAAGCTTGAAGCAATTGAAAAAGATGCTCAGATTGAAAAACGTGATCATAGTGTATACGCACATCAGATTGCAATGCAGGTAAATAAGGCAATCCATGAGTCAGGTATTACCATGCCAGTTGGATATGCTTCGGTCTTGGAAATGTATGTGAAAATGCATCTGATTACCAAAAACAATCAATCTGAGGTTGTTCAGCAAGAAGCAGCATAATAATGATATTTGAAAGAATGTAAATAGATAAGTATAGATGCTGCGATTCGGAGGTGTTGTAGCATCTGTACAATAAAATGGAGTTTTACGATGAAAACTATAGCAAAATTATATGCAATCATGGGCCTTGGATGCCTATTGCAAAAAGATGTGTATGGAATGGGCCTTGTTTCTAATCTGTTAAAAGCTGGAAAAGATTCAGTTACCGATTATGTACGCACACAGAAAAATTACTATATCGATGGTACCAATGTCATGCGTCTGTATGAGTTGGAAAAACCGGTTGCAGAGCTTGCTGCACAGCTGAATCTATTAAAAGAAGACACAAAGAATCTGCTTAATCATGTGAACCATGAGGATTTTTTGCCAGTTTTTAAAAATGTAGACGATAAAACAAAAGCTGGCGTAGCGTTGTTA